>JBEEPT010000056.1:0-11019 GCA_041190985.1 Pseudomonadota bacterium
CTGTTGCAAGGCTCACCGGATTAAGCGGCGAGTGCGAAACGTTCGTCGTTTGCAGTTAGTTTTTTTCTGCGGTTTTACGAGGTGACAGAACCTCGACATGCCCTGCTGCGTCTCCGAACCCACGTCGAAACCAGTGCAGCCCCTGGATAACTTGTTAGTTTACGACAGTTCGAAAAAGTTCAAGAGCTCGAGCGGATTATTTATCACCGCGTCGGCGCCCCAGTCCGCCGCGTCGCTGGCGGCGCCCAGGTAGCCGTAGCTCGCAGCGACCGTCGGCATGCCGGCGGCCCGCCCGGCCACGATGTCGCGTCGGTCGTCTCCGACGTAGAGGCAGGCCTCGGGCGGCAGGCCCAGCCGGCGCGCTGCCTCCAGCAGCGGCTCCGGATGCGGCTTGGCATGCGGCGTGGTGTCGCCAGCGATCACCGTGCCCGCGGCGGCAAACAGAGGCATGGCGGCGGTCAGCGGCAGCGCGAAGCGCTCGGACTTGTTGGTGACCACGCCCCAGCTCCGGCCGCCCGAGCGCAAGGCAGACAGCAGCTCGGCGATGCCATCGAAGGCGCGCGTGCGCTCGGTCATGCAGGCCTCGTAATTGGCGAAGAATTCCTCGCGCAGCGCTCCGAACTCGGGGTGGTCCGGGCCATAGCCGAAGGCGACGCCAATCATGCCGCGCGCGCCGGCGCCGGCCATGGGCCGGTACTGTTCGTAGGGCAGCGAGGGCAGGCCGCGGCGCACGCGCATCAGGTCGGCGGCATGGCCGAGGTCGGGCGCGCTATCGATCAGGGTGCCGTCGAGGTCGAACAGCACCGCCTGCAGGTGGGCGAATTGGCTCATTGGGGTTTGCGAGTGGCGATCATGTAGTTGACGCTGGTGTCGCCGCTGAGCCAGTAGCGCTTGGTCAGCGGGTTGTATTCCAGGCCACGCGTGCCCTGCAGGTCGAGGCTGGCCTGGCGGCAGCAGGCCGCCAGCTCGCTGGGCTTGATGAACTTGGCGAACTCGTGCGTGCCGCGCGGCAGCAGGTTCAACACGTATTCAGCGCCGACGATCGCGAACAGGAAGGACTTGGGGTTGCGGTTGAGCGTCGAGAAGAACACCCAGCCGCCCGGCCGGACCAGTTCGGCGCAGGCCTTGACCACCGAGGCCGGATCCGGCACATGCTCGAGCATCTCCATGCAGGTGACGACGTCGAAGCTGGCAGGGCGTTCGGCCGCCAGCGCCTCGACCGCAACCTCGCGGTAGGCGACGTTGCCCAGGCCGGACTCGAGCGCGTGCAGCTGCGCCACCTTGAGCGACTTGCTGGCCAGGTCGATGCCCAGCACCTCGGCGCCCTGCCTGGCCATGGCCTCGGACAGGATGCCGCCGCCGCAGCCGACGTCGAGCACCTGGCGGCCGGCCAGAGGCGCCTGGCGCGCGATCCAGTCGAGGCGCAGGGGGTTGATCTGGTGCAGGGGCCGGAATTCGCTCTCGGGATCCCACCAGCGGTGCGCCAGCTCCGAGAACTTGGCCAGTTCGGCCGGGTCCACGTTCATAGTCTTGTCCATCGTCGAATTATGCGTCGGCCCAGAAAAAAACCGCGCCGTGGCGCGGTTTTCAGGATCGCGTGGTGCGGATTACTTGGTGCCGACCACTTCGATTTCAACGCGACGGTTCTTGGCGCGGCCGTCCTTGGTCTTGTTGCTGGCAACCGGCTGCTTCTCGCCCTTGCCTTCGGTGTAGACGCGGTTCTTGTCGATGCCCTTGGACACCAGGTAGGCCTTGACGGCTTCGGCGCGGCGCTCGGACAGCTTCTGGTTGTAGGCGTCGGTGCCGACCGAGTCGGTGTGGCCGACGGCGATGATCACCTCGAGGTTGATGCCCTTGACCTTGCTGACCAGGTCATCCAGCTTGGCCTTGCCTTCCTTCTTCAGGACCGACTTGTCGAAGTCGAAGAAGGCGTCGGCGGCGTAGGTCACCTTGGAAGCGGCGACCGGAGCCGGGGCAGCGGCCGGAGCGGGAGCCGGAGCCGGTGCCGGAGCAGCGGCCGGAGCCGGAGCCGGGGCCGGTGCGGCCGGCACGATCGCGCCGTCGCAACCCTGAGCAGCGGTGGCCGGAGTCCAGTTGGCATCGCGCCAGCACAGTTCGTTGGTGCCGTTCTTCCACACCAGTTCGCCGGTGCCGTTCTTCCAGTTGTCGACGGTCTGGGCACCGGCGGCAGTTGCCAGGGCGGCGGTAGCGAACAACATGGCCACTTTGTTGAGCTTGATCATGGTTTCCTCGGTTATGTTGGCGCAGATGCCTGCGGTAAAGGGTTCTCGCCCCGACAATTCCTACCGGCAGCGGGTATTTATCATTGTGCCACAAGGCTATCGCCTGACACCCCGAGAACGCCCGCCCCGCCACTGGCGCGGGCCTGCCCGCGCAAAACTGTTGCCGGGCTGCAACACCAGGGTGGCCGAGCTTCTGGAACGCGGCAGCGCAGCGACAATCGCCGCCCCGTTCTAAAATATGAGGTTGCATTCAACCAGACGACCTCCGGTCTCGTCGCGCCCATGACCTCTTTCGCCAAGGAAACCCTGCCCATCAGCCTCGAAGAGGAGATGCGGCGCAGCTACCTCGACTACGCGATGAGCGTGATCGTCGGACGCGCCCTGCCCGACGCCCGCGACGGCCTGAAGCCGGTGCACCGGCGCGTGCTGTACGCGATGCACGAGCTCAACAACGACTGGAACCGGCCGTACAAGAAATCGGCGCGCATCGTCGGCGACGTCATCGGTAAGTACCACCCGCACGGCGACAGCGCGGTCTACGACACCATCGTGCGCATGGCGCAGGACTTCTCGCTGCGCCACATGCTGGTCGACGGCCAGGGCAACTTCGGCTCGATCGACGGCGACAACGCGGCGGCGATGCGCTACACCGAGATCCGGCTGTCCAGGATCGCGCACGAGATGCTGGCCGACATCGACAAGGAAACGGTCGACTTCGGCCCCAACTACGACGGCTCCGAGCAGGAGCCGCTGGTGCTGCCGACGCGCCTGCCCAACCTGCTGGTCAACGGCTCGGCCGGCATCGCCGTCGGCATGGCGACCAACATCCCGCCGCACAACCTCAACGAGGTGGTCGACGCCTGCCTGCACCTGCTGAAGGCGCCGCAGGCCACGGTCGACGAGCTGATGGAATTCATCCCGGCGCCCGACTTCCCGACCGCGGGCATCATCTACGGCACCGCCGGCGTGCGCGACGGCTACCGCACGGGCCGCGGCAAGGTGGTGATGCGCGCCAAGTGCCACTTCGAGGACATCGACCGCGGCCAGCGCCAGGCCATCATCGTCGACGAGATCCCCTACCAGGTCAACAAGAAGACCCTGCTCGAGCGCATCGCCGAGCTGGTGCACGAGAAGAAGATCGAGGGCATCAGCCACATCCAGGACGAGTCGGACAAGTCCGGCATGCGGGTGGTGATCGAGCTCAAGCGCGGCGAGGTGCCCGAAGTAGTTCTCAACAATCTTTACAAGCAGACCCAGCTGCAGGACACCTTCGGCATCAACATGGTGGCGCTGGTCGACGGCCAGCCCAAGCTGTGCAACCTGAAGGACCTGGTCGAGATCTTCCTGCAGCACCGCCGCGAGGTGGTCACGCGCCGCACCGTGTTCGAGCTGCGCAAGGCGCGCGACCGCGGCCATGTGCTCGAGGGCCTGGCGGTGGCGCTGGCCAACATCGACGAGTTCATCCGCATCATCCGCGAGTCGCCGACGCCGCCGCTGGCCAAGGCCGAGCTGATGACGCGCCGCTGGGACAGCGCGCTGGTGCGCCAGATGCTGACGCGCGCCAAGGCCGACGGCAGCGTGGTCAACGCCGACGACTACCGCCCGGAGGGCCTGGAGCGCGAGTTCGGCATGCAGGGCGACGGCCTCTACCGCCTGTCCGAGACCCAGGCGCAGGAGATCCTGCAGATGCGCCTGCAGCGCCTGACCGGCCTGGAGCAGGACAAGATCGTGGCCGAATACAAGGACGTGATGGCCGAGATCGACGACCTGCTCGACATCCTGGCCCGCCCCGAGCGCGTCTCGACCATCATCGGCGAGGAGCTGCAGGCGATCCGGGCCGAGTTCGGCCAGAGCAAGGTCGGCGCGCGCCGCAGCGTGGTCGAGGTCAACGCCCAGGACCTCGCGACCGAGGACCTGATCACGCCGACCGACATGGTCGTGACGCTCAGCCATGGCGGCTACATCAAGAGCCAGCCGCTGTCCGAGTACCGGGCGCAGAAGCGCGGCGGGCGTGGCAAGCAAGCCACCGCGACCAAGGAAGACGACTGGATCGACCAGCTCTTCATCGCCAACACGCACGACTGGATCCTGTGCTTCTCCAACCGCGGCCGCCTGTACTGGCTCAAGGTCTGGGAGGTGCCGGCCGGCTCGCGCGGCTCGCGCGGGCGCCCGATCGTCAACATGTTCCCGCTGGCCGAGGGCGAGAAGATCAACGTCGTGCTGCCGCTGACCGGCGAGATGCGCAGCTTCCCCGAGGACCGCTACGTCTTCATGGCGACCAGCATGGGCACGGTCAAGAAGACCGCGCTCGACCAGTTCAGCAACCCGCGCAAGGCCGGCATCATCGCTGTCGACCTCGACGAGGGTGACTACCTGATCGGTGCCGCGCTGACCGACGGCGCGCACGACGTGATGCTGTTCAGCGACGGCGGCAAGGCGGTGCGCTTCGACGAGAACGACGTGCGCCCGATGGGCCGCAACGCGCGCGGCGTGCGCGGCATGGCGCTGGAGGAAGGCCAGAGCGTGATCGCGATGCTGGTGGCCGAGGACGAGCAGCAGAGCGTGCTGACTGCGACCGAGAACGGCTACGGCAAGCGCACCTCCATCACCGAGTACACCCGCCATGGACGCGGCACCAAGGGCATGATCGCGATCCAGCAGAGCGAACGCAACGGCAAGGTCGTCGCCGCCACGCTGGTGCATGCCGACGACGAGATCATGCTGATCACCGATACCGGCGTGCTGGTGCGCACCCGCGTCGCCGAGATCCGCGAGCTCGGACGCGCGACCCAGGGCGTGACGCTGATCGCGCTCGACGAGGGCGCCAAGCTGTCGGGCCTGCAGCGCATCGTCGAGAACGACGCCAGCGCCGATGTCCCTGGCGAGGACGACAGCGGGGACGAAGACGGCGCAGCATCCGAATGAGGGCGGCGCCCGCCGCCCTCCGCACAAGAGAAAGACAATGAAGCGACCCTACAATTTCTCCGCCGGCCCGGCCACCATGCCCGAGGCCGTCCTGCAGCAGGCCGCCGCCGAGATGCTGGACTGGCACGGCAGCGGCATGGTCGTGATGGAAATGAGCCACCGCGGCAAGGAGTTCATCTCCATCTGCGAGCAGGCCAAGGCCGACCTGCGCGAGCTGCTCGCGGTGCCTGCGAACTTCCACATCCTGTTCATGCAGGGCGGCGCCCTGGCCGAGAACGCGATCATCCCGATGAACCTCGCGGTCCGGCAGCCGGGCGCGGTGATGGACTTCATCGTCACCGGCAGCTGGAGCCAGAAGTCGGCCAAGGAGGCGCAGCGCTATGGCGACGCCCGCATCGCTGCCAGCGGCAAGGACGGCGGCTTCATCAGCCTGCCCGCCCCGGCCAGCTGGCAGCTCAGCGCCGGCGCCAGCTACGTGCACCTGTGCAGCAACGAAACCATCCATGGCCTGGAATTCCACGAGCTGCCCGACCTCAAGGCGCTGGGCAGCGACGCGCCGCTGGTGGTCGACTTCTCGTCCAACGTCGCCTCGCGCCCGGTCGACTGGAGCCGCGTCGGCCTGGCCTTCGGCGGCGCGCAGAAGAACCTGGGGCCAGCCGGCCTGACCATCGTCGTGGTGCGCGAGGACCTGATCGGCCACGCGATGCCGCACTGCCCGAGCGCCTTCGACTACAAGCTGGTGGCGGAAGCCGGCTCGATGTACAACACCCCGCCGACCTACGCGATCTACATGGCCGGGCTGGTGTTCCAGTGGCTCAAGGCCCAGGGTGGCATCGCTGCGATCGAGGCCGCCAACATCGCCAAGGCGCAGCTGTTCTACGACTACCTCGACGGCTCGCAGCTGTACGAGAACCGCATCGAGCGCGCGGCGCGCTCGCGCATGAACATCCCCTTCTTCCTGCGCGACGAGGGCCGCAACGACGCCTTCCTGGCCGGCGCCAAGGCGGCAGGCCTGCTGCAGCTCAAGGGCCACAAGTCGGTCGGCGGCATGCGCGCCAGCCTCTACAACGCGATGCCGATCGAAGGCGTGCAGGCGCTGATCGCCTACATGCGCGAGTTCGAACGCACCCAGGCCTGAAACGGACCGAGATGAGTGACAACGACAAGCAGCCGGCCGGACCGGTGCAGAGCGAGGCGCTCGGCGTCCTGCGCGTGCAGATCGACGCGCTCGACCAGCAGTTGCTGGCGCTGCTGAACGAGCGTGCCCGCGTGGCCGAGCAGGTCGGCGAGATCAAGCGCGCCGAAGGCTCGCCCTTCTTCCGCCCCGACCGGGTGGCGCAGGTGATCGACAAGATCTGCAAGTCCAACCCGGGCCCGCTGCTGAACCAGCATGTGGCTGCGATCTGGCGCGAGATCATGTCCGCCTGCCTGGCGCTCGAGGCGCCGCAGCGCGTCGCGGTGCTCGGGCCCCCGGGCACCTTCACCGAGGAGGCCGCGATCGAGTACTTCGGCAGCGCGGCCAACCTGATCTATTGTGCCAACTTCGACGAGGTCTTCCACGCGACCGCCTCGGGCACCGCCCAGTACGGCGTGGTCGGCATGGAGAACTCGACCGAGGGCGTGGTCGCGCGCTCGCTCGACCTGCTGCTGAACTCGCCGGTGCACGTGATCGGCGAGGTCAGCCTGATGATCCGCCACAACCTGCTGCGCCAGCTCAACTCGCTCGACGGCATCGAGGTGGTGCTGGCGCATCCGCAGGCGCTGGCGCAGTGCCAGAAGTGGCTCAACACCCACCTGCCCCACGCCGAGCGCCGCGCGGTCGCGAGCAACGCCGAGGGCGCGCGCCTGGCCGCGGCCAATCCGGCCTGGGCCGCGCTGGCAAGCGAGCGTGCCGCCTCGCAGTTCGGCCTGCACATCGTCTCGCACGCGATCCAGGACGACGCCCACAACCGCACCCGCTTCGCGGTGATCTGCCTGCCGCAGACCATGGCGACGCTGCCCCCGAGCGGCAAGGACTGCACCAGCCTGGTGGTCTCGGTGCCCAACCGGCCCGGGGCGGTGCACGACCTGCTGGTGCCGCTCAAGCGCAACGGCGTGTCGATGACGCGCTTCGAGTCGCGCCCGGCGCGCTCCGGCCAGTGGGACTACTACTTCTACATCGACATCGCCGGCCATCCGTCCGAGCCGCATGTCACGGCTGCGCTCGAGGAGCTCAAGAGCCTGTGCGCCTTCTACAAGGTGCTGGGCGCCTACCCGACCGCGGACTGATGATGTTCGAACAACTCGGCCTGATCGGCTGTGGCCTGATGGGCGGCTCGTTCGCGCTCGCCCTGCGCGAGGCCGGCCTGGTGCGGCGTGTCGTCGGCTACAGCAAGTCGCAGCGCACCCGCGAGCGCGCGCTCGAACTCGGCGTGATCGACAGTGCGGCCGCTGAGCTGGAAGGGGCCGTCGCCGGCTCCGACCTGGTGCTGCTGGCGGTGCCGGTGGCCGCGACCGAACCCAGCCTGGAGGCGATGCGGCCCCTGCTCGGCGAGACGACGCTGCTGATGGACGTGGGCTCGACCAAGTGCGACGTGGTCGCGGCGGCGCGCCGCGCGCTGGGCGAGCGCCTGCCGCGCTTCGTGCCCGCGCACCCGATCGCCGGCAAGGAGTCCGCGGGCGTCGATCATGCCGACGCGGCGCTCTACCGCGAACGCCAGGTGATCCTGACGCCGCTGGCAGAGACCGCCCCCGGACTGGCAGCGCGCGCCGCCGCGGTCTGGCGTGCGCTGGGCAGCCGGGTGCGCGAGATGGCGCCCGAGGACCACGACGCCAGCTACGCAACCGTCAGCCACCTGCCGCACCTGCTGGCCTTCGCGGCGATGAACGCGATCCAGGCCCAGCCGCAGGCGCAGCAGTTCCTGGAACTGGCGGGCCCGGGCTTTCGCGACTTCTCCCGCATCGCCGCGAGCGACCCCAGCGTCTGGCGCGACATCCTGCTGGCCAACCGGAACGAGGTGATCGCGCAGTCGCGCCGCTTCCGCGCCGCGCTCGACACGCTGGAGGCCAGCATGGCGGCGGGCGACGGCGCCACGCTGCAGGAGCTGATCCGGCAGGCCAGCGCGGCGCGTGCCGGCTGGCAGCTCTGCGCCGGCCCCAAGGACAACACCCTGGCCGATCCGGCCTGATAGCACCCCCATGTATTCAACCCACTTCCTCGATCTCGCGCCGCTGCGCAGCGCCGGCGGCACCGTGACCCTGCCCGGCTCCAAGAGCATCTCGAACCGCGTGCTGCTGCTGGCCGCGCTCAGCGCGGGCGAGACGCTGGTCCACGATCTGCTCGACTCCGACGACACGCGCGTGATGCTCACCGCGCTCGAGGCCCTGGGCTGCGGCATCGAGCGCCTGGAAGGCGGCACCGTCAGGGTGCACGGCCTGGCCGGCGCGCTGCCGGTGCGCGCCGCCAGGCTCTTCCTCGGCAACGCCGGCACGGCCATGCGGCCGCTGACCGCGGCGCTGGCGCTGCTGGCGACCCAGCTCGGCGGCGAATTCGAGCTCAGCGGCGTGCCACGCATGCACGAACGCCCGATCGGCGACCTCGTCGACGGCCTGCGCCAGCTCGGCTGCCCGGTGGCCTACCTCGGCAACGAGGGCTACCCGCCGCTGCGCCTGGGCACGGGCGCACCCGGCGCGCTGCAGCTCGATCGTCCGATCCAGGTGCGCGGCAATGTCTCGAGCCAGTTCCTGACCGCGCTGCTGCTGGCGCTGCCGCTGGTGGCGACACGCGACATCACGCTCGAGGTGGTCGGCGAACTGATCTCCAAGCCCTATATCGAGATCACGCTCAAGCTGCTCGAGAAGTTTGGCGTCATGGTCCGGCGCGAGGGCTGGCAGCGCTTCGTCATTCCCGCCGGCAGCCGCTACAGCTCGCCCGGCAGCATCCACGTCGAGGGCGACGCCTCGTCGGCCAGCTACTTCGTCGCGCTCGGCGCGATCGCGCCGGCGAGCGCGGGCTGCGACGGCATCACGATCCAGGGCGTGGGCCTGGACTCGATCCAGGGCGACATCCGCTTCGTCGAGGCCGCGCAGGCCATGGGCGCGCAGGTCACGGGCACGGCCAACAGCCTGCAGATCCGCCGTGGCGCCTGGCCGCTCAAGGCGATCGACCTGGACTGCAACCACATCCCCGACGCCGCGATGACGCTGGCGGTGATGGCGCTCTACGCCGACGGCACGACCACGCTGCGCAACATCGAGAGCTGGCGCGTCAAGGAGACCGACCGCATCGCCGCCATGGCCTGCGAGCTGCGCAAGCTCGGCGCCAGCGTCGAGGAGGGCCAGGACTACCTCCGCGTCACGCCACCGGTGGCGTGGACCCCTGCGGCCATCCACACCTACGACGACCATCGCGTCGCGATGTGCTTCTCGCTCGCCGCCTTCAACCCGGCGGGCGTGCCGCTGCGCATCCTCGACCCGAAGTGCGTCGCCAAGACCTTCCCCGACTACTTCGAGGCGCTGTTCTCGGTGGCGCAGGCCGAGCAGGACGACATCCCGGTGATCTGCATCGACGGCCCGACCGCTTCCGGCAAGGGCACGCTGGCGAGCGAGGTGGCGGCCGCGCTGGGCTACGGCCTGCTCGACTCGGGCGTGATGTACCGCCTGCTGGGCCTGGCGGCCGAGCGCGCCGGCGTGCCGACCGATGCCGAGTCGCTGCGCGACCCCGCCGTGGCCGAGCGCCTCGGCGCGCTCGGCCGCAGCCTGCCGGTCACTTTCCTGCCTGGGCAGCGCGTGCTGCTCGACGGCGAGGACGCCAGCGAGGCGGTGCGCACCGAAGCCGCCGGCATGACCGCCTCGCGCATCTCGGCCCTGCCCCAGGTGCGCGACGCCCTGTTCATGCTGCAGCGCAGCTTCCGGCGCCTGCCCGGCCTGGTCGCCGACGGCCGCGACATGGGCACGGTGATCTTCCCGGACGCGCCGCTCAAGGTCTTCCTGACCGCCTGCGCCGAAAAGCGCGCCGAGCGCCGCTATAAGCAATTGATTTCCAAGGGTGTAGCTGCTACACTCGAGAGTCTTTCGGCCGACCTGAAGGCGCGCGACCTGCGTGACAAGACACGCGAACATGCCCCCCTCAGGCCCGCCGATGACGCGCTCCTGCTCGACAACTCCGGGCAAAGCATCGAGGAATCGGTGCAGCTGGTGTTGGAGTGGTGGGAAGCCAGGCGCCCCTTCCGGGGAGCCTGATCGCGCGCCACCCCGCAAGGGGTGGCCCATTTGGCCCCGAAGGCCCCGCCGGATGCCCAGTCTCCGCAGGCCCAAGGGTTCGCAACCTGCAACCCGCGTCGCCGCCAGGTGATGCGTCTTTGTACTCGCCGCGCGCCTGTTCAGCCGGGTGCGTGGCCTAGGAAACCACATGTCTGAATCTTTTGCCGCCCTGTTTGAAGAATCGCTGCAACGTGCCGAAATGCGCGCTGGCGAGGTCATCACCGCCGAAGTCGTCCGCATCGAGCACAACCACGTGGTCGTCAATGCCGGCCTGAAGTCCGAAGCGTACGTGCCGATCGCAGAATTCAAGAACGACCAGGGCGAGCTCGAAGTCCAGGTCGGCGACTTCGTGTCGGTCGCCATCGATGCCGTCGAGAACGGCTACGGCGACACCCTGCTGAGCCGTGACAAGGCCAAGCGCCTGGCTTCGTGGATGGCCCTGGAAAAGGCCCTGGAATCCGGCGAATTCGTCACCGGCACCACCGGCGCCAAGGTCAAGGGCGGCCTCAAGGTCATGGTCAACGGCATCAGCGCCTTCCTGCCGGGCTCGCTGGTCGACAGCCGTCCGACCAAGGACCTGACCCCGTACGAGAACAAGACCCTGGAATTC
>JBEEPT010000057.1:0-15749 GCA_041190985.1 Pseudomonadota bacterium
CGCCCGGGCAGCATCAGCGCGTTCATCGCCGCATAGCAGTGCGCCCCCTCGCGCCTGCCTATCACCTGGTCGATGTAGTTCAGGTGCATCGGGCTGGTGCCCCAGGTGCCGCAGATCAGGCCGTCGACATCGCCCTTGCGCAGCAGCATGGCGCCGATCAGCGACAGGCGCCGGCGCATCTCGATCTTGGCCAGCTGCTCGGTCACGCCGCGGCGCTCGGTCAGCTGGTGATAGGTCTGCCAGAAATCGCGGTAGCGATGGTCCTGCTCGACGTTGACCACGTCGTAGTCCAGCTCCTCCTTCAGCCGCAGGCCGAACTTCTCGATGCGCTGCGCGATGATGGCCGGGCGACCGATCAGCGTCGGACGCGCCAGGCCCTCGTCGACCACCACCTGGCAGGCGCGCAGCACGCGCTCCTCCTCGCCCTCGGCGTAGGCGATGCGCTTGTGCTGCGCCTTCTTGGCGATCGCGTAGACCGGCTTCATCATGGTGCCGGAGGCGAACACGAAGCTCTGCAGCCGGTCGCGGTAGGCGTCCATGTCCTCGACCGGGCGCAGCGCCACGCCGCTGTCGGCCGCCGCCTGCGCCACCGCCGGCGCGATCTTGATCATCAGGCGCGGGTCGAACGGCTTCGCGATCAGGTACTCCGGCCCGAAGGCCAGCGTCTCGCCCGCGTAGGCCGCCGCCACCACCTCGCTCTGCTCGGCCTGCGCCAGCTCGGCGATCGCGCGCACCGCGGCGATCTCCATCTCGTCGGTGATGGTGGACGCCCCCGCGTCGAGTGCGCCGCGGAAGATGTAGGGGAAGCACAGGACGTTGTTGACCTGGTTCGGGTAGTCGGTGCGCCCGGTCGCCATCACCGCGTCGTCGCGCACCGCCTTGACGTCCTCCGGCAGGATCTCGGGGTTCGGGTTCGCCAGCGCGAAGATCAACGGGCGCTCGGCCATGCTCGCGACCATCTCGGGCTTGAGCACGCCGCCGGCCGACAGGCCCAGGAAGATGTCGGCGCCCGCGATGATCTCGCGCAGGCTGCGCGCCTCGGTCGGCTGCGCGTACTGCGCCTTGTCCGGGTCCATCAGCTCGGTGCGGCCCTCGTAGACCACGCCGGCCAGGTCGGTCACGTAGATGTTCTCGCGCGGCAGCCCGAGCTTGACCAGCAGCCCCAGGCAGGCCAGCGCCGCCGCGCCCGCGCCCGAGGTCACGAGCTTGACGCTCTTGATGTCCTTGCCCACCACCTTCAGGCCGTTGAGCAACGCCGCGCCCACCACGATCGCCGTGCCGTGCTGGTCGTCGTGGAAGACCGGGATCTTCATGCGCTCGCGCAGCTTGCGCTCGACGTAGAAGCAGTCCGGCGCCTTGATGTCCTCCAGGTTGATGCCGCCGAAGGTCGGCTCGAGCGCGGCGATGATCTCCACCAGCCGGTCCGGATCCTTCTCGTTGATCTCGATGTCGAACACGTCGATGCCGGCGAACTTCTTGAACAGCACGCCCTTGCCTTCCATCACCGGCTTGGCCGCCAGCGGACCGATGTCGCCCAGGCCCAGCACCGCGGTGCCGTTGGTGATCACCGCCACCAGGTTGCCGCGGCTGGTGTACTTGAAGGCGTTGACCGGGTCGGCGACGATCTCCTCGCAGGGCGCCGCGACCCCGGGCGAATACGCCAGCGCCAGGTCGCGCTGGTTGGTCAATTGCTTGGTGGCGGCGATCGCCACCTTGCCGGGCTGGGGATGGCGGTGATAGCTCAGCGCGGCTTCGCGCAGCGCGTTCTTGTCCATGACGTGTTCCAGGTAAGGGCTAGAAAGAAAACAGCGCCCGGCCGACCTCGTCGGAGACGAGGCCAGCGGCGGCGCTGCGGTGCAAGGAATTCAGAAGGCCCGGAAACCGCTCGGGGTTCCCGGACGCTCGCGGGGCTTACTTGATGAAGCTCACCTGGCTGAAGATCTTCTCCAGCACCGGCTTCTTCTTTTCGTTGAAGCCGGCCTTGTTCTGCGAGATCAGGTTGTTGCCCTTGGTGTCGATCGAGATGATCAGCGGCCCGAACTCCCTGACGCGGTTGATCCACAGCGTCTCCGGCATGCCCAGGTCCTGCCACTCGGCGCCTTCGATCTCCTCGACCTGGGTCGCCGCCAGCACCGCGCAGCCGCCCGGGAAGATGGCGTGCACGGCCGGGCCTTCCTGGCAGCCGGCGGCGGTTTCCGGACCCATGCCGCCCTTGCCGACGATGAGCTTGACGCCGGTCTGCTTGATGAACTCGCGCTCGAACTTCTCCATGCGCATGCTGGTGGTCGGACCGATCGAGACCATCTCGAAGTTGCCGTCGTCCTTCTTGCGCACGATCGGGCCGGCGTGGAAGATCGCGCCGCCTTCCAGGTTCACCGGCAGTTCGCGGCCCTGCTCGATCAGGCGGCGGTGCGCCACGTCGCGGCAGGTCACCAGGCGACCGGTCAGGTAGACCACGTCGCCGACGTTGAGGTCTGCCAGGTCTTCGTCCTTGATGGGGGTAGTCAGGATCTTTTTCACAGCACCACTCCTTCGTGGGAAAGAATTTCGTAGGACAGGTCGGCGTTGATGCGGATCTTGCCGCGGCGGTGCGCCCAGCAGCCGGTGTTGACGGCGACGCCGATGGTCGAGGGATGGCGGGCGGACGATTCGATGTTGACGCCCATCACGCTGTTGTTGCCGGTCAGGCCCTGCGGGCCGATGCCGATCTCGTTGAGGCCCTGTTCGAGCAGCTCCTCCATCAGCGCGGCGCGCGGGTTGGCGCTCTTCGAATCGACCGGCCGCATGATCGCCAGCTTGGACAGGCGAGCCGCGGTTTCGACCGAGGTCGACACGCCGACGCCGACCAGCAGCGGCGGGCAGGCATTGATGCCGCGCTCGGTGATGACGTCCATCACGAACTCGGCGACGCCCTCGTAGCCCTGCCCCGGCATCAGCACCTTGGCGGCGCCGGGCAGCGTGCAGCCGCCGCCGGCCATGTAGACGTCGATGGTGCAGCTGTTCTTTTCCGGGGCGATGCGCCAGTCCAGCCAGGGAATGTTGGTGCCGGTGTTGGTGCCGGTGTTCTTCTCGTCGAAGGTTTCGACCGCGTTGTGGCGCAGCGGGCCGATGCGTGTGGCTTCGGCGGTCGCTTCCTGGAGGATCTCCTCGAGTTCGCCGAGCAGCGGGAAGTTGGCGCCGGCCTCGACGAAGTACTGGATCACGCCGGTGTCCTGGCAGCTCGGACGGTCGAGCTTGTCGGCCGCCTCCTGGTTGCCGGCCATCGAGTCGTAGATCGACTTGGCCAGCGGATTGGTTTCCATCGTGCGCAGCTCGGCGAGCTTGTGCGTGACGTCCTTCGGCAGGCGTTTGCCGATGTAGGCGGTGAACTTCGCCATCGTGTCAGTCAGTGACTGAACCGCCAGTTCCTTGTCCATGGTCAGGGTCCTTTCTCAGGTGTGTCAGTGGTAGTTCTTGGCCAGCTCGCCAACGGCGGGCGTGTCGGCCTGTGGGGGGCGGGAGCGGGACAGCAGCAGCGTCAGCACCGCGGACAGCGTCAGCAGCGCGGCGACGAAGTACAAGCCACCCGAGAAGCTGCCGGTCTGCTCCTTGGCCCAGCCGATCACGGCCGGACCGGCGAATCCGCCCAGGTTGCCGATCGAATTGATGGTGGCGATGCCGGTGGCCGCGGCGGCGCCCGAGAGGAACATGGTCGGCATGGTCCACAGTGGCGGCTTGGCGCAGCTGATGCCGACGTTGACGATAGTCAGCGCCGCGATCAGGCCGACGACGCTGCTGGCGCTGGCGGCGATGACGAGCCCGACGGCAGCTGCCACGCAAGCCACGATGACGTGCCAGGTGCGCTCGCCGGTGCGGTCGGAATGCCGCGACCACCACACCATGGCGATGACCGAGAGGGTCGGCGGAATCGCGTTGAGCAGGCCGGTCGTCATCGACGACACGCCGAGCTGCTTGATGATCTGGGGCGCCCAGATGCCGAGCGTGTAGAGACCGGCCGAGGTGCCGAAGTAGATCAGCGCCAGTGCCAGCACCCTCAGGTCGGCCATGCCCCGGATGAAGCTGTGCTTGGCGGCCGTGCCCTTTTCAGCGGCCTCGGCGTTCATGGTCTTGACCAGCCAGGCCCGCTCGTCGTCCTTGAGCCACCTGGCCTGCTCGGGGCGGTCGGTCATGTAGAAGAACACCACGAAGCCGAGGATCAGGGCCGGGATGGCCTCAAGGAGGAACAGCAGCTGCCAGCCCGCCAGGCCAAACAGGCCGTCGAGCTCCATCAGGGCGGCGGACAGGGGGGAGCCCAGCGCGGTGGAAATCGGGGCGGCCGCCATGAAGAGCGCGGTGACCCCCGCGCGGTGGCGCGCCGGGAACCAGTAGCTCAGGTACAGGATGATGCCGGGGAAGAAGCCCGCCTCGGCGGCACCGAGCAGGAAGCGCATGACGTAGAAGCTGGTCGTGCCCTGGATGAACGCCATGCCGCCGGAAATGATCGCCCAGGTGACCATGACGCGGGCGATCCACAGCCTGGCGCCCACCTTGTGCAGCGCCAGGTTGGACGGCACTTCGAACAGGAAATAGCCCCAGAAGAAGATGCCGGCGCCAAAACCCAGGATCGACGCCGTGAACCCGAGGTCCTTGTTCATGGTCAGGGCCGCAAAGCCGATATTGACCCGGTCGATGTACGCGATGAAGTACAGCAACATGATGAAGGGCACGATGCGCCAGCTGATGCGGCGCAGCGTCCGTTTCTCGATCTCTTCCTGCATCTGAATCTCCTCTTGCTCGACAAGTGTCAGGGGCCTGCGTCTCTCCTACGGCGCCTTGCTGTCCGCCGGATCCCGGGCTCCCGGTTGAGCGAACTGTAAGGATTTCTCCCCGGGATAAAATCAACGACCAAGAAAACCATTCTTTCCTCAGAAGAACAAATGGGAACGCCATCGGACCTGCTCTTTTTTTCCGCCCTGGTGAAGTTCGGCAGCCTCTCGGCCGCGGCACGGGAGTTCGACGTCACCCCGTCCGCGGCCAGCAAATGGCTGGCGCAGCTCGAGCAGCGGCTGGGAGTGCGCCTGATCCACCGCACGACGCGGCGCCTGAGCCTGACGAGCGAGGGCGAGGTCTATCTGGCCGAGGGACGCCGCATCCTGGCCGAGATCGACGACCTGGAGCAGGCGGTGTCGAGCTCGCGCAGCGCCCCGAAAGGCGTGCTGAAGGTCAATGCCTCGCTGGGCTTCGGGCGCAGCTTCATCGCGCCGGTGCTGTCGCGGTTCGAGCGCGAATACCCGGGGCTGGAGGTGCAGCTGCTGCTGACCGACCGCCCGATGAACCTGGCGGAGGACGCGATCGACGTGGCGATCCGTTTCGGCGAGCCGCCGGACGCGCGCGTGGTGGCGCGCAAGATCGCGGCCAACCGCAGGCGCATCTTCGCCTCACCGCTCTATCTCAAGGAGCATGGGCGGCCGGTGACGCCGCACGACCTGACCCGGCACAACTGCCTGATCCTGCGCCAGGACGACAGCGCCTATGGGCTGTGGCGCTTTTCCAAGGGCCGCGACGCCCAGACGATCAAGGTGCGCGGCAGCATGAGCAGCAACGATGGCGAGGTCGTGCTGAACTGGGCACTCGACGGACACGGCATCCTGATGCGCTCGGAATGGGACGCGGTGCGCTACCTGCGCAGCGGCCGGCTCGAGGTGCTGCTGGAAGACTACGAGCTGCCGCCGGCAGACATCTACGCGGTCTACTCGCAGAAGCAGAACCTGGCGGCCAAGATCCGGGTCTTCATCGAGTTCCTGTCCACGCACCTGCTCGGCGCCCATGGCAGGCAGCCGGGCAAGGCGGACAACTGGTAGCAGGGCTACTCCCTGCTGCGGCTCATCTCCATCAAGAAGGTGAAGCGGTTGGCCGGATGGATGGAGCGGGAGATTTCCAGCAAGGCCCCGGTCGCGTCGAAATAGCGCCGGGTGATCCGCAACGCGGGCGAGCCGACCTCCGCCTGCAGGACGGCCGCCAGCTGCGCCGGCATGCTGATCGCGTCCACCTCCTGCCGGATGCGGGCGATGGCGCGGCCATAGCGGGTCTCGATCAATGAACTAATCAGCGTCTGCGGCGACTCGCGCACCAGCTGGTCGATGTCGCTGAAGGCGGCGTCGACGTAGACCTCGGTCCAGCAGATCGGGCGCGCCTTGGGCGTGTCGTCCAGGCGCAGGCTGGCGATGCGCAGCCAGCGGCTGCCGCCCGGGCAATCCAGCTCCTTGGCCAGCGCCAGGTCGGCGACCACCGGCTCGGAGGAACGGACCACGCGCACATGCCGCGCACCGAACTGGGCCAGCTCGTCGACCGTGGCGATCGACTGCGTGAAGCCGGCCGCCGGCCGTGTGGCCTCGACCCGGGTGCCCACGTTCTTGCGCCGGGAAATCAGCCCCAGCTCCTGCAGTTCATCGAGCGCCTTGCGCACGGCGTAGCGGCTCAGGCCGTGCGCCTCGCACAGCTCGAATTCGGTCGGCAGCAGCGACCCGACCGGGTGCTTGCCGGCGGCGATGGCCTCGGCCAGTTCCCGGGCCAGGTCGGCATGGGGCGTCTTGCTCATGGCGCGCACGCAGGATGGAATTCAGGGTTAACCCTGATGTTATTTTGTTCGAACATATCTACACTTTAATTGTTCGAACATATTAATATGTTCGATTTTTATTAACATATCCCGCTTCCATCCATGTCACTCGCCCCGTCCTCCAGCACCGTGCTCGACTCCATCCTGTTCCGCGATGCCTTCGGCACGCCCGCCATGCGCGAGGTGTTCTCGGACCGCCGCCTGATCGAGCGCTACATCGAGGTGGAAGTGGCGCTCGCGCGCGCCGAGGCCCGCTGCGGCGTGATCCCGGCCGAGGCGGCCGAGGCGATTGCCCGCGAGTCGCGCCTGGAGCGCATCGACTTCGACCACATGCGCCACGAGACCGACATCGTAGGCTATCCGATCCTGCCGCTGGTGCACCAGCTCGTGGCCATGTGCGGCGAGGCCGGCCGCTACGTCCACTGGGGCGCCACCACCCAGGACATCATGGACACCGCCAACGTGCTGCAGATCCGCGACGCGCTGGACATCGTGGAGGCCGACATCCGCGCGCTGCGCGGCATCCTGGCCGACCTGGCGCAGAAGCACCGCGACACGCCGATGGCCGGCCGCACCCACCTGCAGCAGGCGCTGCCGGTGACCTTCGGCTACAAGGTGGCGATCTGGCTCGCCATGTTCGACCGCCACCAGGAGCGCCTGGCCCAGCTGCGCGGGCGCGTGCTGTGCGTGGAGTTCGCGGGCGCGGCCGGCACCCTGGCCTCGCTGGGCGACAAGGGCCTGGACGTGCAGCAGGCGCTGGCCGAGGAACTGGGCCTGGCCGTGCCGACCACCACCTGGCACGTGGCCCGCGACGGCTTCGCCGAGGCGGTGAACCTGCTGGCCCTGGTGACGGGCTCGCTGGGCAAGATCGCGCTGGACATCATGATCATGGCCTCGACCGAGTTTGCCGAGGTCTACGAGCCCTTCGTCAAGGGCCGTGGCGCCAGCAGCACCATGCCGCAGAAGCGCAACCCGATCTCCAGCGAGCTGATGCTGGCCGCGGCCAAGGCGGTGCGCCAGCACGCCGGCCTGATGGTCGATGCCATGATCCAGGACTTCGAGCGCGCCACCGGCCCCTGGCACGCGGAGTGGGTCGCGCTGCCCGAGAGCTTCATCCTGACGGCGGGTGCGCTGCACCAGGCCAGGTTCGCGCTCGGCGGGCTGATCGTGGACACCGAGCAGATGCGCCGCAACCTCGGCATCAGCCGCGGCCTGATCGTGGCCGAGGCCGTGATGATGGGCCTGGCCCCCGCCATCGGACGCCAGCAGGCGCACGACGTGGTCTACGACGCCTGCCGCACCGTCAACACGCAGGGCGGCACCCTGGCCGAGGCGCTGGCCGCCCTGCCCGCCGTCACCGCGCACTTCGACCGCGCCGCCATCGAGCGCCTGACCGATCCCGCCAACTACCTCGGCCTGGCACCGGTGATGGTCGATCGCGCCCTGGCCACCTCCGCTGCGACTCGCTGAACCCGCCCCCCCCAGGAGACACCCCATGAAGCTCATGCAAGCCGCCGGCGCCATCGCCCTGCTCGTCGCCACCCAGTTCGCCCACGCCCAGGCCTGGCCGACCCGGAACCTGACCTGGATCGTGCCCTTCGCGGCGGGCGGGCCAACCGACGCCATGGCGCGCGACATCGCCGACAAGGTGGGCAAGCAGATCGGCCAGACCATCATCATCGAGAACGCCCCGGGCGCGGGCGGCACCATCGGCGCCGCCAAGGTGGCCAGGGCCCAGGCCGACGGCTACACCTTCCTGGTCGGCCACATGGGCTACATGGGCGCCGGTCCGGCGCTGTACAAGAAACTGAGCTACGACCCGGTCAAGGACTTCCAGGCCGTGTTCCGCTTCCCCGACACGCCGCTGGTGCTGCTGGTCGGCAAGAACTCGCCGTACAAGACGGCGGCCGACCTGATCGCCGCGGCCAAGGCCAAGCCCGGCAAGATCAACTTCGGCAATGCCGGCGCCGGATCGACCTCGCACCTGATCGCCGCGCTGTTCGAGGCCAAGGCCGGCATCGACGTGACGTCGATTGCCTACAAGGGGGCTGCACCGGCGCTCAACGACCTGATCAGCGGCCAGGTGGACGCCATGTTCGACCAGAGCAACACCGCCCTGCCCCAGGTCCAGGGCGGCCGGCTCAACGCCATCGCTCTGACCTCGCTGACCCCGATGCCCCAGCAATACCCCGGCGTCGCGCCGCTGGCCGACAAGGCCCTGCCGGGCTTCGAGGCCGCCACCTGGTACGGCCTGTACGCTCCCAGGGGCACCTCGGGCGACATCGTGCAGAAGATGCACCATGCCTACCTGAAGGCGCTGAGCGACAAGACCTGGACGGCCCGCCTGGTCAGCCAGGGCGTCAACCTGCTGCCCGAGGCGCAATACGCCCCCGACGCCTTTGCCCGGCACACCGCGACGGAAGTGGAGCGCTGGCGCAAGGTCGTGACCGACGCCAAGATTCAGATCGACTGACCCGCCCATGACCCGCATCGCGCAGGAAGACCTGGCGGACAGCCTGGCCGAGGCCTTCCAGTTCGTCAGCCATCACCACCCGCCGGACTTCGTGCGCGCCCTGAGTCGCGCCTTCGACGCCGAGACCCACCCGCCCGCGCGTGCCGCCATCGGCCAGCTGCTGGTCAACAGCCGGCTCGCGGCCCAGGGTCGGCGGCCCGTTTGCCAGGATACCGGCGTGGCACAGGTGTTCCTGCGCCTGGGCTGCGGCGTGCAGTTCTTCCGCCGCGACGGCCAGCCCCCCTGGAGCTTGCAGGCGGTGGCCGACGCGGGCGTGCGGCGCGCCTACCGCGACCCGCACAACCCGCTGCGCGCCACCCTGGTGGCAGATCCGCTCGGCCAGCGCACGAACACCCGCGACAACACCCCCGCCGTCGTGCACTGCGAGCTGGTCGAGGGCGACGCTCTGGAGGTGCTGGTGGTGGCCAAGGGCGGCGGCGGCGACATCAAGGCGCGCTTTGCCACGCTCAACCCCAGCGACAGCGTCGCCGACTGGGTGATCGCGCAGCTGCCCGGCATGGGCGCCGGCTGGTGCCCGCCCGGCACGCTCGGCATCGGCATCGGCGGCACGCCCGAACAGGCCATGTTGCAGGCCAAGCTCTCGCTGTTCGACCCGATCGACATCGACCTGCTGCAGGCCCGTGGCGCCGCGAATGCCGAGGAGGCGCTGCGGCTCGAACTGTTCGAACGGGCCAACGCGCTGGGCATAGGTGCGCAGGGGCTGGGCGGCCGCCACGCGGTGCTCGACGTCAAGGTGCGCGCCCGGCCCTGCCACGCGGCCGCCATCCCGGTGGCCCTGGTTCCGAATTGCGCCGCGACGCGCTACCTGCGCTTCACGCTGGACGGCAGCGGTCCGGCCCGCATCGAGGAGCCGTCGCCCGAACTGTGGGCCGACATCCCCGACCGGTTCGATGTGCCCGATGCGCTGCGGGTCGATCTGGACCGCCTCACGCCCGCCGAGGTGGCGCAGTGGCGCATCGGCCAGACGCTGCTGCTGTCGGGCCGGGTGCTGACCGCACGCGACGCCGCGCACAAGCGCCTGACTGACCTGCTGGCCCGGGGCGAGCCGCTGCCGGTGGACCTGCGCGGGCGCGTGGTCTATTACGTCGGCCCGGTCGATGCCGTCGGCGACGAGGCCGTGGGCCCGGCCGGCCCGACCACCGCCACGCGCATGGACCGCTTCGTCGAACCCTTGATGGCGCAGGCCGGCCTGCTCGCCATGATCGGCAAGGCCGAACGCGGACCGGAGGCGATCGAGACCATCCGCCGTCACCAGGGCGCCTACCTGTGCGCCACGGGCGGCGCGGCCTACCTGATGTCGCGCGCCATCCGCTCGGCGCGGGTGCTGGCCTTCACGGACCTCGGCATGGAGGCCATCCACGAATTCGAGCTGGCGGACTTCCCCGTCACGGTCGCGGTGGACAGCCGGGGACGCACGATCCACGCCTTCATCGACGCCGGGCATTGAAACACCTCTCTTTCAGTTCTCGGCCTGGATTTATAGCAATATTTCGAAATTTATAAAAATCATATAACTTTCGAAAGAAAGCTATAAAATGCCAGACATGGACCCTATCCGCAATCCTTTCGCTCCGGGAGCAGGCACGCCTCCGCCGGAGCTTGCCGGCCGCGACGAATTGCGCGCATCGCTGCATGTCGCGCTGGAACGGGCCAGGATTGGCCGTCCAGCCAAGAGTGCGATGCTCGTGGGTTTGCGTGGCGTCGGCAAGACCGTGCTGCTGGATCGCATCCGGGAAGATGCGGAAGCAGCGGGCATCCACACCGTCCGGATTGAGGCGCCAGAAGGTCGCTCCCTCCCCGCGCTGTTGGCGCCGCAATTGCGTCAGGCGCTTTTGCGGCTCAGCCAGGTGGCTGCGGCGAAGGACTACGCGGTTCGCGGCCTGCGCGCCCTGGCAGGTTTTGCCAGCAAACTGAAAGTGACCTACGGGGACATTGAAGTCGGCATCGACTATGACGCGGAGCCTGGGCTTGCGGACAACGGCGACCTGGAGCATGACCTGCAGGCGCTTATCGAGCAAGTGGGATTGGCCGCCAAATCAGCCCACACGGCGCTGGCCATCTTCGTCGACGAATTGCAGTACGTCGAGGAAGCGCAGCTTGCCGCCCTGATCACCGCCATGCACCGGACCGAGCAACGACAATTGCCCGTGGTGCTGGTCGGCGCCGGCCTGCCCCAGTTGCGTGGGCGCATGGGCAATGCCAAGTCCTATGCCGAGCGCCTGTTCGACTTTCCGCAAATCGGTCCGCTGCCACCACAAGCCGCCCGACGCGCCATAGAGAAGCCGCTCGAAGACGAGGGCGTGAGCATCGTCCCCGCAGCCCTGGAGCAGATCCTGGCTGTGACGCAAGGCTACGCCTACTTCCTGCAGCAGTGGGGCAGTCACACCTGGCGGGCGGCATCGACCTCGCCCATCACGGAGCACGATGTTGCCACCGCGTCCCTCACCGCCGTTGCCGCGCTCGACGAAAGCTTCTTTCGGGTTCGCTTCGACCGCTTGACACCCAAGGAGAAAAAGTACTTGCGGGCCATGGCTGAACTCGGGCCTGGCCCCCACCGCTCTGGCGACATCGCGGCCTGCTACGCCGCGGGCGTCTCATCACTGGCGCCGACCCGAAGCTCGCTGATCAGCAAGGGCATGGTGTGGAGTCCGAACCACGGTGACACGGCATTCACCGTGCCGATGTTCGACGAGTTCATGAAGAGAACCATGCCAGGTGACGACTGGAGGTAGGCGCGGTGCGCCCAAGCTGACAGCGCCCCGCCGCGGATGCGTCAGAGTCCGAACTCGTACTCCACCGTCAGCGGCGCGTGGTCGCTGAACCACTGTTCCTTGTAGACCGCCGCCCGGCGCGCGGCCTGCGCCAGCGCCGGGCTGGCCAGGTGGTAGTCGATGCGCCAGCCCACGTTCTTGGCACGCGCCTGGCCGCGGTTGCTCCACCAGGTGTAGGCGCCCTCGCCTTCCTCGGGGTGCAGGTGGCGGTAGACGTCGACCAGGCCGGCCTGGTCGAGCAGCTTGCTCATCCAGGCGCGCTCCTCGGGCAGGAAGCCGCTGTTCTTGAGGTTGCCCTTCCAGTTCTTGAGGTCGATCTCGCGGTGCGCGATGTTGACGTCGCCACACAGCACGTAGTCGCGCCCGGCGTTCAGGCTGGCCAGATGCGGGTAGATCAGCTCCAGGAAGCGGAACTTGGCCTGCTGGCGCTCCTCGCTCGACGAGCCGCTCGGAAAGTAGCAGCTGATGATGCTGCGCTTGTGGCTCAAGGTGTCGAACCGCAGCTCGACGTAGCGGCCCTCGGCGTCGAACTCGGTCTCGCCCAGGCCCACGATCACGTCGCTGGGCTCGCGCCGGCTGTAGACGCCCACGCCCGAATAGCCCTTCTTCTCGGCGTAGTGGAAGTGGCCCTGCAGGCCGGCGAGCTGCTCGAAGCGGCCCGCGACGTCGGCGGCCTGCGCCTTGAGTTCCTGCACGCAAATACAATCGGGCGCCTGGGCCGCGACCCAGTCTTCCAGCCCCTTGGAAGTGGCGGAACGGATGCCGTTGAGGTTGAGGCTGGTCAGTTTGAACAAGGAATTTCCCATGGTGGTTGAAGCGAACACGCCCGCGCCCGAAGATGCGCTGGCGCAGGAATTTGTGCAATTTTCCGTCGAATCGGGCGTGCTGCGCTTCGGCGAGTTCAAGACCAAGGCCGGCCGGCTCAGCCCCTACTTCTTCAACGCCGGCCTGTTCGACGACGGCGCCAAGCTCGGCCGCCTGGCGGCGTTCTACGCCCGGCGCATCGTCGCCAGCGGCATCGAGTTCGACATGATCTTCGGCCCCGCCTACAAGGGCATCCCGCTGGCGGCGGCGGTGGCGATCGAGCTGGCCCGGCTCGGCAACAACAAGCCCTTCGCCTACAACCGCAAGGAGGCCAAGGACCACGGCGAGGGCGGCACCCTGGTCGGCGCCCCGCTGCAGGGCCGGGTGCTGATCGTCGATGACGTGATGAGCGCCGGCACCGCCGCGCGCGAGTCGATCGCGCTGATCAAGGCCGCGGGCGCGACGCCGCACGCGGTCGCGATCGCGCTCGACCGCCAGGAGATGGCGACCGAGGTCGGCGCGGACGGCGCGGTGCGCGACGTGCCCTACAGCGCGGTGCAGTACGTGCGCGAGCAGCTCGGCCTGCAGGTCTGTGCGATTGCGCAGCTCGGTGATTTGCTGCAGTATCTCCAGCATCAGGCGGGTGGCGAGATGGCCGCGCACCGCGAGCGCGTCCAGGCCTACCGCGAGCGCTACGGAGTGGCCTGAGCGCGGCACAGACCGGGATACCCGGCGAGGAGGGGTGAGGGATGAGCACGAGATCCGCCCGCGCGCGGAGCTGGTGGCGCGCGCATCCGCTGGCAGCCGGCCTGGCGCTGGCGGCACTGGGTGCCTGCGACGTGCTGCAGGCCCAGGGCAGCAGCGACCTGCCCGGCAGCCAGCCCAGCATCTACACCTGCGTCGACCCCAGGGGCCGGCGCATCACCTCCGATCGCCCGATTCCCGAGTGCATGGACAGCGAGCAGCGCGAGCTCACGCCGCGCGGCAATCTCAAGCGCACGCTGCCGCCCGCGCTGACCGCGGAGGAGCGCGCCCGGGAGTCGCAGCGCCTCAAGGAGGAGGCCGACCGGCAGGCGCGCCTGGACGACGAAAGGCGCAAGAACCGCGCCCTGCTCACGCGCTACCCGGACCAGGCCGCCCACGACAAGGAGCGCGCCGAGGCGCTGGCCCAGCTCGACGGGCTGATCGCCGCGGTGCGCAAGCGCGCGGCCGAGCTCGAGCGCCAGCAGCAGGGCATAGGCGCCGAACTCGAGTTCTACCAGAACGATCCCGCCAGGGCGCCGCTGTGGCTGCGCCGCAAGCAGGAGGAGAACGCGCGCCAGCGCGCCGCGCAGGCCGGCTACCTGGCCGACCAGCTGCGCGAGCGCCAGCGCACCAACGCCCGCTTCGACGAGGAACTGCAGCGCCTGCGCGGGCTCTGGAAACAGGAAGGCCGCTGACAACAGCGGCCTGGCGGCAGTGAGGTCCGCGCCCGGCATGACCCGGGACGCGGCGTGGGTCAGCCCAGCTTCTGCTTGAGCAGCTCGTTGACCTGGCCCGGATTGGCCTTGCCCTTGCTGGCCTTCATGACCTGGCCGACCAGGGCGTTGAAGGCCTTGTCCTTGCCGGCGCGGTATTCGGCCACGTTCTTCTCGTTGGCCGCCAGCACCTCGTCGATGATGGCTTCCAGCGCGCCGCTGTCGTTCATCTGCCTGAGGCCCTTGGCCTCGATCAGCGCGTCGACCTGCGCCAGCGGCTCGCCCGCGCTCGCCTCGCCGGCCCACAGCGCATCCATCACCTGCCGGCCGGCGTTGTTGCTGATCGTGCCGTCGGCGATGCGGCCGAGCAGCGCGGCCAGCTGCGCCGCGCTCACCGGTGCATCGGCGATGTCGCGCTCCTCGGCATTGAGGCGACGCGAGACCTCGCCCATGATCCAGTTGCTGGCCAGCTTGGCCTGGCCGCTGGCCTGGGCGGCAGCCTCGAAGTAGGCCGCCATCGCCGGGCTCTGCGTCAGCGTGGTGGCGTCGTACTCGGGCAGGCCCCAGTCGCGCACGAAGCGCTCGGCCTGGGCGCGCGGCAGCTCGGGCATGGCGGCGCGCACGCGCTCGACCCAGTCGCGCTCGACCACCAGCGGCGGCAGGTCCGGGTCGGGGAAGTAGCGGTAGTCGGCCGCGTCTTCCTTGGTGCGCATGGCGCGGGTCTCGCCGCTGTCGGGGTCGAACAGCACGGTGGCCTGCTCGATCTCGTAACCGTCCTCGATCTGCTCGATCTGCCAGCGCACCTCGAAGTCGATCGCCTGCTGCATGAACTTGAACGAGTTCAGGTTCTTGATCTCGCGCCGCGTGCCCAGCGGCGCGCCGGGCTTGCGCACCGAGACGTTGGCGTCGCAGCGGAAGCTGCCTTCCTGCATGTTACCGTCGCAGATGCCGATCCAGGTCACGATCTTGTGCAGCTCCTTGGCGTAGGCCACGGCCTCGGCGCTGGAGCGGATGTCGGGCTCGGTCACGATCTCCAGCAGCGGCGTGCCGGCGCGGTTGAGGTCGATGCCACTTTGCCCGATGAAGTCTTCGTGCAGGCTCTTGCCCGCGTCTTCTTCGAGGTGGGCGCGCACCAGGCGCACGGTCTTCTTTTCCTCGCCGAGGAAGAAGCTCACCTCGCCGCCCTGCACCACCGGGATCTCGAACTGGCTGATCTGGTAGCCCTTGGGCAGGTCGGGGTAGAAGTAGTTCTTGCGTGCGAACACGCTTTCTTCGGCGATGTGCGAACCCAGGGCCAGGCCCAGGCGGATGGCGCGCTCGACCGCGCCGCGGTTCATCACCGGCAGCGTGCCGGGCAGGGCCAGGTCGACCGCGCAGGCCTGGGTGTTGGGCTCGGCGCCAAAGGCCACGCTGGCGCGGCTGAAGATCTTGCTGCTCGTCGACAGCTGGGCATGGGTTCGAAGCCGATCACGACTTCGTAGCCCTGGACGAGTTTGGGAGCGCTCATGTCAGTAACCTCCCGGGGTGCGGAGGTGGAAGTCGGTGACCTGCTGGTAGCGGTGGGCGATGTTGAGCAGCCGGCCTTC
>JBEEPT010000058.1:0-3751 GCA_041190985.1 Pseudomonadota bacterium
CGCGCAGTTCCCCGAGGACGCCGGCCCGATGGCGCACCCGGTGCGCCCCGACCAGTACGCCGAGATCAACAACTTCTACACCGTCACGGTCTACGAGAAGGGCGCCGAGGTCGTGCGCATGCAGCAGACCCTGGTCGGGCGCGAAGGCTTCGCGCGCGGCATGAAGCTGTACTTCGAACGCCACGACGGCCAGGCTGTGACCTGCGACGACTTCGCGCAGGCAATCTCCGACGCCAACCCCGACAGCGAGCTGGCACGCCTGCTGCCCCAGTTCAAGCGCTGGTACGCTCAAGCCGGCACGCCGCGGCTGCACGCCAGCGGCTCATACGACGCCGAGGCGCGCCGCTACACCCTGACGCTGGCGCAGAGC
The DNA here is from genome assembly GCA_041190985.1 of Pseudomonadota bacterium. GTDB lineage: Bacteria > Pseudomonadota > Gammaproteobacteria > Burkholderiales > Burkholderiaceae_C > Malikia. The sequence continues at coordinate 371 of JBEEPT010000058.1, forward strand.
TGCCCCGCCACCCCGGGCCAGCCCGCCAAGGAAGCGTTCGTGATCCCGGTCGCGCTCGGCCTGCTCGACGCGGCCGGCCGCGAGATCGCGGGCAGCGCGCGCACCGTGGTGCTGAGCGAGACCAGCATGGACGTCATGTTCGACGACATCGCCGCCCAACCCGTGCCGTCCATCCTGCGGGCTTTTAGCGCGCCGGTGATCCTGGAATACGACTGCAGCGACGCCGAGCTGCTGACCCTGCTGGCGCACGACAGCGACCCGTTCAACCGCTGGGAAGCCGGCCAGCGCCTGGCACTGCGCCGCGCCCTGCATGCGGTGCAAGGCGTTGGCGCCGTGCACCAGCCGCTCGATGCCGCCTACCTCGACGCGATGCGCGCGGTGCTGCACTCGAGCCAGCTCGACGCGGCATTCAAGGAACTGGTGCTGACCCTGCCGGGCGAGACCTATATCGCCGAGCAGCTCGAGGTGGTCGATCCGCAGCGCGTCCACGCCGTGCGCGAGGCGATGCGCGAACAGCTCGCGCACGCCCTGCACGAGGACTGGGTCCAGGTCTACGAGGCGCACAAGGACAACGGCGCCTACCGCCCCGACGCGGTCTCGAGCGGGCGCCGCGCACTGGCCGGCCTGGCGCTGACCATGCTGTGCCTGGCCGCGCGCGACAACGGCAACCCGGTCTGGCCGGGCAAGGCCCTGCAGCGCTTCAAGGACGCGGGCAACATGACCGACCGCTTCAACGCGCTCAGCGCCCTGGTTGGCAGCGGCCACGCGCTGGCCGCGCAGGCGCTCGAGCGCTTCCACGCCATGTTCAAGGGCGAGGAGCTGGTGCTCGACAAGTGGTTCGCGCTGCAGGCCGGCGCCTGCGACCGCGGCGGCAACATCCTGCCGGTGGTCAAGCAGCTGCTGGCACACCCCGACTTCCACCTGCGCAACCCGAACCGCGCGCGCAGCGTGATCTTCAGCTACTGCAACGCCAACCCCGGCGCCTTCCACCGCGCGGACGCGGCCGGCTACGTGTTCTGGAGCGAGCGCGTGCTCGAGATCGACGCCTTCAACCCCCAGGTCGCCGCCCGCCTGGCGCGCGCGCTGGATCGCTGGAAGAAGCTGGCCGAACCCTACCGCAGCGCCGCGCGCGAGGCCATTGCCCGCGTCGCGGCCAAGCCCGACCTCAGCAACGACGTGCGCGAGGTCGTCACCCGCGCGCTGGCCGACTGACATCCCACAAGGAAACCACACGACATGAGCAACCGAATCTCCCTGACCCGCTACCTGATCGAGCAGCAGCGCGAGCACGGCCGCATCCCGTCCGAGCTGCGCCTGCTGATTGAAATCGTCGCGCGTGCCTGCAAGCGCATCGCCATCAGCGTCAACAAGGGTGCCCTGGGCGAGGTGCTGGGCAGCGCCGAGAGCGAGAACGTCCAGGGCGAAGTGCAGAAGAAGCTCGACATCATCGCCAACGAGGTGCTGATCGAGGCCAACGAATGGGGCGGCCACCTGGCCGCGATGGCGTCCGAGGAAATGGACACCATCTACCCGGTGCCCAACCGCTATCCGCAGGGCGAATACCTGCTGATGTTCGACCCGCTCGACGGCAGCAGCAACATCGACGTCAACGTCTCGATCGGCACCATCTTCTCGGTGCTGAAGAAGCCCAACGACAAGCCGGGCGCGATCGAGCCGGTGTCGGAAAGCGACTTCCTGCAGCCGGGCAGCCAGCAGGTGGCAGCCGGCTACTGCATCTACGGCCCGCAGACCACGCTGGTGCTGACCGTGGGCGACGGCGTCGCGATGTTCACGCTCGACCGCGAGCAGGGCTCCTGGGTCATGACCGCCGACCAGGTGCGAATTCCCGAGGACACTCGGGAATTCGCGATCAACATGAGCAACATGCGCCACTGGGACACCCCGGTCAAGCGCTATGTCGACGAATGCCTGGCCGGCAAGGAAGGCGTGCGCGGCAAGGACTTCAACATGCGCTGGATCGCCTCGATGGTGGCCGACGTGCACCGCATCCTGAGCCGCGGCGGCGTCTTCATGTACCCCTGGGACAAGCGCGAGCCCCACAAGGCCGGCAAGCTGCGCCTGATGTACGAGGCCAACCCGATGGGCTGGCTGGTCGAGCAGGCCGGCGGCGCCGCGACCAACGGCCGCCAGCGCATCCTGGACATCCAGCCGACCGAGCTGCACCAGCGCGTGAGCGTCATCCTGGGCTCGAAGAACGAGGTCGAACGCGTCACCGCCTACCACCTGGAAGCCGACGCGGCCAAGTGAGCCAAAAGTGCGGCGCAGCCCATGCGCCGCGCCGAAAAACAGCCCTCAAAACCGCTATACTTGCGGGCTGTGACAGCGCAACGCTGACATGCGTGCCGGCATAGCTCAGTTGGTAGAGCAGCTCATTCGTAATGAGAAGGTCGGGGGTTCGACTCCTCTTGCCGGCACCAATAGAATCAACGACTTAGCCCAGCCTTAGCGCTGGGCTTTTTCGTTTTCGGCACAGCAGGTGGCAAGCTACAGGCGCCGAGCAAAATACTCAGGCAATTGGATTCGATGGCTTGAACAAAAAACGAAGCAGCCGGAGCAGCGTTTTGAGGTAGCGATCCTTACGACAGATGGCGTCAATCAATAGCCTGGAAACACTCAAAATCATGGATTGGATCCCTACAGTTTTCATGACGTTCAAGGTTATCGTGTTAGTCACGGGCATGTTCTTCGCCATCAAGTGGCATTACGATCAAGGGCAGAAGAAAAAGAAGATGGACAAGCGCGCGGTGCTACGCGCGGGCGGCATGGTGGCTGCAGTCTTCGTGCTGTCGCTCCTGGGCCTGGTGCTCGTCACCTTCGTCCTCGGCAGGATGCTCGGTTTGGACTTGACCTTCCCATGAAGGTCGCGTCGCTGACAGCAGGTGTCGGTCTACGTGGCTCAATGACAAAGCTGTGTCCTGGCAGTGGCTCCGCACGCCGAGGTCCCAACTGCGATGGCGAGCATGATCGACGAACTTGACTACAGCAATTTCAAGTCCGAGGTGAGTAAGAGAAAAGGACACGACAAGCAAGTCAACGTCGTGGTGGGTTGCGAAGTTGGTTCAGTGATGCTGTACGGCACATACATGAGCGATATTGGTAAGGTTTCAAATATGATGGCCGTATCCAACATTTAGTCATCCGAAAATGAAACTTCACGACGACATAGCGGCTCTATGACGAAACGAGTGGAAGTTGACAGCAGCGTGCTGCTGTGGCGGGCACAATCTGGACGTTTCCTGAACTGACACGGCCGCCCTCTCATGAGTCTCCAAGTCGAAACCCTGTTCACCGCAGCGCTGGGCCTGCAAGCGCCTTGGCGCGTGGAGAAGGTCGAGCTCAACACGGCCAAGCGCCGCATTG
>JBEEPT010000059.1:0-18850 GCA_041190985.1 Pseudomonadota bacterium
ACGCCGATGGTCGAGGTGGTCGTGATGGTGCCTTGGCTGGGCGTGAAGGCCGGGAAGCTCAGGGCGCCGTTGGTGGTCACGTCGCACCTGGAGCTGACGGAACCCGAGACGGCGACCGTGCTGGTGGCGGTGGCAGCAGAAGCAGCACTGGCGATGGCGAACAAGGCGGCCGCAGCAGCGGCCTTGACGAGTTGGACTTTCATGAATGCACTCCCTCCAATTGATATTGATACCCGGTGCACTGTCATGAAGCCAAAGCCGCAGTCAGGCGCCGGGAAGGTTGTGCAACCCGGCTGACTCCTAGCGGAGTCCCGTGGCTTTCCGGCCCTGCATCACTACAGATGTGGCGAATTCAGTATAGGTTTTTTCGGGAGGTTTATCCTGATTTTTTATGAGATGAGTGTCTAATTTTTCAATTATTTTGTCCTGGTCATGGTCCATGAGGTGGATGGCAGGGCCATACCATGTTGATATGAAAAAGCTCTCTGAATCTGCTGCTGTCCAGCCACTGTCCGACGCCGAGACGCAAGCCGAGCGCTGGGGCCGTCCGGCCGCGGGCTGGCGGCTGGCCTGCTACCGCGTGATCTTCGAGTCGGACACCCGCGCGGGCCGGCTGTTCGACCAGTTGCTGGTGCTGCTGATCCTGGCCAGCCTGGTGGTGGTGGTGGCCGACAGCGTCGAAGCGCTGCAGGCCCGCTTCGGCCCCTTCTTCGACTGGGCCGAATGGGTCTTCACCGGGCTGTTCACGCTCGAGTACCTGCTGCGGCTGGCCTGCATCAACCGGCCCTGGCGCTACGCGCGCAGCTTCTTCGGCCTGGTCGACCTGCTGGCCCTGCTGCCGACCTACCTGGCGCTGCTGGTGCCCGGCCTGCATGCGCTGATCGACATCCGGGTGCTGCGCCTGCTGCGCGTGTTCCGGATCTTCAAGCTCATGCACTTCGTCGTCGAGTACCAGGCCATGGGCGGCGCCCTGCTGGCGAGCCGGCGCAAGATCCTGGTGTTCGTGTCGGTGGTGGCGATGATCGTGGTGGTCATGGGCACCCTGATGTACGTCATCGAGGGGCCAGCCAACGGCTACACCAGCATCCTGACCGGGATCTACTGGGCCGCGACCACCATGACCACGACGGGCTTTGGCGACATCACGCCCAAGACCGAACTGGGTCGCGCAATCACGACCTTCATGATGCTGCTGGGCTGGGGCACGCTGGCGGTGCCGACCGGCATCGTGACCGCCGAGATGACGGCGCGCCGCATCGGCACGGCGGCAGACGAGGGCGGCAAGGCCGGTGCCGGCCCGGACGGCGCAGCCACGTATTCCGCGCCGCCACGCCTGTGTCACAGCTGCGGCGGTGGTGGTCATGTGGCGCAGGCGCGCTTCTGCCTGCATTGCGGCAGCCGGCTTTGAGCGACGGAGGCGCCTCGACGGCGGGCCGTGCCGGGCATGCCGGCAGGCAATGCCTGCGGCGAAGCGGGGACCGGCGCCGGATCCGGGCGCGCGCTGTGCGACATTAGCGGCATGGAGAATCCGGGTATTGGGCAGAGACAGGCGCAGCGCCTGCCGGGCAGGGGGCGCCGCCGGCCGGCCTGGAGCTGGCCGTCCTTGCGCTGGCTGCAGTCGCCGTGGGCCGTGCCGTTCTGCCTCGTGCTGCTCGCGCCCGCATCCGCCGCGGCGCTCTGCCTGAGCGAGCGGCCGCTGGTGAGCCGGCAGGTCGAGATCGGGCCCGACGACATCGCGCGCGCCAAGCAGGTGCTGCAGGAGCAGGGCTTGTGGCGACCGCCGGGCGTGCCCCTTGCCGCCGGCAAGGGCCGGCTGGACATCCCGGCGCGGGACCTGGAGCTGTTGCTCAATTACCTGGCGAGCCGCCAGGCACACGGCAGCGTGCGCACGCGCCTGCGGCCGCAGCGGCTGGACATCGAGGCCAGCTTCGCGCTGCCGGCCAATCCCTTCGGCCGCTACCTGGACCTGCGCGCCACCCTGCGCGAGGCCGACGCGCTGCCCGAGTTCGAGTCGCTGCGGCTGGCCTGCCTGCCGCTGCCCGGCTGGCTGGTCCGGTGGGCGCTGCCCCTGGCGCTGAAGATCGGCGGCCTGGACGATGACTACCGCCTGGCGACCCAGGCGGTGCGCCATGCCGGCATCACGCCGGCCGGGGTGCAGATCGCCTGGGGGCTGGACGCCGGTCTCCTGGCGCAGCTGCGCGAACTGGCCCTGCCGGTGGCCGAGCGCGCCCGACTGCGCGTCTACCAGGGGCAGCTGGCGCAGCTCAGCCGCGGCCTGGCGCGGTCGCGCAGCGTGTCGCTGGCCGATCTGCTGCAGCCGATGCTGGAACTGGCGCAGCAGCGTGCCGCCGGCGGGGATCTGGCGGCGGAGCAGCGCGCGCTCGTCGCGGTGCTGGCCTTCCACGTCACGGGGCGGCGCTGGGCCGAGGTCCTGCCCGAGGCGCGCGGCTGGCCGGTCGCGCGCGCCCATGCCGTGACCCTGCGCGGCCGCACCGACCTGGCCCAGCATTTCATGGTCTCGGCCGCACTGGCGGCCCATGCCGGCAGCATCGTGGCCGACGCGATCGGCCTGCACAAGGAGGTGGAGGACTCGCGTGGCGGCAGCGGCTTCAGCTTCGCCGACCTGGCGGCCGACCGCGCCGGCACGGTGTTCGGGCAGCGCGCCGGCGGCGGCCGGGCCATGTTCAGTACGGACCAGGCTTCCGCGCGGCTGGGCGAGGATGCCATCATGCCCCAGGTGGCCGGCCTGCCCGAGTTCATGCAGGAGGCGGAATTCCGGCGCCGCTTCGGCGGGGTGGGCGCGCCGGCCTACCGGGACATGGAGGCCGAAATCGAGCGGCGCGTGGCCGCCTGCACGGCGCTGCGCTGAAGCCGGTCCCGGACCGCCCGATCCGGCCTGGGCAGGCCTGCCGCAGCTTGTCGGAGTGCGGCCGCTCGATTACCATCGGTCGCGCCGCCACGGGCGGTCGCTGCCGGGCGGAGCCGCCGCCGGTGGCATTCCAGCCGGGTGTTCCGGAGTCCTGTGAGGTGGTCCATGCCAGCAGTCGCCAGTTACAGCGTGCTCATCCACGGCGGTCCCGGCGGCCACCAGAACCACCGTGCGCTGATCCAGCTGCACGACTCGGCGGGCGACACGCTGGCACTGCTGCGCTTCCACGATGCTGACGGGCGCTGCGAGCCCGACTCCGAGACCGGGGGCATCATCAGGATGCACCTGCCCGCCATCCTGTTCCAGGGCGTGCTGGACCTGCTGCGCCAGGAAAAACCGGTCGAGATCCACTTCGAGCAGGGACGCGCCTGTCTCGCCGCCATCGGCGCGCCGGTGGGCGAAGGCGAGCGCTGAGCCGGCCTGGCGCCAGGGCGCGCGCGCCTGCGCCTCATTTCGGCCGGGCTGCGGCTGCGCATTTGTTGACCAATTGGACAACAAGACCCCATTGAACGCTGGGGAATCTGACCTCGATACACTGCGCCGTTTCGCATTGCGGAGTCTGCCTCCGCCTTGCGGCAGGCTACGCCTGCCAAAGAGATCGCACAGTTAGCAAAACCACCATTGGAGACATAGATTGAAGTCGAAATTCCTGTGGCTGCTCGTCGCCCTGATCGGGGCGACGGGATTCGCCATGCTCGCCCTGAGTCGCGGCGAGCAAGTCAATGCGGTATGGCTGGTGCTGGCCGCCGTGTCCTGCTACGCCATCGCCTACCGCTTCTACAGCAAGTTCATCGCCGAGAAGGTGTTCGAGCTCGATGACCGCCGCCTGACGCCGGCCGAGCGCCTGAACGACGGCCTCGACTACGTGCCGACCAACAAGTGGGTGCTGTTCGGCCACCACTTCGCCGCGATCGCCGGCGCCGGCCCGCTGGTCGGCCCGATCCTGGCGGCGCAGATGGGCTTCCTGCCCGGCACGCTCTGGATCCTGATCGGCGTGATGCTCGCCGGCGCGGTGCAGGACTTCCTGGTGCTGTTCATCTCGACCCGCCGCGACGGCCGCTCGCTCGGCGAGATGGCCAAGCAGGAGCTCGGCCCGCGCGCCGGTCTGATCGTCATGCTCGGCGCGCTCGGCGTGATGGTCATCATCCTGTCGGCGCTGGCGCTGATCGTGGTCAAGGCCCTGGCCGAGAGCCCCTGGGGCACCTTCACGATCGCGATGACCATCCCGATCGCGCTGTTCATGGGTGTCTACATGCGCTACATCCGCCCGGGCCGCATCGCCGAGATCTCGGTCATCGGCTTCGTGCTGATGATGGCGGCGATCGTGTTCGGCGAGGACATCGCCCGCAGCGAGTACTGGGGCCAGCTGTTCACGCTGACCGGCACCCAGCTGACGCTGGCGCTGGTGGTCTATGGCTTCGTCGCCTCGGTGCTGCCGGTGTGGCTGCTGCTGGCGCCGCGCGACTACCTGTCGACCTTCCTCAAGCTCGGCGTCATCGTCGGTCTGGCGATCGGCATCGTGATCGCGCTGCCCAACCTGCAGATGCCCGCGGTGTCGCGCTTCATCGATGGCAGCGGCCCGGTCTTCTCTGGCAGCCTGTTCCCCTTCCTGTTCATCACCATCGCCTGCGGCGCCTGCTCGGGCTTCCACGCCCTGGTGTCGTCCGGCACCACGCCCAAGCTGGTCGAGCGCGAAAGCCAGATCCGCCTGATCGGCTACGGCGCCATGCTGGGTGAGTCGCTGGTGGCGATCATGGCGCTGATCTGCGCCTCCATCCTCGATCCGGGCGTCTACTTCGCCCTGAACTCGCCGGCCGCCGTGATCGGCAAGACGGTCGAGTCCGCCTCGCAGGTGATCAACGGCTGGGGCTTCGCGATCACGCCCGAGATCCTGACCCAGATGGCCAAGGACGTCGGCGAGCACAGCATCCTGTCGCGCGCCGGCGGCGCCCCGACCTTCGCGGTCGGCATGGCGGTGATCGTCACCGACATCTTCAACAGCAAGGCCATGATGGCCTTCTGGTACCACTTCGCGATCCTGTTCGAGGCGCTGTTCATCCTGACCGCCGTCGACGCCGGCACGCGCGCCTGCCGCTTCATGGTCCAGGACCTCGCGGGCACCTTCATCCCGGGCCTGCACCGCACCAACAGCTTCGCGGGCAACCTGATCGGCACTTCGGTGGCGGTCGCGGGCTGGGGCTACTTCGTCTACCAGGGCGTGACCGATCCGCTGGGCGGCATCAACACCCTGTGGCCGCTGTTCGGCATCGGCAACCAGATGCTGGCCTCGATGGCGCTGACCCTCGGCACCGTGGTGCTGTTCAAGATGAAGAAGCAGCGCTACGCCTGGGTCACGCTGCTGCCGACCGCCTGGCTGTTCATCACCTCGATGAGCGCCGGCTGGCAGAAGATCTTCAGCGACAACCCGAAGGTCGGCTTCCTGGCGCTGGCGCGCAAGTTCGATGCCGCCGCGCTCGAGGGCAAGGTGCTGGCACCGGCCAAGTCGATCGAGGAAATGAGCCGCGTCGCGCTGAACAACCAGATCGACGCCTGGCTGTGCGGCTTCTTCATGCTGGCCGCGATCACGATGGCGATCGCCGCCATCGGCGCCATCCGCAGGTCGCTGGCCAGCCAGCAGCCGAGCGCCGCCGAGGTGCCGGCACAGCTGCGTACCGCCTGAGCACCATGCTGGACCTGTCCTACCTGGTCCGGCGTGGCGCCACGCCGGGGGCGGATGCTCCCGGCGCGCCGGAAGCCGAGCTCGACCAGTCCTACGCCAGCTACCTGGAGCGCATGCGCGCCCGCGACCCGCAGGCCCAGCCCATGGCGGCGGCCGAGTTCGAGCGCTACAGCCTGGGCTCGAACTGGCTCGGCGGCATCCGGGACATGGCCAAGAAGGTGGTCCAGACCTGCCGTCTGGTCGTCGGCATCCATGATTACGAGTACTACCTCGACCACATGCGCAGCCGCCATCCCGAGGCCAAGCCCTTCAGCCGCGACGAGTTCTACCGTTACTGCCTGGAGGCGCGCTTCCCGAGCGCCGAGCGCAGCGGCACCCGCTGTCCCTGCTGAAGGGGCGCCGCCGCAACTGCCGCCCCAATCGCGCGGGCATGAAAAAAGGAGCCATCGGCTCCTTTTCTGCTTTGCGGGCCCCGCGAATCAGGACCGGTCGGCGCTGCTGACGGCGGCGACCGCCGTCATGTTGAGCACGCGGCGCATGGTTGCCGACGGCGTCAGGATGTGCGCGCTGGCGGCCGTGCCCATCAGGATCGGGCCCACGGTCACGCCGCCGCTGGTCGTGGTCTTGAGGACGTTGAACAGGATGTTGGCCGAGTCCAGGTTCGGGCAGATCAGGATATTGGCCGAGCCGCTCAGCGCCGAGTCGGGCAGGTAGCTGCGGCGGATGTTCTCCTCCAGCGCGGCGTCGCCGTGCAGCTCGCCGTCGCACTCGACCTCGGGGTGGGCGGCGGCGAAGATCTCGCGCGCCTGGCGCATCTTCCTGGCCGAGGGGCGGCTGGACGAGCCGTAGCTCGAGTGCGACAGGAAGGCGACCTTGGGCGGAATGCCGAAGCGCTGCACTTCCTGTACCGCCAGCCAGGCGATCTCGGCCAGCTGCTCGGCGTCGGGGCAGTCGTTGACGTAGGTGTCGGCGATGAACAGCGGGCCGCGGTCGGTCATCAGCGCGTTGAGCGCGGCGAACTGCTTGGCCTCGGGCTTGCGGCCGAGGATGTTCTCGATGCGTTCGAGGTGGGTCTCGTACTTGCCGACCAGGCCGCAGATCATGGCGTCGGCGTCGCCGAGCCTGACCATCAGCGAGGCGATGATGGTGTTGGAGCGGCGCACGGCGGCCTTGGCCATGTCGGGCGTGGCGCCGTTGCGGCCCATGAGCTTGTGGTAGGCCTCCCAGTACTGGCGGAAGCGCGAGTCGCTCTCGGGGTTGACGACCTCGAAGTCGACGCCTGCTCGGATGCGCAGGCCGGCCTTGGCGATGCGTGCCTCGATCACGGCCGGACGTCCGATCAGGATCGGCGTGGCCAGGTGGTCGTCGATCGCGGCCTGGGCGGCGCGCAGCGCGCGCTCGTCCTCGCCGTCGGCGAAGGCGACGCGCTTCTTGCCGGCGGCGATGGCCTTGGCGGCGTTGAACACCGGGCGCATCAGGATGCCGGTCTGGTAGATGAAGCGGCCCAGGCTCTCCTTGTAGGCCTCCATGTCCTGGATCGGACGCGTCGCGACGCCGCTGTCGGCGGCGGCCTGCGCCACGGCCGGGGCGATCTTGAGGATCAGGCGCGAGTCGAAGGGCTTGGGGATGATGTAGTCGGGGCCGAACACCAGGTCCTGGCCGGCGTAGGCGGCGGCGACCTCGTCGCTGATCTCGCTCTTGGTGAGCTCGGCGATCTGGCGCACGCAGGCCAGCTTCATCTCCTCGGTGATCTTGGTCGCGCCGCAGTCGAGCGCGCCGCGGAAGATGTAGGGGAAGCACAGGACGTTGTTGACCTGGTTCGGGTAGTCCGAGCGGCCGGTCGCGATGATGCAGTCCGGGCGCGCGGCCTTGGCCACCTCGGGACGGATCTCGGGCTCGGGGTTGGCCAGCGCCAGGATGACCGGCTTGTCGGCCATGGTCCTGACCATCTCGGCGCTGACGACGCCGGCGGCCGAGCAGCCCAGGAAGACGTCGGCGCCATCCATCGCGTCGGCCAGCGTGCGCTTGTCGGTGACCTGGCAGAAGCGCTGCTTGGAGGCATCGAGCTTGCCGGCCAGCGCGTCGGCACGCTGGCTCTGGATCACGCCCTTGGAGTCGCAGACCAGGATGTTCTCGACCTTGACGCCCAGGCTGACCATCACGTCCAGGCAGGCGATCGCGGCGGCGCCGGCGCCCGAGACCGCCATCCGGACCGAGCCGATGTCCTTGCCGACCAGTTCGAGCGCGTTGAGCAGCGCGGCGCTGGAGATGATCGCGGTGCCGTGCTGGTCGTCGTGGAACACCGGAATGTTCATGCGCTCGCGCAGCTTCTTCTCGATGTAGAAGCACTCGGGCGCCTTGATGTCCTCGAGGTTGATGCCGCCCAGCGTGGGCTCCATCGAGGCGATGATCTCGACCAGCTTGTCGGGGTCGTTCTCGGCCAGCTCGATGTCGAACACGTCGATGCCGGCGAACTTCTTGAACAGGCAGCCCTTGCCTTCCATCACCGGCTTGGACGCCAGCGGGCCGATGTCGCCCAGGCCGAGCACCGCGGTGCCGTTGGTGATCACCGCGACCAGGTTGCCGCGGCTGGTGTACTCGGCCGCCATGGCCGGGTCCTGCTCGATCGCCAGGCAGGGATAGGCCACGCCAGGCGAGTAGGCCAGCGACAGGTCGCGCTGGTTGGACAGCGGCTTGGTCGGGTTGACGGTGATCTTGCCCTTGTTGGGGGAACGGTGATAGTCCAGTGCGGCGTCGCGCAGCGCCTGTTCAGCGGGGGTCATGTTTTCTACTGCTCCTTGTGCGCTCCGGGCAAGCCTACCTTGCCCGAAGCCGACGCACAGTGTAACTGTCGGGTATGGCGGGTTTCGTAATCGATTTGATACAACTATGGCATGAAGCCATGCACGGGATGCATCAGGACGGCAGGCCGCGCGCGCCCTTGCCGTCCGGCGCATCGCTGGCGCTGAGCCGCAGGACGCTCAGTGCTGGTGCTGTGCGGGGGCCGCCTGCTCGCCCGGCGCCTGCAGGGCCACCGGCACGCTGACTTCCAGCTGGAATTTCTGCCCCCTGGCGTCTTGCAGGTTCAGCGTCAGCGGGAGGCTGGCGCCCTGGTTCAGCGGGCCCTTGAGGTCCATCAGCATCACATGGTAACCGCCGGGCTTGAGCTCGACCGCCTTGCCCGCGGGCAGTTCCAGGGCCGCCACCGGGCTCATCTTCATGACGTTGCCGTCCATCTTCATCTCGTGGATCTCGGCCACGTCGGCCAGCGGCGACTTGACGCCTATCAGCCGAGCGCCGTCCGCGCTCTGCAGGGTCATGAAGGCGCCGGTCGCCTTCTGGCCGGGCACGGTGGCGCGCGCCCAGGCCTTGCTGACCGCGACGGCCGCTGTCGGCGCGGCGGGCTTGATCTCGAGCAGGGCGGCGGGCGACTTCAGGCCCTTGGTCGAGCTGCCCGCGGCCGGCAGTTCGGACCAGTCGATCTGGCCCTTCTCGCAGGTCTGCAGCACCTTGACCCAGGCCGGCCCGGCACGGTCGGGCAGCCGGGTGGTGAAGGCGAACTCGTCGAACTGGCCATCGGGAAGGGCCGATTCGCGGCTGGCCGCGCTCCACTGGATCTCGACCACGTCCTCGCTCACGGTCTTGCCGTGGCTGCTGTAGGGCTGGGCCAGCCTGGCCTTGCGCGTCGTGACGTTCCAGCCCGGCTTGGGCTGGGGCCGGGCGCCTTCGAAGCCGGCCGGCACGCTCACGCGCAGGCCGGTGGTGGGCGAGCCGTCGCAGCCATGGCCGACGCGCAGCACGGCCTTGTAGTGGCTGCCGGCGACGGCGCTGGGCTCGGCCAGCACCACATGGGCCAGGGCGGGGGCGGACAGGCTGGCGCCGAGCAGGGCGGCGGCAATGAGGGTTCGTTTCATGTCGGGTCTCCTTCGGTTTACAGATCGTATTTGAGCTCGGCGCGCCAGGTGCGCTGCGGGTAGGGGTGGAAGTTCCAGTACTGGGCGTTGTTGAGATTGTCGATGCCGAAGGCCGCCGTCCACTGCCTGTCGATCCGGTGCCGCAGCCGGACATCGACGGTGAAGCAGGGGCTCACGCCCATGTAGGCCTGGCCGTTGACGTCGGCGTTGTTCAGCGTGCGGTACTGCCGGCCGCTGTAGCGCGCCGCGAGCGTGGCGCTGCTGCGGTCGTCGAGGCGGTAGGTCGCGACCGCGGTGGCGCGCCAGCGCGGGATGTTGGGTTGCCAGCGGCCGATCGTGTCGCCGGGAACGCTGACGAAGCCGTCGTTTTCCTGGATGATCGATTCGGCGTAGGTCAGGCTGGCCGAGAGATCCAGCCCGATCCAGCCGATGTCGTAGCCCGCGAAGGCGGTTTCCACGCCCTGGGTATCGACCCGGCCGACGTTCTGCACCCGGGAGATGGTCTTGTTGCCGGCCGCCGCGTCGACGATGCTCTGCGAGTAGATGCCGTCGCGGGTGGACTCCTTGAAGTAGGTCAGGCGCCACAGGCCATGATTCAGGTCTTTCTCGTAGCTGAGCTCGCCGGTCCAGGAGCGCTCGGGCTGGAGCGTTGGATCGTTGAGGTACTGCGAGTTGGTGGTCGATGTGGCGCCGTAGAGTTCGGCGACGGTGGGCATGCGCACGGCACGGCCGACCGAGGCCTTGAGGAACGAGCTCCGGTCCAGCTGGTAGGACAGCGCCGCCTTGGGCGAGGCGAAGAAGTTCGAGCGGCTGTCCCAGGCCTGGTCGAGCAAGCCGGCGACCTGCGTGTGGCCATCGCGCGCGCTCCATTGCTCGGCGCGCAGGCCCAGCACCGCCTTCCAGCGCGGCGCGAAGGCCCAGCTGTCCTGGGCGTACAGGCTCTGCAGCCGGGTCTTGCCGCCGACCTGGCTCGTCATGGCGCCGGCGGGGTCTGTGATCCAGTTGCCTGCCACGGCGGACGTCAGGTAGCCGAGCTGGTAGCTGGCGAGCTGCCAGCCCATGTCGACGATGTGGGCACCCTTCGGGCCTTCGGGGCGCCAGGTTCCCTTGAGGTCGAGCGTGTTCCAGCCGGTGCCGCTGCCGTCGGCCAGGGTGCCGGCGCCGCCCGTGGCAGCGCCAGGCAGCGCCGTCGTGTTCTGGCGCTTGAGGTCGCGGCCGTAGTCGTAGAGGCTGGCCGCCACTTCCCAGTCCCAGGTGCCCTGGGTATGGCTCTTGAGCGAGAAGCCGTGCATGGCGTGGCTCAGGCTCTCGTTGCTCAGCGGGAAGTCGCCGGCCCCGGGCGCGGCGTAGTCCCGGCCGTTGATGTTGATCTTGCCGCTGTAGACCGGCTGGCCGGCGGCGTCGCGCAGATAGGACTGCGGCCGGCCCTCGGCGCTGTTCTGCCACAGGCCGAGCACGTAGGAGGCGCGCAGCTGCGGCGTGACGTCATAGGCGAGCTTGAGTTTGAGGTGGTCCTGCTGGCTGTGGTACTGGGTGCCGGAGCCGATGACATAAATTTCCTGGTCGGCGGTGTTGCGCGCCAGGACCGCGCCCGTCACGGGCTTGCCGGCGCTGCCGGCCGTGCCGCTGGCGAGCGTGCGGCTGGCGAAGGTCAGCGGCTGGCCCTGGTTGTCGGAATGGCTGGCGTTGATCAGCCAGGACCAGTCGCCCGACTTGTTGCCGACCGAGGCGCTGGTCTGCCAGGAGCGCAAGCTCGCGTCGGTGCCGTAGAGCGAGAAGGGCTGGGCGGCGTAGCTGACCTTGGCGCGGGCCTCGAAGCGGGTCGGCATGCGCGTGACGTAGTCCACCACGGCGCCTGCCGAGTTGCCGGGATAGGCGGCCGAGAAGGGGCCGTACATCACGTCGACGCGCTCGATCTCCTCCGGCGTGACCAGGCCCCAGCGCGGCGCAAAGCTCAGGCCGCTGACGCCGTTGCCGAGGTAGTTGGACAGCAGGATGCCGTCGGCGTAGACCGCCGAGCGCGCACTGTTGCCGGTGCCCGAGGCGCGGCTCGAGAGGATGGCGTGGTTGTAGTCGCCGTCATAGCGCTTGCGCACCAGCAGGCTGGGGAAGTACTTGAGCGCGTCCTCGCTGTCGGCGGCATTGACGGTCTCCTCGATCTGGCGGGCGCTGATGCCTTCCATCGTGGTCGGGATCTGGGTCGGCAGCGAGGAGGGGCGGCCGGAGTCGACGGTCACGACGCCGAGGTCCTTGACGGGCGCCGGCTCCGGCGTGCCGGACTGGGCGAAGGCGAGGCCGCCGCAAGCGCCCGACAGGGCGAGCAGCAGGGGCTTGATGGCAAATGGGTGGTTCTGGCGTGCAGACGCAGGGTATTGGTGCATGGCTTGAAATGGGGGAGCTCGATGGCTGGGCGCCCAGGTCGACGCAGCTGCGGCACCCGCGCTTCATCGGGCAAGCGGGGCAGGGCAGGCGGCAGAGGCGCTGGCGCGATGACGCCTTGGCGTCTCGTCATGGACCTGGGGTGGGCCGGCGCCGGGCCGGCATTCGCGGTGGAGCCCGGGCTTCGCCTTTCCCTTCAGGGGCAGGCGCGCGGGCGTTTCAAGCCAGCAGGGGAGGGGCGCGCGATCGTGCGCTCAGCCAGACCGTGGAGCACGGCGCCGCCTGGTAGAAGGCGGGCGGCATCCCGGTAAATTCCAGCGGCTGGAACAGGCCGGCTGCGGCAGGCGGCAGGCCGACGCCGCCGTGATGCAGCTGGCAGAAGGGACAGTCCTTGGCCAGGTCCGCAGCCTGGCCGGGCTGCTCGTCCGCACCTGCCTTCTGGAGCGGGTGCGGCTGGACCATCACCATGCCGGTCGAGGAGCAGATCTCCATGCTGCCGGATCGCTCAGGCGTGGCCAGCATGGCCTGCGCGGCCAGCGGCAGCAGCGCGTTCAGGACCAGCGCCAGCATGGCGAGCCATGCGGTCAGGCGGCGGGTCGAACGTGGCGGAGTCATCCGCACATTCTAAGCGCGCCGCCGCGGGGGCTCAGCTGCGTTCCTGCGGATCGCTGTGCTCGTGCCAGATGCGCTGGAACTCGTCCTCGCAGTCCAGGAAGGCGTCGACCACCAGCGGGTCGAACCAGCTGCCGCGGCCGGCGACGACGATCTCGCGTACCTGTTGCGCCGGCAGCGGTGCCTTGTAGGCGCGCCGGCTCATCATCGCGTCGTAGGCGTCGGCGAGCGCGACCAGGCGCGCGCTCGGGGGGATGGCCTCGCCGCGCAGGCCGCGCGGGTAGCCGCTGCCGTCCCAGCGTTCATGGTGGAGCAGTGCCATGTCGCGCGCGATCTCGAGGAAGGCCAGCGGGCCGTCGTCGTCGTCCGAAGCGCTGACGCGCCCGCCCAGCGCGGCGACGGTCTGGTCCAGCATGCCCTGCAGCGCCTGGCCGCCGATCTCGGCGTGCGAACGCACGGTGGCGAGCTCCTCGGGCGTGAGCGCGCCGGCCTTGTTGAGGATCTGGTCGGACACGCCGATCTTGCCGATGTCGTAGAGCGCGGCGGCGCGCACCACCGCCTGCAGCCGCTTGCCACCGAGCGCCTCGAGGTAGCCGGGCTGAGCGAGCAGGCGCTCGCCAAGCAGCTGCACGTAGCGCTGGATGCGGCCCAGCCGCGCGCTCGATTCGCGGCAGAGCGCCTCGGCCAGCGAAGCCAGGCCGCGCACGCCCACGCCCAGGATCTCGATCTCGCCGCGCAGATCGGCGTTCTGGCGCGCCAGCGCCTCGCGCGCGAGCTTGAGCTCGAGCTGGGTGCGCACGCGCGCGCGCAGCACCGGCGGTCGCACCGGCTTGGGCAGGTAGTCGACCGCGCCCGCCTGCAGGCCGACGATCTCGTCCTCGGACTCGCCCTTGGCGGTCAGGAAGATGACGGGAATGGCGGTGGTCGCGGGATCGGTCTTCAGTCGGTGGCAGACCTCGTAGCCGTCCATGCCCGGCATCATGATGTCGAGCAGCACCAGGTCGGGGCGCGGCTGGCCGTGCGCCAGCTGCAGCGCCTGCTCCCCGCCGCTGGCCAGCAGCACCTCGCATTCGTGCTTGAGGATGTGGCTGATCAGCTGCAGGTTGGCGGGGGTGTCGTCGACCACCAGCACGGTGGGCTTGCTGGGGGGCGGGACGGCAGGCTGCATCATGGACGTCATCGGATCATGTGGATGTGAGCTGGCGCTGCAATTGTTCCAGTTCTCGCTCGGCCGCGTCAAAGTCGAACAGCGCGAAGGCCGCAGCCAGTCTATCGCAGGCGGCGGGCGCGAGCGCGCGCAGCACGGGCTCGGCCAGCCGGAAGCGGGCCCAGGCCTCGGCGTCGCTGTCCTGCACCAGTTGCAGCAGTTCCACGCAGTGCTGCAGCGCGAGCTGGCAGCCGGTCACGCAGGCTGGCGCAGCGGCGGCGGTGACCGCGGTAGAGGCAGCTTCGGGTGGCAAGGCCAGGCGGGTCCGGAACCAGAACCGGCTGCCCTGGCCGGGGCTGCTGTCGACCCCGACGGCGCCGCCCATGCTGGCGGCCAGGGTGCGCGCCACCGCCAGCCCCATGCCGGTGCCGCCATGCACGCGGCTGGCGGAGCCGTCCCCCTGCTCGAAGCGGTGGAACAGCCGCTGGATCTGGGCGGCGTCCAGGCCGATGCCGCTGTCCTGCACGACGATCTCGATCACAGCCCCGTCGGGATCGCGCGCAACGACGCGGGCCTCGACCCGGATGCCGCCCGACGACGTGAACTTGATGGCGTTGTCGAGGTAGTGACGCAGCACCTGGCACAGACGCTCGGCGTCGCCCAGGGCCTGGGCCGGAAGGTCGTCTGCCAGCGCGAGCACGAAGTCCAGGCCCTTGGCTTGCGCCAGCGTCCGCCATGGTTCGCAGGTGCGCCCCAGCGTGTTGGCCGGCGCGAAGCGCTCGCGGGCCAGTTCGAGCTTGCCCGCCTCCAGCTGGGAGAAGTCGATCAGGTTGTTGATCAGCAGCAGGAGCTGCTGGCTGGATTGCTCGATCCGGTCCAGGTATTCGCGCTGTTCGAGGCTCAGGGCAGTCTCGCGCATCAGGTAGGCGAAACCGAGGATGCCATTCATCGGCGTGCGCAGTTCGTGGCTGATGTTGGCGAGGAACTCGCGCTTGGCACGCTCGGCGGCTTCGCTGCCGGGCCGGTCTGGCGGAAGGAGATCGTGATGGTGCAATCGCTGCATGATGGCTCATCGTCCCGTGGCGGGCGGTCGCTTGGCGCCTGCTGCGATGGATGGGGCCTCGAAGGTCTTGATCGGGGAGCGGGGAAGGGGCGGCGCCCGCCGCCGTACCCGAAGCGCTTTCCCGTCAGGTGGAAAAGGTGCCGGCCGTCAATCAAAAGTCATTTCTGATCAACGGGTTACGAATGAATTGGCGGCAATGGTACCACAGAAGTGGAGCGCGCTACCCCGCGGGCTGGCTCAGCAATCAAAGGCGGCACGAGCGCGACCCGCGGGAAGGCGAAATTCGATGGGCACCGCGCTGGCCAGAGGCGAAACGTGACGAGCTTCAGCGCGAGCAATATATTCGAGCATTCTGAACTCCCGGCTTGCACCATGTCCGCCCAGACTGATTTGGCCATTCGAATCGACAGGCTGTGCAAACGCTACGACCATTTTTTCGCGCTGGACGGGCTGACGCTCGACGTCGAACGCGGTCAGATTTTCGGTCCGCTGGGTCCCAATGGCGCGGGCAAAAGCACCGTCATCAAGATCCTGAGCACTTTGCTCAATGCCAGTTCCGGCTCAGCCTGGGTCGCGGGGTTTGACGTGGCGTCCCAGCCGGTGGAGGTCCGCCGCAGGATCGGCTAGGTGCCGCAACTCTTGTCAGCCGATGGCGCGCTCACCGCCAGAGAGAACCTCATACTCTCGGCCCGCCTTTATGGCCTCCACGGCAGTTTGCAAGCCACAAGGGTCAATGCAGCGCTGGCCTTCGCCGGGCTCGATCCGTCTGGGAGCGGCTGCTGGCACTGTGTGCCGGCAAGGGCATGACCATCCTGATCACGACACATGACATGGAAGAGGCCGAGGCGCTGTGCGACCGACTGGCCATCCTGCACCAGGGTCGCCTGGCCGTGGTGGGCGAGCCCGATGTACTGAAGGTTGAGGTCGGCCCCGAAGCCACCCTGGCCGACGTGTTCGTTCACTTCAGCGGCGCATCCATCGGCCAGGACGGCTATTCCAGCGATGTGCGCGAGAGTCGCGCCGCCGTCCTGCGCCGGGGTTGAAGCAATGCTGGACTACCTCTATTGCGTGGCTGCGGTAGCCGACGCCGAGGTCCGCAAGGTGATGCGGGATCCGACGGAATTGTTCAGCCGCGCTGTCCAGCCCGTGCTGTGGCTGGCGGTGTTTGGCCAGGTGTTCAGCCAGGTACGGGGTATTCCGACCGGAGCCTTGGGCTATCTGGACTACATGGCACCCGGCATCCTGGCCCAAAGCATCTTGTTCAGCGCCATCTTCTACGGCATTGCCGTCATCTGGGAGCGAGATCTGGGCATCGTGCACAAGTTGCTGGTCACCCCGGCACCTCGCAGGGCCTTGGTGCTGGGCAAGGCAGTGGCTGCCGGCGTGCGCGGGCTGGTGCAGGCCATCGTGGTCTACCTGATCGCGGCGCTGCTGCATGTGCATATACGCTGGCAGCTACCGGCGATTGGCTTGGCTGCCTGCAGCGTGTTCCTGGGCTCCTGCATCTTTTCGACCTTCTCCCTGCTGATCGCCTGTATCGTCAAGACCCGGGAGCGCTTCATGGGCATCGGACAAGTACTGACGATGCCGCTGTTCTTTGCCTCCAATGCCATCTACCCGATGGACATCATGCCTGCCCGGCTGCAGACAGTGGCGAGGCTCAATCCGCTGACGTATCTGGTGGATGTGTTGCGTGGTGCCATGGTCCTGCGCGGCCTGAACCTCTACAGCATGGGCTTGAGCTTTGGCGTGATGCTGGCGGTCTTCGCCTTGCTGACTGCTGGCGCGACCCGGCTGTATCCGGGTCTTGCCCGGTAATTACTCCATCATCGATTCCAGCTTCCCCATCCTGGCGACTGCTTTGACGGTAGCGCAGGGGCAACACAGCGCCGAGTTGAAAGAGGCCGTGATCCACTGGAATTGATGGGTGGGCTTGCCGATCGTGGAGTGGCTTTGGCGCGCAGCTTGAGCGTTTCCATGCGCTACGACGGGATGGCAGGGTGCGCAGGAGAAAGGCAATCGTCAATAATCGAGAATGAATTGACGAATAAACCGGCTCCTCTGTCCTTGATGGACCCCTTTTTGAGTTCGGTCACGACTGCATCAGGCCTGCGGCAGCCAGGACCCACAACAGCCCGAAAACAAACGGCAACGATTTGGCCGCCCAGCTACCTCTGTCACCCGCTGGGCTCTTTGGGTAGAGGTGGCAAATCTTTTCCAGGCCCGCACGCTGGTATTCGCGCAGGATGGTTTCGGCAGACGCCAGTGCAGCAAATATGCTGATCCCGATCACGGCGGCGACCGCCATGCCAAATGCCGGAAATCCGATCACCAGCCATCGGTGTTTTTCCAGAGAGAGCGTTCCGTACGCCGTGAACAGCAAGCCTTGTGACAGGATCAGCCACATCAAGCGGTGGTTGATCAAGTTGTCTTCATGGGTCCACTGTTCACGCAACGCGCTGTACATGGCCCAGTCTTGTTGCGTGGAGATTTCTTGGCTGCTCATGATGCTCGTCATTATTTGCCAAAATCGATGCGCAGTCGCGGCCATGCGCGGGACAGAGATCCGGACAAGCCAAAGTCCTGTGGCCACGGCGGTCAGCACATGCTGGTCAACTGCCTGCCTGCCTGCCTGCCTGCCTGCCTGCCTGCCTGCCTGCCTGCCTGCCTGCCTGCCGACCGACCGACCGACCGCTTCCGCCCTGTATTTGCGGCTCGGCCAGCACCACACGACCGGAGCGCTCGCCGCTGTGGTGGGATGTCGGCGCGGATCAGGCCGCACGGTTCAGCGGAGTCACATCGGCTCCGATGAGCGGGCAGTCGTGTAGTGGGCGCTGCGCAAGTGGGAGAAAGTTGGAAAGCCCAAGTGGATCAAGCAATTGGGCTTGCAATTTTCGGCCAGGAACGGAGCAGCGAGACTATGGCGTTAGGTTGCTGATGCGCGTCGACCAGTTGCCAAGTGCAGCGCGCGCGCCAGGACCATGGCTCGCACCACCGCAGGTGCCCAGCAAGTTGTCTCCGGTGCCGCCCAGGAAGAACGGTCCACCCCAGTTTGCATAGGTGCAAGGCTGCGCGATGTACTCACTGGCGATCCAGACCGTATTGCCATCGACGGCCGCGGCACTGTAGTCACCCCAGCGGGTCCGAGGTGGGTTGCCGACCTGAGATTTGTAACTGGTAAAGCCGTCATGAGGTGCCGCGCCCGTGCCACCGGGGACGACATTCCACGGGCCGACTCCCACTATTCCATCGATCGAAGCGTATGCCGAACTCGGGTTCAAGCTGTCACCCGTCGCAGTGAATGCCATCACTCCACGGCCGCTGGCTGTCACACCAATTGCCGGGTAGGTGAAGTCATAGCCTGACGCTCCCAGATAGCCTTGCAGGACCACCTTGGGGGTTGCTGGGTTGACGATGTACCAGGCAATCCCTGCGCGCTGCGGCCCTCCATCCGGGTTCAGGGCTGTGTCGAGCGCGCCCCACAGCTTTCCGTTGGCGTACATCACCTGCTGCATTCGTGTGTCGTTCGAGTCCGGGCGTGAAATCACTTCGTTGTGCGCGGGTTGTGCGCCGAACAGCAGTTGCCAGCAGCCAGTCTGTCCATTGAACAACTGGGTCGCCGTATCGTTGATGCATCTTCCCTGCGGCGTGGTGTTCGTCGATGCCGTCGTTCCCGACCCCGGTTGCTGCTGCTTGGGTGGAATCGCGTACTGATTGACGCCAAGCACCTTGGCACTCAGGTTGAGTGCGGGGAGCGCGCTATTGAGCGAGGCCGTGTTGGTCAGTGTCCAGACAATGATGTTGCTGGACGTGTAGTTGCCGCCTGTACCGGCCACGGGATGCGTCGCCTCGTCCGCGGCATTCGAGCTCATGAAATACTCGGTACCGTTGTTGTTGAGTTGAAAAGAACTGGACCCGGGCGACTGGGCAGGCCAGACCGTGAAGCCGGGCTGGGTGGCGCCGGCATCGCTCGGCAGGCTGACCATGCCGGACGTATCGAGGTGAACCCATTTCATTACACACAAGTTTTTTCTTTTTATTGATCAATGACTTGTGATGGGTTTTCAGTCCAGGCTCCCCGCCTCGCGGAGAATTTCGGCTGCCTGGACAGCGCGCCGCAAGTCGT
>JBEEPT010000060.1:0-35502 GCA_041190985.1 Pseudomonadota bacterium
AAAATCTGACCCTAAATACATCTGTTGTTAGTTCCTTTTTTGGGTCTACCCCAGCTTCAGACACCGGCCGACTGGAAGCGGCGAAGCTGCCCGATCGCGGTCCTGATCGTGGCGTCCGACAGTTGGGGCTGCGGCCTGAGTTGGGCTTCCAGCCGCTCGAGGTCGATGTCCTGCAGGGCCTCCAGCGCCTGCGGGCTGCGGCTGAGCACGAGCTGCAGCGCGATTTCATGCGCCAGCAGGCAGCCGTGGATGCTCTCGATCTGGTATTCGATTTCTTCCTGTTCCATGGCGGGCATCCTACCGGGATTCAGCTGCACAGCCGGTGCCCAGCAGGCGCGATCTTGCCGGCACCGGTCTTATGCCTGACTGTGAACTGCAGTTGACGACACTTTGTCTGATAACTACAATTCACACATGATCACCATCAAGCGGATGCCTCAGTTCGATGCCTGGTTCGCAGGCATCAAGGACGACATGACCCGCAGGCGGCTGCTGATGCGCTTGCGCAAGGTTTCGCTGGGCAATCTGGGCGACGTGAAGCCGGTGGGAGATGGCGTCTGGGAAATGCGCGAGTTCTTCGGCCCGGGCTGGCGCATGTACTACGTGCAGCAAGGCAGCGTGCTGGTGGTCATGCTGGGCGGTGGCGACAAGAGCAGCCAGTCGCGTGACATCGAAGCCGCCAAATCCCTGGCGCAGAACCTGATTTGAGGAGCAGCACCATGAGCAACAAGATCTCTATCGCCGACCTGCCGACCTTCGACGTGGCCGAGCACCTGAAGAACGAGGACGACATCGCGGCCTACCTGGCGCTGGTGCTCGAGGATGGCGATCCGGCGCTGCTGGCGGCCACCCTGGGCGACATTGCCCGGGCGCGCAACATGGCCCAGCTGGCCCGCGACACGGGAATGACCCGCGAAGGCTTGTACAAGGCGCTGTCGGGCCAGGGCAACCCCAGCCTGGCCACGATCATGAAGGTGATGAAGGCGCTGGGACTGCGCCTCAGCGTGGCACCGGCTGCCCACGCCTGAGCTGAACTCACAGCCACCTGAGACGGGACCTGCTCAGGAAAGCGCGTAACGGTGCGCCCCATGCGCCAGCCCGGTCAGCCTCCGGGCGGCGTCGAGCATGATCCGGGACGCGAAGTCGATCGCGTCGAAGCGCGCCTCCAGCACCAGGCTGGCGTGCGAGCCCGACGCCGCGGTCGCGCAGCGTTCCAGCACCAGGCCCTGGCCGTCCTCGGCCTCGAGGTCCGCCAGGCTGTCGAGCTCGAACACCTGGGTGGCCTCGGCCGCGTAGACCGGGTCGGCCAGGATGGCGTCGCGCACCTGGCCGAAGTCCGCGCCGCGCTCGAGCTGCAGGTAGACATAGCGCTGCGGCACGCCGTCGGGGCCGTGCACCTCGCCCTCGAGCGCGTCGGCGACGCCAGGCAGCCGCTCGACGGCGGCGCTGTGGTGCAGCGCGACGCCGGGATGGCGGTGCAGCAGGTTCTGTCCGCGCGGGATCAGCGTCTCGAAGGCACCCTGGAACAGCGTCACCACGCCGGGGTTCCAGCCCGCGCCGACGATGGCACTGGCGCGGTAGCGCCGGCACATCTCGTCGAACTCGAGGTAGTGCCGCTCGAGCTCCTGCCCCTCCAGTGCCGCGCATTCCACCACCGGAATGCGCGCCTGCAGCAGCTCGCGCGCCACGCCCGCCACCTGCTGCGCCGGCACGCAGATCAGCGCGGCCTCGACCAGCGGCAGGTCGCGCACATGCGCCACCACCGGATGGCGCTGCAGGCTGGCCGGCACCACGCTGGGCGATTCGGGCCGGCGCACGATGCCGGCCAGCGCGAGCTCCTCTTCCTGCAGCAGGGCCCGCGCGCAGGCCGTGCCGAGCTGTCCCAGGCCCACCACCGCCACCTGCAGCTTTTTCTTCGCATGTGCCATCGCCTGTGCCTTCCGTTTCAGTGCGCCTGCCGGTCCAGCTGCGCCGCCAGGCGCTGCAATTCGTCCGAGATCCGCACCTCATGGGCCTGCGCCGCCGTCCCGGCCTCGAGCGCGCGCAGCGAGTCGGGCAGGGCGGCCAGCTGGGCCGCGGCGTGCTCGCGCAGCCGCTCGAGCGGCTCGGCCGGCGCCAGGCGCCGGCCCGCGCGCATCACGGGCTGCAGCAGGGGCAGGCCGTGCGCCGGCTCGGGTTCGGACGCCAGCGCCACCAGGTCGCGCTCCAGCCGGCCATCCGGGCCACTCCAGCGCCAGACCTGCTTGGCGCCAGGCCAGGTGGCCTTGCCCTCGGAGCGCTTGCGTCGCGGCCGGCCGGCGTAGCTCTGGATCTTGTAGACCGCGTCGAGCGCCGGCGCGTCGGCCGAGGTGCTCAGCGCGGTGCCGACGCCGAAGCCGTCGATCGGCGCGCCGGCCTGCAGCAGTTGCTGCAGCCGCCATTCGTCGAGGTTGCCGCTGGCGAAGATCCTGACCTCGCCCAGCCCGCCCGCGTCCAGGATGGCCCGGACCTGGCGCGCGTGCGCGCCGAGGTCGCCGCTGTCTATGCGCACCGAGGCCAGCCTGGCGCCCAGCCGCGCCAGCGCCGGGGCCAGCGCGACGACCTTGCGCGCCGCGGCCTCGGTGTCGTAGGTGTCGATCAGCAGCGTGACCTGGCCCGGCTGGGAGGCCGCGAAGGCCTCGAACGCCTGCGCCTCGAGCTCGTGCGCCTCGATGTAGGAATGCGCCATGGTGCCGAACACCGGGATGCCCCAGCGCTGGCCCGCCAGCACCGTCGCGCTGCCGGCGAAGCCCGCCAGGTAGCTGGCGCGCGCCGCCAGCAGGCCGGCCTCGGCGCCGTGCGAGCGGCGCAGGCCGAAGTCGACCAGCAGCCGGTCCGGAGCCGCCAGCCGGCAGCGCGCGGCCTTGGACGCGAGCAGGGTCGAGCAGTGCAGCAGATTCAGCAGCCGGCTCTCGACCAGTTGCGCCTGGCCTATCGGCGCCTCGACGCGCAGCACCGGCTCGTTGGCGAAGAAGACCGTGCCCTCGCGCATCGCATGCACCTCGCCGGTGAAGCGGAAGTCGCGCAGCGAATCGACGAAGGCGGGCTTGAAGCGCCCGCTGGCACGCAGCCAGTCCAGCTCGGCGGGCGTGAACTGGAATTGCTCGAGGTAGTCCAGCGCCTGCTCCACCCCCGCCAGCAGCAGGAAATTGCGCTGGCTGGGCAGCGCGCGCACGAACAGCTCGAACACGGCGGTCTCGTGCAGGCCCTCGTCGAAATAGGCCTGCAGCATGGTGAGCTGGTAGAGGTCGGTCAGCAGCGCGCTGTCGCCGCCGTTCATGCGCCCGCCCCGGCCAGATCCCCGAAGCGGATGGGTCGCGCCCCGGCCTGCACCATGGCCTGCTCGGCGCGCGCGCCGTCGCCCGGCTGCACGTCGACCGGACGGATCGCGTCGACCAGCAGCAGCACCTCGAAGCCCTCGCGCAGCGCGTCGAGCACGGTGGCCTGGACGCAGTAGTCGGTCGCGATGCCGCCGACCAGCAGCCGCCGGATGCCCAGCTTGTGCAGCCAGTCGGCCAACGGCGTGCCCTCGAAGTCGGAATAGGCGTCGACCTCGGGCCGCGTCGCCTTGGAGATGAAAATGGCGGTCGCCGGCAGCGCCAGTCCGTCGGCGAAGCCCGCGCCCGGCGTGCCCGCGACGCAGTGCGGCGGCCAGGGACCGCCCTGGGCGCGGAAGGACACATGGTCTGCCGGATGCCAGTCGCGCGTCAGCACGACCAGCCGGCCATCGCGCTCGAACCGTGCGAGGTAGCGGTTGATCGCCGGCACGACCCGGTCGCCCTCGGGCACGGCGAGCGCGCCGCCGGGCAGGAAGTCGCGCTGGACGTCGACCACCACCAGCGCGTCGTCAGCGCCCAGCACGATGCTGCCCCGGGCTGGCACGCTGACCGGGATTCCATCATTCATGGCATTGGCCCTCTGTGCGCATGGGCTGCAGGATCATGAAGAAATCCTCCTGAATCCTGGTCATGCTGGAATAGTACTTGTACCAGATACGGATTGCCGCGCGAAGCGATCGGGGGCATGATGGCCATCTCGATTGCGGCGCAAGAGGAAGGAAGGAAGGCTGACGATGGCGATCATCGGTATCGATCTCGGAACGTCCAACTCGGCGGCGGCGGTGTTGCGCGGCGGCCGTCCCGTCATCATTCCCAGCGCCGAGGGTGTGAGCCTGGGCGGCAAGGCCTTCCCGAGCTACGTCGCGCTCACGGCCGACGGCCAGATGCTGCTGGGCGAACCGGCGCGGCGCCAGGCCGCCGCCAACCCCGAGGGCACGACGACCGCCTTCAAGCGCCGCATGGGCTCGCGCGACAAGGTGCGCCTGCATGAGCGCGAGTTCTCGCCCGAGCAGCTGTCGGCCTTCCTGCTGCAGAAGATCAAGCGCGACGCCGAGGCCTTCCTGGGCGAGCCGGTGACGCAGGCCGTGGTCACGGTGCCGGCCTATTTCGACGACAACCAGCGCAGCGCGACCAAGGACGCCGGGGCAATAGCCGGGCTCGAGGTGGTGCGCCTGGTCAACGAGCCGACCGCGGCCTCGCTCGCCTACGGGCTGGACCGCGCCGGCGAGGAGCTGCGGATCGCGGTCGTGGACCTGGGCGGCGGCACGCTCGACGTCACGATCATGGAGTTCGGCAAGGGCGTGTTCGAGGTCAGGGCCACCAGCGGCGACACCCGCCTGGGCGGCACCGACATGAACCAGGTGCTGTTCGAGGCGCTGGCGCAGCGCTTCCTGGAGCAGAGCGGCATCGACGTGCGGCAGGACCGCAAGGCCGCCGCGCGCCTGATGGAGGCGGCCGAGATGGCCAAGATCGAACTCTCGACCAGCGTCACCACCCACCTGAGCCTGCCCTACATCGGCGTCGTCGGCGGCGAGCCCAGGCACCTCGAGCTCGACCTGGGCCGCGCCGAGCTCGAGCGCCTGGTCCAGCCCGTGATCGAGCGCTGCCGCCATCCGGTCGAGCAGGCACTGCACGATGCCGGCATCACGGCGCCGCAGGTCGACCGCATCGTCTTCGTCGGCGCGCCGACGCGCATGCCGGTGGTGCGCGCCTTCTTCGAGCAGCTCTTCGGCCGCAAGGCCGAGCAGGGCGTGGACCCGATGGAATGCGTGGCCTGCGGCGCCGCGATCCAGGCCGGCATCCTGGCTGGCGAGCTCAAGGACATCGTGCTGGTCGACGTCACGCCGCTGACGCTGGGCGTCGAGACCCTGGGCGGCGTCGCCACGCCGCTGATCGCGCGCAACACGCCGGTTCCCGTGAAGAAGACCGAGACCTTCACGACCGCGGCCGACCTGCAGACCTCGGTCACGGTGCACGTGTTCCAGGGCGAGCGCGCGATGGCGGCCGACAACGTGGCGCTGGGCGAGTTCAACCTCGACGGCCTGCCGCCGGCGCCGCGCGGCATACCGAAGATCGAGGTCAGCTTCGACATCGACGCCAGCGGCATCCTCAACGTTTCGGCCAGGGACGTCGCCAGCGGCCGCAGCCAGTCGGTGCGCATCAGCGGCTCGACCCGGCTCGAGCGCGGCGTCAAGGAGCGCATGGTGCAGGAGGCCGAGCAGTACGCCGAGGCCGACCGGCAGCGGCGCGCGGCCGCCGAGGCCATCAACGAATGCGAGAGCCTGTGCTACCAGGCCGAGAAGATGGCGGCCGACTTCGCCGACAAGCTGACCACCGAGATTAGGACCAAGCTCGAGCAGGCGCGCCGCCAGGCCAAGGAGGCCATTGCCAGCAAGGATGTCACGCAGGTCAAGGACAAGTCCGAGGCCCTGCGCAAGGTGCTCAAGGAAGCCGGCACCATGGTCTACGTCCAGGCCCAGCCGCCCGGCACCGGTCCCTACCAGGAGGTGCGCTACAGCGCGCCCGGCGGCGGCGCGGGAACGGCGGGCGCGGCTCCCGGCACGGGCACCGGTCCGGCTGGCGCGCGCGTGGTGGACGCCGATTACCACTAGGCCGGCGGGCTGAACGGTGGCTGCGGCCCGGCGCGACTACTACGAGGTCCTGGGGCTGGCGCGCGACGCCGACGCCAAGGCGATCCGCGACGCCTTCCGCCAGCTCGCGCTGAAACACCACCCCGACCGCAACCAGTCGCCGGGCGCCGAGGAGCGCTTCAAGGAGATCGCCGAGGCCTACGCGGTGCTGTCCGACCCCAAGAAGCGCGCCGACTACGACGCCGGCGGCTCCGGCGGCATCGAGGGCATGCGGCCCGAGGACCTGTTTGGCGGCATCGACTTCGAGGACCTGTTCGGCGGCCTGGGCAACGGCCTCGGCGGCGGCATCTTCGAGCGCTTCTTCGGCGGACACCGGCGCCCGCACGGGCCGGTGCGCGGCGACAACCTCGAGGTGCCGCTGGCGATCCCGCTCGAGCGCGTGCTCAGCGGCGGCGAGGAAACGGTGCGCTACGAGCGCTTCGTCAGCTGCCCGGCCTGCCACGGCAGCCGCGCCCAGCCCGGCACCACGCCGCGACCCTGCACGAGCTGCCAGGGCAGCGGGCGCGAGGTGCGCAAGAGCCACGAGGGCAATGTGCTGCTCCAGCAGGTCATGCCCTGCGCGGCCTGCGGCGGCCGCGGCGTGCTGATCGAACACCCCTGCGAGGAATGCCACGGCGAGGGCCAGGTGCTGCGCGCCGACAAGGTCACGGTCCGGATTCCGCCCGGCATCGAGGACGGCACGGCGCTGCGCGTGCCCGGGCACGGCCTGCCGGCGCCGCAGGCCGGTGCAGCACCCGGCGACCTCTACGTCGTGGTGCACGCGCGCAGCGACCCGCGCTTCGAGCGCGCCGGCGCCGACCTCTGGCACGCCCAGGACCTGGCCCTGGTCGACGCGGTGCTGGGCACCGAGCTGCGCGTCGCCACGCTCGATGGCGAGGCCCGGGTCCAGGTGCCGGCCGGCACCCAGCCGGATACGATCTTGCGCCTGCGCGGCAAGGGCCTGCCGCATTTCGGCCGCGACGGCCGCGGCGACCTGCTGCTCAAGCTGCGCGTGCTCGTGCCCACGAGTCTGAACGAGGCGCAACGCTCGCTCTACGAGCAACTGCGTCAGCTCGGACACTGAGACCGGCTCGGAATCTGTGAACGAACCGCGTCCCTGAGCGATCAGGCAGCGGGCGCCGGTCCGGCCAAGGATTGACTCGGCGTGCCTGCATCAGGTTTTGCCCGGCTGTGGCAGTGAGCACGCACAATTGTTCCATCCCTGACCCAGACCACTCGCCCCCATGCTCGTCAATTCCGATTTCTCCTGCCGCGCCATCGTCACGCCCGACGACTACCAGTGGGTTCCCTCGCCCCAGGCCGGCGTGGAGCGGATGATGCTGGACCGGCTGGGCGGAGAAAAATCCCGGGCCACCAGCATCGTGCGCTACGCGCCAGGCTCGCATTTTCCGCCCCACCATCACCCGGGTGGCGAAGAGATCCTGGTGCTCTCGGGCACCTTCTCGGAGGGCGACGCACACTATCCCGCTGGCTGGTACATGCGCAATCCGCCAGGCTCGAGCCACCAGCCTTCCAGCCTGGAGGGCGCCACCCTCTTCGTCAAGCTATGGCAGATGTCGCCTGGCGAAACCCGGCCAGTTCGCATCGACACCCGCGCACCATCCGCCTGGCAGCACCTGGGTCAGCGCGCGGTCTGCCGGCTGTTCTCGGATCCGGCGGAACAGGTGTGCCTGCAGCGCCTGCCCGCAGGATGCCCCCTGTTGCCCGAACCGGTGGCCAGCGCCGAGTTGCTGGTATTGGCCGGCGCCGTGGTAGAGGGCGAAACGACCTATGAGCATGGCAGCTGGATAAGGCTGCCCACCGGGCACTATCCCCACCTGGCGGCGGGACGGCAAGGAACGACCATTTACCTGAAGACCGGCCATCTGCCCGGCGTGGAACATGAGTAACGGCCTCGCGTCCGGCAAGAATCGCCATCGCCGGCTCGTGCTGGGGGCTGCGCGCTGGCCGAGACCGTGGATGCAAGGCATCGAGAACCTATCGGCCTGCCTCCATCCTCAGTCGTGGGGTAGACGCCGGGCCAGATGCTCAAGTCCATGGCCTGCGACTTCTGCGCGTCGCACCTTGGCGTGCATGCGCGCGAGTTCCCCGGATACTGGCGCGGCCAGCTTGCATCGCTCAGCAGCCTCGAAGAGCAGTTCGTTCACAGCCTGTCAGGCCTCGGGCTGCCAGCGCTTGAGCAGCAGCGCGTTGCTGAGCACGCTGACCGAGCTCAGCGCCATCGCGGCGCCCGCGAGCACCGGGTTCAGGTAGCCCAGCGCCGCCAGCGGGATGCCCGCGACGTTGTAGAAGAAGGCCCAGAACAGGTTCTGCCGGATCTTGGCCACGGTGCGGCGCGAGATGTCCAGCGCCGCCGCCACCAGCCGCGGCTCGCCGCGCATCAGCGTGATGCCGGCCGCGTGCATCGCGACGTCGGAACCGCCCTGGGCCGGCGCCATCGCCATGCCGACGTCGGCCGCCGCCAGCGCGGGCGCGTCGTTGACGCCGTCGCCGACCATCGCGACCCGGTGCCCGTCCGACTTGAGCCCGGCGACGCGCGTGGCCTTGTCGCCCGGCAGCACCTCGGCCAGCACCTCTCCGGCGTCGGGACGCAGGCCGAGGCGACGCGCCATCGCCTCGGCCGCGGCGCGGTTGTCGCCCGAGATCATCAGCAGGCGCAGGCCGCGCGCGCGCAGGCGCGCGATCGCGGCCGCCGCGCCGGGCTTGGGTTCGTCGGCAAACGCGAACAGCGCCAGCGGCAGGAAGCGGCCGTCGGGCTGGCGCAACGCCAGCGCCGAGACGGTGGCGCCGCTGGACAGCAGTTCGATGGCGCGCCCGGCCAGATCGCCGAGCGCGACGCCGAGCTCGTCCATCCAGCGCAGGCTGCCCAGGTGCAGCTCGGACTGCCGCACCAGGCCGTGGCTGCCGCGCCCGGGCACCGCCTGCACGTTCTCGGCCGCCAGTTCCACCTTGCCGGCGGCGGCGAGCACCGCGCGCGCCAGCGGGTGCGCGCTCTGCGACTGCAGCGCAGCCGCGGCCTGCAGCGCGCCGGCCTCGTCTATGCCGGAGGCCGCCACGACGGCGCTCAGGCGCGGCTGGCCCACGGTCAGCGTGCCGGTCTTGTCGAAGGCGACCGTGTCGATGTGGCAGGCCAGCTCGAACGCCTCGGCGTCCTTGACCAGGATGCCGTGCCGCGCCGCCACGCCGGTGCCGGCCATGATCGCGGCCGGCGTCGCCAGCCCGAGCGCGCAGGGACAGGCGATCACGAGCACCGCGACCGCGGGCAGCAGCGCCTGCTCCAGCGGCACGCCCTGCCAGAAATACCAGGCCAGGAAGGTCGCGACCGCGATCACGAGCACCGCCGGCACGAACACCGCCGCGACCCGGTCGACCAGGCGCTGGATCGGCGCCTTGGCGGCCTGCGCGTCCTGCACCAGCGCGATGATGCGGCTGAGCACGCTCTGCGCGCCGACCGCGCGCACCGCGACCTCGATCGCGCCGTCGCCGTTGAGGCTGCCGCCGGTCACGCGGTCGCCGGCCTGCTTGGGCACCGGCATCGGCTCGCCGGTCAGCATGGACTCGTCGACCTGGGTCTGGCCCTGCAGCACCTCGCCGTCGGCGGGCAGGCGCTCGCCCGGGCGCACCAGCACCCGGTCGCCCGGCAGCAGCTCGGCGACCGGCAGGTCCACCATCTCCTCGCGCCTGACGCCGTCGGGCAGCAGATGCGCGAGCTCGGGGCGCAGCGCATGCAGGGCGCGGATCGCCGCGGTGGTCTGGCGCTTGGCGCGCGCCTCCAGCCACTTGCCCAGCAGCACCAGCGTGATCACGACCGCCGAGCCCTCGAAGTACAGGTGCGGCATCGCGCCGGCTTCGGCGCGCTGCCAGAGCCAGGTGCTCAGCGCCCAGCCGGCGGTGGTGCCGATCGCGACCAGCAGCTCCATGTTGCCGCTGCCGGCCTTGAGCGCGTGCCAGGCCGCGCGGTAGAAGCGCGCGCCGAGCCAGAACTGCACCGGGGTCGCGAGCGCGAACTGGATCCAGGCCGGCAGCATCCAGTGCCGGCCCAGCAGGCTGCCCAGCATCGGCAGCGCCAGCGGGGCCGACAGCAGCGCCGCCAGCAGCACCGGCCAGGCGTCGCGCGGCAGACCCAGCCAGGAGACTGGCACCTCCGCGTCGGCGGCTTCGACCGGGCGCGGCTCGTAGCCGGCGTCGCGCACGGCGCGCTGCACGCGCGCCGTCATCGTCGCCGCGTCCCCCGCTTCGCCATCGGGCTGCCAGCGCACGCGCGCGGTCTCGGTGGCGAGGTTGACGCTGGCGTCCTGCACGCCCGGAATCTTCCCGAGCGCCCGCTCGACGCGCGCGACACAGGAGGCGCAGGTCATGCCGCCAATGCCGAGATCGAGTTCGCGCTGCGCCGGTCCCGGCTCCAAGCGTGCTGCTTCATTGGTTTCCATGTTGACAGTATGAACCTGCTTGCGCACCGGACGGGTACCGGCCTCGGCAAACCCGAGCCGCGCGTCGGCCCGCCGCTGGCGCCACGCCATGCGGCGGTTCATACTGTGGGGAGTTCATACCCCACCATGCACAGGAGTCAGCAAGGATGCAACACAGCTTCACCGTCACCGGAATGACCTGCGGTCACTGCGAGAAGGCCATCACCCAGGCGATCAAGGCGCTCGATCCGCAAGCCCAGGTCCGCATCGACCGGGCCCAGAACAAGGTCGAGCTCGAGTCGAGCGCGTCGCGCGAGGCGCTGGCCAAGGCCATCGCCGAAGAGGGTTACGCGGTTGCAGCCTGAAGACTGCCTGTCAGGGTGAGGGCGGCCGTGCAGGCCGCCCGACCAGGGTCGCACAGGCCCGCACCCAGAACAAAGGCCACCCCGCACTGGGGTGGCCTTTGTTTTATCAACAACTCTGTTGATAAAAATCGGTGAGCCTCTGACTTATCAACAGAAAAGCGGATGGACGGCATCTTGCTGTACCACGCCGAAATCCTGGAAGGCAGGATATCCCCAGATTTATCCTTAAACAACCCTGTTGATTTCCAATCTCAAATTCAAGTTTTCCACAGATTTGTCCAGACTTCTACTACTACTGCTATTCTTGAATTCAAATATGGATAAGCAAGCCAGGACAACTTTTCGAGGTCAGGCAGTTGGCTCGGCATGACACAAGGGTTTGTCCGGCGGAAGAGGTGAGCTCGCCACTCTGGCGACTGGTAAGATGAAGTTTTCAAGCTGTCCTGCGCATGTCATCCGCTACCCCTGGGTCGACACCCTCACTGTTCGAAATCAAGAGTGCCCAGCTTCCGCTGGTGGCACTGTTATTGAAATCCAGCAAGCTCAATGACGTGGCGCGTGAACTGCAGCAGCGCTATGGCGACATTCCCGACTTCTTCTCCGAAGATCCTCTGCTGATCGACCTGTCGGCCCTGCATGACACGGATGAGGCGCTGGACTGGAGCTATCTGATACCGCTGCTCAAGCGCTATCGCCTCGTGCCCGTGGCGGTTCGCGGCGGCAATGCCCGGCAGATGCAGACCGCGCAACAGGCCGGGCTGGCGTTCGGGGATGAGGCCAGCCTGGGCCGGGCCGAGACGGCGAACGAGGCCCCGCCGGTTCAGCCGCCCGAGCCGGCGCTGATGCCCGCGCTGATCGTCGACAAGCCGCTGCGCTCGGGCCAGCAGGTGTACGCGCGCGGCCGCGATCTGGTCGTGCTGGCCATGGTCAACCCCGGTGCCGAGGTGATCGCCGACGGCCATATCCATGTCTTCGCGCCGCTGCGCGGCAAGGCAATCGCCGGCGCGCGCGGTTATGCCGACGCGCGCATCTTTGCCGCCAGCCTGGAGGCCGAGCTGATCTCGATCGCCGGCGTCTACCGCACCAGTGACAACCCCCTGCCGGCAAACGTGCAAGGCAAGCCGGCCCAGGTGCGACTTGAGAGCGGCGCAAATGGAGACAAGCTGCTGCTTGAGCCAATAATCTGAAAATCTGATCTGGAAAGTAGTGCGAAAATGGCGAAAATAGTAGTCGTGACCTCAGGCAAGGGTGGAGTAGGCAAAACCACCACCAGTGCCAGCTTTGCCGCGGGACTGGCGCTCAAGGGTTTCAAGACGGTCGTGATCGACTTCGACGTCGGCTTGCGCAACCTGGACCTGATCATGGGCTGCGAGCGCCGCGTGGTCTACGACTTCATCAACGTGATCAACGGCGAGGCCAACCTCAACCAGGCCCTGATCAAGGATAAGCAGAACGACAAGCTCTACGTGCTGGCGGCCAGCCAGACGCGCGACAAGGATGCGCTGAGCCAGGAAGGCGTCGAGCGCGTCCTCACTGACCTCGCCGCCATGGGCTTCGACTACATCGTCTGCGATTCGCCGGCGGGCATCGAGACCGGCGCGCTGATGGCCATGCATTTCGCCGACGAGGCCCTGGTCGTGACCAACCCCGAGGTCTCCTCGGTACGCGACTCGGACCGCATCCTGGGCATGCTGAGCAGCAAGACCCGCCGCGCCATGCAGGGCGGCCATCCGGTCAAGGAGCACCTGCTGATCACGCGCTACAACCCCAACCGGGTGCAGGACGGCCAGATGCTGTCGCTGGAGGACATCCAGGATATCCTGCGCATCGACCTGATCGGCGTGATCCCCGAGAGCGAGGTCGTGCTGCAGGCGTCGAACCAGGGCCTGCCCGTCATCCACATGCAGGGCAGCGACGTGTCCGAGGCCTACAAGGACGTGGTCGACCGCTTCCTGGGCCAGGAAAAGCCGATGCGCTTCGTGGTGGCCGAGAAACCGGGTTTCTTCAAGCGCCTGTTCGGCGGGAGGTAAGCCATGTCCTTCCTGTCCTTTCTGTTGGGCGAGAAGAAGAAGACCGCATCGATCGCCAAGGACCGCCTGCAGATCATCCTGGCGCACGAGCGTGCCGGCCGCAACACGGCCGAGCCCGACTACCTGCCCGACCTGCAGCGCGATCTGATCGCTGTGATCAGCAAGTACATCCAGATCAATCCGGAGGACATCAAGGTCCAGCTCGACCGCGAGGAAAACCTCGAGGTGCTCGAGGTCAAGATCGAGCTGCCCGAGGCGCGCTGAGGTCTGCAGCGCCCGGACCCGGCCGCCGTTTCGGCGCTGGCTGGACCGCCGCTGCTCCAGGCGCACCAATCCCGCCAATCAAATGCGGATTCTGAAACCCCTTCTTCCTGCGGTCGCCGCGCTGCTCCTGGCGGCCTGCGCCGACGCACCGTCGCGTCCCGACGCCCCCGGGCCGGTGTCTTCCCCCGGGCTCGCGCCGGTCGTGCCGGGCGTGGTGGTGGCGCAGCCGGCCCCGCCGGCGCTGCGGCTGGAGCATCCCGGCCGGCCGCCGGCCACCGGCTATCTCTGGATCGCCGGCTATTGGAGCTGGGGCGGCGTGCGCTACGAATGGACGCCCGGGCGCTGGGTCGCGCCGCGGCCGGGCTACGTCTGGGTGCCGCATGCCTGGCAGCGGGACGGCGAACGCTGGCGTCAGGAAGGCGGCCGCTGGGAGGAGCAGCGGCGTGAAGGGCGGCTGCGCCGCTGATCCGTTCGGGAGCTGGTCACTGGCGGGCCCGGTGGCGGCAAGGTAAGCAAGTGTTGCAGGCCGTGGCCAGCCGGCGCGTTCGGGTTCAGAATGGTCACATGGCACTGCCTTATCTGAAGTATCCGGTGTTGCTGGCGGCGGCCAGCGTACTGGCCGCCTGCGTCGTGGCGCCGCCTGCGCCCGGGCGCGGTCCGGGCTACGAGCCGGCCTACGGCCCCTGGACCTACCAGACCCCGCCGCCGCCGCGGGTCGAATACCGCGGTCTGGCGCCCGGTCCTTCTTACGTCTGGATCGATGGTTTCTGGAACTGGGGGGGCGTGCGCTTCGAATGGGTGCCGGGCTACTGGGTGGTTCCCTCGCCGGGGCGGGTCTGGGTGCCGCCGGTCTGGCGCCGCGACGGCGATCGCTGGCGCTCCGATGGCGGGCGCTGGGAACAGCGCCCGGGGCCGCCCGCCTGGCCGCATCGCGAGCCGGTCCCGACGGTGCCCCTGCCCCGCCCGCTGCCGCCTCCCGAAATGCATCCGGGGCCGCGCTGGGAACCGCATCCGGGGCCACGTCCCGAGTTCCGCCCGGAGCGACCCATGCAAGCGCCATATGGCGCGATGCGCGAACCGGCCCGGCCGGCTTACCCGGAAGCCCGGCCACCGGCGGCAGCCGGAGGCCAGGTCATGCCGGACGCACCCAGGCGGCCCGAAGCCTGGCCGCAGCGCTCGGGCGAGCCCATGCTCCGGCCAGCGCCGGCTCCTTCGGCGGGAGCGCCGCCCGCGGGCCCCGGTCCGGGCGGCACCGGCCGCGGCCCGGACGAGCGGCCCCACGGGCCACCGCCGCGACGCGACGGCCCGCAGGACGGCGAACGGGACAGGCGCTAAGCGCTTCAGGCCGCAGCGCGCTGCAGCCGGTCGCGCACGCCGTCCCAGGCCGGATCGGCCGGCGGCGTCTCGACCCAGATCAGCTTCATCTGCGGCTGGTCGAGTTCGCGCAGCACCGCGAACAGCTCCTGCGCGCAGCCCTCGGCGCTGGTCGGCATGTAGCGCAGCAGCAGGTGGCGGCTCGCGCTGCTGACCGGCGTGCGGGTGTAGATCGCGATATGGCGCGCGTCGGCGCCGAGCAGGTCGAGTGCGGCCTGGATCTCGGCGTGCGGCATCAGGCGCACGCGCGCGGTCGGCGCGTAGTGCGATTCCAGCGTGCCGGAGGCCTTGGGC
The DNA here is from genome assembly GCA_041190985.1 of Pseudomonadota bacterium. GTDB lineage: Bacteria > Pseudomonadota > Gammaproteobacteria > Burkholderiales > Burkholderiaceae_C > Malikia. Next base: position 14,744 of record JBEEPT010000060.1, read on the forward strand.
GCGGCCTGGTCGCGCTGCGCGACCGGCATGCCGATGGCGGCCGCCAGCGCCTCCTGGCCGATCATGCCCGGGCGCAGCAGCACCGGGTGGCCGCGGCTGCAGTCGACGATGGTCGACTCGATCCCGACCGGGCAGGCGCCGCCGTCCAGGATCAGCAGTTCGGCGTCCGAGAGCAGTTCGCCGAACTCGTCGTGCACATGTCCGGCCGAGGTCGGACTGACGCGGCCAAAGCGGTTGGCGCTTGGGGCCGCCAGGCCCTGCACGCCTAGGCCAGAGCAGGCCTGCAGCAGCGCCTGCGCGACCGGGTGCGCCGGGCAGCGCAGGCCGATCGAGTCCTGGCCGCCAGCGGATGCCGCGCCCACCCCGGGCCGGCGCGGCAGGATCAGCGTCAGCGGGCCGGGCCAGAAGGCCTGCATCAGCTTCTCGGCGAAATCGGGCAGCTCGCGCGCGTAATGCTCGACGCCGGCGCGCCATTGCTGCGGCGTGGCGCCGGCCAGGTGCACGATCAGCGGGTGGTCCTTGGGCCGGCCCTTGGCCGCGAAGATGCGGCCGACCGCCTCGGCCTGGTCGGCGTCCGCCGCCAGGCCGTAGACGGTCTCGGTCGGCAGGCCGACCAGCGCGCCGCGTTGCAGCGCCCGGGCGGCCTGTTCGACCGCCTGCTGCGCCTGCTCGAGCGCGGCCGCATCGGCCTGCGCCGGCTGCAGCAGCGCGCGCGCGTCCAGCGTCAGCGCCATGGCGCCATGCCCAGCAGCTCGGCGCAGCGCAGCGCGGTCGCCTGCACCTGCTCGACGCTCGCGCCGGTGACGTTGAGGTGGCCCATCTTGCGGCCCTTGCGGGCCTCGAGCTTGCCGTACAGGTGCAGGTGGGTGCCGGGCAGCGCCAGGATCTGCTTCCAGGGCGGCGTGACGGCCTCGGCGCCGCGGAACCAGAGGTCGCCGAGCAGGTTGAGCATCACGGTCGGGCTGTGCAGGCGCGGCTGCACCAGCGGCAGGCCGGCCATCGCGCGCACCTGGAGCTCGAACTGCGAGACGTCGCAGGCGTTGATCGTGTAGTGGCCGCTGTTGTGTGGACGCGGCGCCATCTCGTTGACCACCAGCGCGCCATCGGCGCTGCCGTCGTCGACCACGAAGTACTCGACGCAGAGCACGCCGACGTAGCCGATCTGGCGCGCGATCTCGGCGGTGGTCTGCACCGCCTGCTGCGCCAGGCCGGCGGGGACGTTGCCTTCGTGGACCTCGGTCACGGCCAGGATGCCGTCGCGGTGCAGGTTGCGCTGCACCGGGAAGTGCACCACCTGGTCGTCGGCGCCGCGCGCGACGATGACCGACAGCTCGGCCTTGAGCGGCAGCATCTTCTCGAGCACGCAGGCGACCCGGCCCATGTCGTCCCAGGCGGCGGCGAGCTCGGCGCGGTCCCGCACGCGGGCCTGGCCCTTGCCGTCGTAGCCCAGGCGCGCGGTCTTGAGGATGCCGGGCAGCAGCTCAGCGGGCACCGCCGCCAGGTCGGATACGGATTCGATCGCCGCGTACGGCGCCGGGCCGACTCCGCCGGCCTGGGCGCAGGCGACGAAATGCGCCTTTTCGGCGATGCGGTCCTGCGCCACCGCGACGGCGCCGGCGCGCGGCGCCACCGGCCGGCTGCCGGCCAGGGCCTCGAGCGCGGGCGCCGGCACGTTCTCGAACTCGGTCGTGATCGCGTCGCAGCGCTGCGCGAGTTCGGCCAGGCCGGCCTCGTCCTCGTAGCCGGTCTGGATGTGGAAATGGCTGACCAGGCCGGCCGGGCTGGCCGGATCGGGATCGAGCACGGCGGTGAAGTAGCCCATTTCCTGGGCTGCCTGAACGAACATGCGGCCGAGCTGGCCGCCTCCCATCACGCCCAGGGTGGCGAGCTGGCCTTCGGCACCGGGCTGGCCGGGCAGGATGGTCTTGATCTCGCTCATGCGCCCCCCACCGGCGGCAGGGTCATGGCGCGCGCGGCCTCGGTCTGGGCGGCGCGGAAGGCTTCGAGCCTGGCGCGCAGCGCGGCGTCCTCGTTGGCCAGCATGGCGACCGCGAACAGCGCCGCGTTGGCGGCGCCGGCGGCGCCGATCGCGAAGGTGGCGACCGGCACGCCCTTGGGCATCTGCACGATGCTGTGCAGCGAGTCCACGCCCGACAGCGCCTTGGACTGGACCGGCACGCCGAGCACCGGCACCACGGTCTTGGCCGCCAGCATGCCCGGCAGGTGGGCGGCACCGCCCGCGCCCGCGATGATGGCCTTGAGGCCGCGGCCGGCAGCGGCTTCGGCGTAGGCGAACATGTCGTCCGGCATGCGGTGCGCCGACACCACGCGCGCCTCGCAGGCCACGCCGAACTGCTGGAAAATCTCTACGGCGTGCTTCATGGTGTCCCAGTCGCTGTTGGAACCCATCACCACGCCCACCTTGATCGTTTCGCTCACAAGCCACTCCAAAAGTTGCGATTTTACTTTTCACCCCCAGATAAGGGGGCAAAATCCTCGCAGCAGGCCGCGCGCGCGGCGCCCGGGCTTTCCCACCGTCACACCACCGCAACCCCATGATCGACGTCACCCTTGCCAACTTTGAAGCCGAAGTCATCGAAGCCTCGCACAGCGTACCCGTGCTGCTCGACTTCTGGGCGCCCTGGTGCGGCCCCTGCAAGTCGCTCGGGCCGGTGCTCGAGAAGATCGAGGCCGAGTACGCCGGCCGCTTCAAGCTGGTCAAGATCAACTCCGACGAGCAGCAGCAGCTCGCCGGCGCCTTCGGCATCCGCAGCATCCCGACCTGCATCCTGATGGTGGGCGGCCAGCCGGTCGATGGCTTCATGGGCGCGCAGCCCGAGGGCCAGATCAAGGCCCTGCTCGACCGCCACCTCCCCAGCCCCGAGGACCTGCAGGCCGAGGCCGACGTGCAGGAGGCGCAGCAGCTGGCCGAGGCCGGCGACGCCCAGAGCGCGCAGGACAAGCTGGCCGACGCGCTGGCGCAGAACCCGGGCAACGACGACCTGCGCTACGACTACGTCAAGCTGCTGATCAGCAACGGCCAGCTGGCCGAGGCGGCGGCGGCGCTGGCGCCCGCGCTGGGCCAGATCCCGCTGCAGCATCGCTTCGAGGCGCTGTCGCAGTGGCTCAACGCGCTCGAGTTCCTGAGCCTCGACCCGCGCGGCAAGTGGCGGCTGGAGCAGTTCGACGAGGTGATCGCGGCCAACAAGCGCGATTTCGACACGCGCTTCGCCAAGAGCCGGCTGCTGATCGGCCTGGGCCAGTGGACCGAGGCGATGGAGGAACTGCTCGAGATCATCATGCGCGACAAGAAATGGGCCGACGAGGCGCCGCGCAAGACCTATGTCGCGCTGCTCGAGCTGCTGGCGCCCACCGCGCCCAAGGCCGAGCCGGGCGCACCGGGCAAGAGCGCCGGCGGCATCGAGATCGCAGGCAAAACCGCGGTGCAGCAGGATCCGCAGGCCGAGCTGGTGGCGCGCTACCGCCGCAAGCTCAGCATGGCGCTGAACTGAGGCGGCAATGCTCGCGCCGGGTCCCGGGCTCGTCGGGGCTTGAGCGGTCGCCGCTCAGGCGAAGAAGGCCCGCGTGAACCGTTGCGCTCCATCCGGCGAGCTGAACCGGCCCAGGCCGCCGGCCGGCAAGTTCGTGAGCTCGCCGAAGACATAGTCGCTGTCGGAGGCGTAGAAGTCGACGCGCAGGCAGTCGAATGCCGCCGACAGGGCTTCGGCGTCGGCCAGCAGCGCATCGAGATAGCGCGGGCGCGGCAGATCCAGTGATCTGGTAAGGCTGGTCCAGCGCCATATGAAGGAGATTCCAGTCGCGATCGACCGACGCGCGCCGCTTCTGTTCGTCGAACCTGTCAATGACCAAGACGATCTTCGCCTTGCCCTGCGGGCAATGGACGGAGCCCTCGTAGTGCAGGGCCGGATCCAGGTAGGGTTCGACGATCACCTTCTGCTCCAGGCTGGCATAGTGGTCCTCCAGCGTCTGCTCGAAGTCGTCATGGACCAGCCGCTCCTCGACAGTCGCCAGCGCCCCAAGGAACTGTGCGTGGTCGTGGGCGATCAGGAGCGGGCCGGACGAATGCGCAGGCGGATCGAAGTGGGCAAGGGGGCATCGCCAACAAACTGAGTTCCTACATCCGCGCGGCGTACCAGTGTGCGCTCGATGTTCGGACCTCCGCGTCCATCCCGGTGCTCTTCCAGTCCTTCGGCGTCGTATTCAACCCGGCCGCGTAGACGCGTCAATCGCCGTTCGACCGCGCCGACAAGTGATCGTTCTCCAAGGCCGACTGCAGGAGTATTGGATGCTGATCGCCGACTGGCCTGGCCTTGAAGCCGCAGCGCTCCGGTTGCACCTGTTGACCGGCGGCCAACGCATCGAGCAGTGCGTCATCTCGACAACGAACGGAAAGAAGGGGGGGAGCGTTCGTATTTTGGCCGGGTGGGCTGATGCCGCTGTCGGGCGAATCCATCGACGGCTTCCAGTTGAAGCGCATCCGGTCCGGCGCCGTGACGCTACTTGCGGCCCATGGCGCCAGTCGAGAAGTACGAGCCCGCCTTCAGTCGCATGGACTGACCGACGTTCAGGCTCGGCACTACGACGGGCATGACTACATGTCTGAGAAGCGTTTGGTGCTCGACATCCTGAGCCGTGATCCGCTGCCGCTGACCTGGCTGTTGCCGGAGTACGACTCGGGCGATCACCCGTACCTTAGCGACCGCGGTTACGCCACGAGGGCCGAGCACATTGACCTGGCGCTGCCCGCACGGGATGGACGCAGACCGGTGCTTACGGGAAAACACCTATTCCCAATAAAAAGTAAACGTTTACAGTAGGCACCAGAATCCAGATTCGCCACCGATCACCAGTCAACGGAATTCGAGCGGAGAGGAAGAACCCTTCGATGAAGGGAGATCGAGCGTTAAGACGCGAAGATCTGAATCGAATATGTAAACGTTTACATATTCAAGGGCCGTCGAATTTGAAGAGCCTTGATGGGGCGCTTACCGCTGGGCCGGAAGAAGCCTCAGGCAAGCCGACGTGCGCAAGCAAGACCACAGACACCGAACCAAGGAGAAACGCTGATGAATCGCTGGAAGCTGGGCTATCAAACGAATTGCTGGGGCCCGATGGGCGGCGACGCCGTCGGCGTGACCTCGGCCACTCGACTGACCTATCGCACCTACGCCGACATGGCGCGCGCCATTGCCGAGATCGCCACGGCCGGTTTCGACGGCGTCGAGATGTTCGACGGCAACCTGCTCGACTACCAAGGCAAGCCGGCCGAGTTGCGACGCCTGCTCGACGCCGCCGGCGTGCAACTGGTGGCCTCGTACAGCGGCTGCAACTTCATTTTCCCTGACCTGCTCGACGAAGAACTGGCGCGCATCGCCCGTGTGTCGGCAGCCACCGCCGAAGCGGGCGGGAAGTACATCGTGCTGGGTGGCGGGGCGCAGCGCGCCGCGGGCATCCGCGAAGGCGACTATGCGCTGCTGGGCGCGGCGCTCGACCAGGCTGCGGCCATCGCCCGCAAGCATGGCATCAGCGCGCACTACCACCCGCACCTGAGCACCATCGTCGAAACACCCGAACAGGTGCGCAAGATCTTCGCGCAGACCGAGATCGGCTTCTGCCCCGACACCGCCCACCTGGCCGCCGGCGGCGCCGACGTGCCGGCTCTCATCGAAGAGTTCTTCAGCCGCATCACCTATGTGCACATGAAGGGTTGGCAGCGCACGCCGTTCCGCTTCACGCCGCTGGATCAGGGCGACCTCGACACGCGCGCCATCCTGGCCAAGCTCGAAGCGCTCAAGTTCGAAGGCTGGATTACCACCGAACTCGACGAATGGTCCGATCCGCTCGACGCCGCTCAGCGCACGCGCAGGTTTTTCCACGACTTCGCGGCGACCTCGTCGCGCTGAGCCCGAGAGCCTCCACGCTCCCTACCAACAACCAAGGAGACAAACATGTCGCGCTCCATGTCCACCATCCTCTCGACCTTGCTGTCGGCCGTGCTGGTCGCCACTGGCGTGCCCGCGGCGGCGGCCGACCCTGCCGCCGCGTTGGCCGCGCTGCAAGACAACGTTCAGAGCCTGGGCCCGAATGGCGAAAAGCCGGCACCGGCCTCGGTCGTGCAACTCAGCGACGCCGAACTGGCCAAGATCAAGGCCATGAACGCCACCGCGGCCATCGTCTTTCACTACACCGGCAACGACTGGTCGCGTGCCCAGATTGCCGGTCTGAAGGCGCAGTTCGCAGCGATGAATATCAAGGTCATCGCTGTCACTGATGCTGGCTTCAAGCCTGAAAAGCAGGTCGCCGACCTCGAGACCGTGCTGACCCAAAAACCGTCGATCATCGTCTCGATCCCGTCCGACCCATCGGCGACGGCGCAGGCCTACCGGGCCGCGGCCACACAGGGCGTGAAGCTGGTCTTCATGGACAACGTGCCCAAGGGCTTCCAGGCTGGCAAGGACTATGTGAGCGCCGTCTCGGCCGACAACTACGGCAATGGCGTGGCCGCGGCCCACCTGATGGCGCAGGCGCTCAAGAGCGAAGGCGACATCGGCATCGTGTTCCACGCGGCCGACTTCTTCGTCACGCGCCAGCGCTACGACGCCTTCAAGAAGACCATCAAGGAGAATTACCCGAAGATCAACATCGTGGCCGAACAAGGGATCGGCGGGCCGGACTTCACCGGCGACGCTGATAAGGCGGCCAGCGCGATGCTGACCTCGAACCGCAAGATCAAGGGCATCTGGGCGGTCTGGTCCGACCCGGCCGAAGGCGTGCTCGCCGCGGCCCGCACCGCCGGCCGTGACGACCTGGTCGTGACCACGGTCGACCTGGGCGAGAACGTCGCCATCGACATGGCGCGCGGCGGCTTCATCAAGGGCCTGGGCGCCCAGCGCCCGTACGACCAGGGCGTCACCGAAGCGATGCTCGCCGGCTACGGACTGCTCGGCAAGACGGCGCCCCCGTACGTCGCCTTGCCCGCCCTGCCGGTGACCAAGCAGAACCTGCTGCAGGCCTGGCAGACCGTCTACCACGTGCCGGCTACCAACAAGATCAAGGCCAGCATGCGCTGAACGCCACGTCTCACATCCTCCTTCAGGAGCACCTCATGAAAGCCGTCTACCTGCCAGGCAACAAGGAAGTGGTCGTGCGTGAAGTCGCGACCCCGCGTCCCGGCCACGGTGAAGTCCGCATCGCGGTGAAAGCCTCGTGCATCTGCCGCAGCGACATGAGCCTGTACTACGGCAACGCCGTGCTTGGCGGTGTCGAGCCTGGCCGCTGTGTGGCCGGGCACGAGCCCGCCGGCTTCGTCGAAGAACTCGGCCCCGGCGTCTCGACGCTGAAGGTCGGCGACCGCGTCGCGGTGCACCTGGCCCTGGGCTGCGGCACTTGCCCGGCCTGCCGGCGCGGCATCTTCCATCTGTGCCCGACCTGGAAGTGCATCGGCTTCACCGCCGACGGCGGCAACGCCAACTACATGGTCGTGCCCGAGCGCAACTGCATGCGCATCCCGGACTCGCTGTCCTTCGTCGCCGCGGCGATTTCGACCGACGCATTCGGCACGCTCTACAGCGCCTGCAAGAAGCTCGAACTGTCGGGCGCCAGCACGGTCGGTATCTGGGGCTTGGGGCCGATGGGCTCGAGCGGCATCCTGGCCGCCAAGGGCCTGGGCGCGCGGGTGGTCGCCTTCGACCCGATCGAAGAGCGGCGCGAGTTCGCGCTCAAGCTCGGTGCCGATCTGGCCCTGGACCCGACCGCGCCCGGGGTGATGGATGCCGTCAAGGAATTCACCCACGGCGACGGCCTGAACGCGGCGATCGACTGCTCGGGTAGCCCGATTGCCGAGAACATGGCGCTCGACGCGGTGCGGCCCTTCGGCAAGGTGGCCTTCATCGGTGAATCCAAGGAAACCACCATCCGCCCCAGCGAACAGTTGATCCGCAAGCAGATCACCTTGTTGGGTTCCTGGTACTTCGGCATCGCCGAGTACGCCGAGATCGCCGACCTGCTGGTCACCAAGAAGATAGACCTGACGCAGCTGGCCACCCACACCTTCAGCCTAGACGAAGCACCGCAGGCCTTCGCGCTGTTCGACCAGCGCAAGACCGAGAAGGCCGTCTTCGTCATGTGAACCCGATGCGGAAACCGGATCGACCAAGCACCGTAAAACCGCAAACCCACTGTCGACACCCAGGACAGATCGCCGTCGCGCGCCAGGTCCGCCCCCGGGCGTGGCGCATTGCAAGACCTCTCACCGTTCCAAAGCAAATACAGGACACACCATGAAAGTCTTCTCCCCCTCCAGCCTCAGCGCCGCGCTCTGCGCCACCGGCCTCGTCATGGCGCTCGGCGTCGCAGCACCGGCCATGGCGGCCTACGATCCCGCCGCCGCCCTGAAGGAAGTCGCCACCATGCTGCCGCCAGCCGGCCCGGGCGGCGAGAAGCCGGTCGCTGCCTCTGAAATCAAGCTGACCCCGGCCGAGATCGACAAGATCAAGGCCAAGAAGGCCAAGGCCGCGATCGTCATGCACTACGGCGGCAACGACTGGTCGCGCGCCCAGATCGAAGGGCTGAAGGCTCAGTTCAAGGTGCTGGGCATCGAGGTCATCGCCGTCACCGACGCCGGCTTCAAGTCCGAAAAGCAGGTCGCCGACATCGAGACCGTGCTGGTGCAAAAGCCCGATATCATCGTCTCGGTGCCCACCGACCCGGTGGCGACCCAAGCCGCCTTCAAGAAGGCCGCCAAGCAAGGCGTGAAGATCATCTTCATGGGCAACGACCCCAAGGGCCTGGAGCCGGGTGTCGACTACTTCAGCAACGTGTCGCCCAACGACTACGGCAACGGTGTCGCCTCGGCGCACCTGATGGCCCAGGCCCTGGGCCCGAACGGTGGCGAGATCGGCATGGTGTTCCACGCCGCGACCGACTTCTTCCAGACGCGTCAGCGCTACCTCGGCTTCAAGAAGGTGATAGCCGACAACTACCCGAACATCAAGATCGTGGCCGAGCAAGGCATCGGCGGACCTGATTTCGTCGGTGACGCCGAGAAGGCCGCCGGCGCTATGCTCACCTCCAACCGCAAGATCAAGGGCATCTGGGCAGTGTGGGACGTGCCCGCCGAAGGCGTGATCGCCGCCGCTCGTGCGGCCAGCCGCGACGACCTGATCATCACCACCGTCGACCTGGGCCAGAACGTGTCCATCGACATGGCACGCGGCGGTTATGTCAAGGGTGTCTCGGCCCAGCGTCCCTATGACCAGGGCGTGACCGAAGCCACCCTCGGCGGCTACGCGCTGCTCGGCAAGAAAGCGCCGACCTTCGTCGCCTGGCCGATCATCCCCACGACCAAGGCCAACCTGCTCGACTCGTGGAAGGCGGTCTACCAGGTCGATGCCCCCGAGAACATCCGCAAGAGCATGAAGTAAACAAAGCTAGTGACGGGGGACGCACCGCGTGCGGCCCTCGGCGACGAACACCCAGGAGACCTACATGACCAAGACCCTTAATGTCGCCATGATCGGCGGCGGTTTCATGGGCAAAGCCCATGCCCTGGCCTACGCGGCCATGCCGATGTTCTACTGGCCCGCGCCGGCGATTCCGGTGCGCAAGGTGGTGGTTGACATCAACCAGGCCGCGGCCGAAACCGCGCGCCAGCGCTTCGGCTTCGAGGAAGCTTCCGCTGACTGGCGCGCCGTCGTCGCTCGCCCTGACATCGACATCGTCGACATCGTCACCCCGAACGACAGCCATGCCGAGATCGCGATCGCGGCGGCCAAGGCCGGCAAGCACATCATTTGCGAGAAGCCGCTGGCGCGCACCGTGGCCGAAAGCAAGACCATGCTCGACGCGGTCAACGCGGCCGGTGTGATCCACATGGTGGCCTTCAACTATCGCCGCACGCCGGCCGTCGCGCTGGCACGCAAGTTCATCGAGGAAGGCCGCATCGGTAAGGTGCTGAACTTCCGCGGCACCTACCTGCAGGACTGGAGCGCCGACCCGAACTCGCCGCTGTCGTGGCGTTTCAGCAAGAAGATCGCCGGGTCGGGCACCGTGGGCGACATTGGCACGCACGTGGTCGACATGGCGCGCTATCTGGTGGCCGACATCACCGCCGTCAGCGCGATGACGCATACCTACATCAAGCACCGGCCGCTGCAGGCGGGCGGCGTGGACAAGCTCGGCGCGGCCGACAAAAACGCCAGCGGCCCGCGCGGCGAGGTCGATGTCGACGACGAGATGCTGACGATGCTGCGCTTCGCCAACGGCGCGGTGGGTTCGATCGAAGCGACGCGCAATGCCTACGGCCGCAACAACTTCCTGACCTTCGAGATCCACGGTGAGCGCGGCTCGATCGTCTTCAACTACGAGCGCCGCGACGAGCTTCAGGTGATGTTCGCCGACGACCCGGCCGATGCGCGCGGCTTCCGCACCATCTACACCGGCCCGGCGCACCCGTACGGCGAAGGCCTGTGGCCTATCCCTGGCCTGGGCATCGGTTACACCGAGACCAAGATCGTCGAGTGCTACGACCTGTGCAGGGCTATTGCCAGCGGCCAGCAGCCCTCGCCCAACTTCGCCGACGGCTACCGCATCGAGCAGATCGCAGAAGCCATCCTGCACTCCAGCCAGACCGGCCAGTGGGTCGAGATCGCGCCATGAACGCTGTCGCGGTGCGCATGACGGGCGTGTCGAAGGCCTTCGGTGGCGTGCGGGCGCTCGACAACGTGGACCTGAGCTTCCACAAGGGCCAGATCCACGCGCTGCTCGGCGGCAACGGCGCAGGCAAGTCGACCATCCTGAAGATACTCAACGGCGTGCACGTACCCGACGCCGGCACGATCGAAGTCGACGGTGTGGCGCTGACCGAGCACACGCCAGAGGCGGCGCGTCGCGCCGGCGTGGCAATGATCTTCCAGGAGATGAGCCTGGTGCCGACGCTCACTGTCGCGCAGAACATCTTCTTGACCCGCGAGTATCGCGACGGCCTCGGGATGATCGACGACCGCGAGGCGGAGCGCCAGGCGCGTGAGCTGTTCAGCGAACTGGGGATCGACATCGACCCCGGGCTGCTGGTCTCCGAGCTGAGCGCGGGGCAGCAGCAGCTCACCGAGATCATCAAGGCGATGTCGCAGCAACCGAGCACGCTGATCCTCGACGAGCCGACCACGGCGCTGTCGTCGACCGAGACCGATCGGCTGTTCGACTTCGTCGTGCGCCTCAAGGCCAAAGGTGTGGCCGTCGTCTACGTCTCGCACCGCATGGACGAGATCTTCAAGATCGCCGACGTGGCTTCCATCATGCGTGACGGACGGCACGTGGTGACGGCGCCGATCGGCGAGTTCACGCTGCAATCGATGATTGAGCATATCGTCGGTCGCAGCGCGGCCGGCTTTCACGACCTGGAGCAGCAAGCGACGCTCGGCGAACCGCTGGTCGAGTTGCGCGGCGTCGCCGGTGCGCGCCGGCCGAACAACCGGGTCGACCTGGTCGTGCACCGCGGCGAGGTCGTCGGCGTCGCCGGACTGCTGGGCAGCGGCCGCAGTTCGATGGCGCGCTTGCTCTGCGGCCTCGACACGATGATCGCCGGTGAGATCCGCATCGCCGGCAAGGTGGTATCGATCAAGAGCCCGCGCGACGCAATCGCCCATGGCATCGCACTGATTCCCGAGGACCGACGCCGGCAGGGTTTCGTGGCGTCGCACAGCGTGGCGCATAACATCCACCTGCCGGTGCTCGACAAGCTCAGCAAATACTCCTGGATCCTGACCGACAAGGCCAAGCAGCATGCCGACGCGCTGATCAAGCGCTTGCGCGTGAAGACCGCCTCGGCGGACAGCGCGATCGGCACGCTTTCGGGCGGCAACGCGCAGAAGGTCGTGATCGCCAAGTGGCTCGGTGCCGAGCCGGACGTGCTCGTGCTCGACGAACCCACGGCCGGCATCGACATCGGTAGCAAAGGCGAAATCGTCGCGCTGATCCGCGAACTCGCCCGGCAGGGCAAGGCGATCCTGATCCTGTCGTCCGAGCTGGCCGAGTTGCTCGCCGCGAGCGACCGCATCGTCGTCATGTCCAACGGCCAGTTGGTGCGCGACATCCCGCGCAGCGAACTCGATGCCGTGATGGCCGACGCCGCCGACCCGGCCGAGCGCCTGCAGCTCGCCGAGCGTTACCTGCAGATGGCGCTGCAGAACCGGGCCGAACAATATGCCAAGACCCTCAGCACCGGTCCGAACGGCGAGACGCCCGAACTGGCGGCGAACGTCAAGCTCAGCGACGAAGAGCTCGACACGATCCGGGCCATGCGGGCCAAGGCGGCGATCGTGATGCACTACAGTGGCAACGACTGGTCGCGCGCCCAGACCGAAGGGCTCAAGGCGCAGTTCGCCGCGATGGGCGTCGATGTGGTGGCTGTCAGCGATGCCGGCTTCAAGGCCGAGCAGCAGGTCAAGGACATCGAGTCCGCGTTGGCCCTGGACCCGCAGATCATCGTGTCGATACCGACCGATCCGATCGCGACCGCCGCGGCCTACCGCCAAGCTGCCGAACGGGGCGTCAAGCTGGTGTTCATGGACAACGTGCCCAAGGGACTGGTCGCAGGCCGCGACTATGTTAGCGCCGTCTCGTCCGACAACTACGGCAACGGCATCGCCTCGGCACAATTGATGGCCAAGGCCCTGGGCGGCCAGGGCGAGGTCGGGATGGTGTTTCACGCGGCCGACTTCTTCGTCACACGGCAGCGCTACGAGGCCTTCAAGAAGACCCTCTCCGAGCAGCATCCGGGCATCCGCATCGTCGCCGAGACGGGCATCACCGGACCCGACTTCGCGGCTGATGCGCGCAACGCTGCCGCGGCCATGCTCACGTCGCACCCGAACCTCAAAGGCATCTGGGCGGTCTGGGACGTGCCAGCCGAAGGCGTGATCGCAGCGGCACGAGCCGCAGGACGCAGCGACCTCGCCATCACCACCATTGACCTCGGGCAACTCGTCGCCGCCGACATGGCTCGCGACGGATTCGTCAAAGGCGTGGGGGCCCAGCGGGCCTACGACCACGGCGTGACCGAAGCGATGTTGGCCGGCTACGGCCTGCTCGGCAAGACGGCGCCGGCCTACGTCGCGCTGCCAGCACTGCCGGTGAACAAGGAAAACCTGCTCGACGCCTGGCAGATCGTCTACCGCCACGAGCCGCACCTTCAATACAGCACATTGCAAGGAGTCAAATCATGACCACTTTCACCCTGGGCGCGCGCCCTTCACCGATCAAGTCGATGGCGGCGTCCTGGCGCCAATACGTTATTTACCTCGGCTTCGTGGCGATCTTCCTGATCTTCTCGGCTACGCTGTTCGACAAGGGCTTCCTGGACCCGAACAACCTGCTCAACATCATTCGCCAGACGGCGATGATCGCGGTGATGGCCGTGGCGATGACCTTCGTGCTGGCAGCCGGCGAGATCGACCTGTCGATCGGGGCAGTAGCCGGACTCACGACGATTACCACCGCGATGGCGATCGAAGTCGCCGGGTCCTTCGTGGGTGTGTGTGCGGGCCTGGCCACCGGGCTGTTGGTGGGCTTGTGCAACGGCCTGCTGACCACCAAGATCGGCATTCCGTCCTTCCTGACCACGCTGGCGATGCTCGGCATCGCCAAGGGCGTGGCGATGTGGGTCAGCGGCACGGCGGCAATCCCGATCCTGGCGCCGACCTACTCCTACATCTTCGGCGGCGGCAACGTCGGGCCGGTGCCGACGCTGTTGGTGTGGATGCTGGTCATCGGCGTGGCCGGTCACCTGGTGCTGCGGCGCACCGGCTTCGGTCGCCGCGTGCTGGCCACCGGCGGCAACGAGACGGCGGCGCGCTACAGCGGTGTCGACACGAGCTCGATCAAGATGCGTGTGCTGATGCTGTCGAGCATGTCGGCCGCGGTGGCCGGCATGCTGTACGCGGGCCGGCTCCAGTCGGGCCGCTTCCAGCTCGGTGAAGGCGACGAGTTGTCGGTGATCGCTGCTGCGGTGCTCGGGGGCACCAGCCTGTTCGGCGGCGCCGGCACGGTGGTGGGCACGATCATGGGCGCGTTGATGATCGGCATGATCAACAACGGCCTGATCCTGATGGGCCTGGAATTCAGCCAGCAGTTGATTGCGCGCGGCGCCATCATCATCCTCGCCGTGGCGCTGAGCCAGCAAAAACGTTGATCCCGAGACAAGAGGCAGAAATTCCCATGAAACCTGGTTGCACCATTATCGGCAACGTCCACGCCCGGCCGGAAAAGCGCGCTGAACTGCTGGAGCTGCTGCACACCTTCATCGCCCCGACACGGCAGGAGGCGGGCTGCATCGAATACCAGTTCCATGTCAGCGCCGAGGACCCTAACGCCTTCATGTTCTACGAGAACTGGGCCAGCCGCGAGGCGCTGGCCCAGCACCTCGAGATGCCCTACCTCCAGCCGTTGGCCGAGCGCCAGCACGAGTTGCTGGCGCGTCCTGTCGAGATCGTCCACTACGAGATGCTCGCGCCCTTGCAGGCGGTGCGAGTGTCGGTCTGAGGATAGCGCCGGCGGGTTTACAGGGAGGCTGAGATGTCCATGTCCATCATCGAAATCGCCAAGCGTGCTGGCGTGTCCATCGCCACGGTGTCGCGGGTCATGAACGCCAGCGCCACCGTGCGCCCGCAAACTCGCGAACGGGTCGAGTCCGTGATCGCCGAGCTGGGCTACCGCCCCAACTTCCTCGGTCGCAACCTGCGCACAGCGCAAAGCCGGTTGCTGCTGACCATGGTGCCCGATTTCGGCAACCCGTTCTATGCCGAGATCGTGCGCGGCATAGACAGTGTGGCGCGCAAAGAGGGCTACCACGTGCTGATGTGCAACACCAGTGAGGGCCTGGAAGCCGACCGCACGTATTTCGACTTGCTGCGCAACCACCTGGCCGACGGCGCGATCTGCCTCGACCCCGACACCATCCAGCAGGCACTCAGCCGAGAGGCCGGCGACCTGTGCTGGGTGGCCTGTTGCGAGTTCGACCCCGGCGGGCAGGTTCCCTACGTCGGCATCGACAACGTGCGTGCGGCCTTCGATGCGGTGAGCTACCTGATCCAGCGCGGTCACCGGCGCATTGCCCTGCTCAACAGCGACGAGCGTTTCCTTTACTCGCGGCAACGCCGCCAGGGCTATCTCGACGCCCTCAGCGCCGCTGGACTCGAACCCCCCGCGGGTGGTGACATCACGACCTTGGGTCTGAGCTATGACCACGGTCGCCAGGCGCTGGCGACGATGCTGTCCGGCGGCCTGCGCCCGGATGCGATCTTCGCTGTCTCCGACACGCTGGCCATCGGCGCCATGCACGGCCTGCGCGACGCCGGGTTGTCGGTGCCGGGCGACGTGGCTGTGTTCGGCTTCGACAACATCCAGTTGTGCACCATGGTCCAGCCCGAGCTGAGCACGGTGGCCCAGCCTATGTACGAGCTAGGTGAGACCGCCGCCACGCTGTTGCTGCGGCGCATGCGCCAACCCGATGCCGAAGTCGATGGCGTCATCCTCGGTCACGAACTGGTCATTCGTGACTCTGCCTGAACCCGCCGAACGAGCAAGTCATCCGTTCCACATCAACCCGGGCTGGTTGTAGCGCCCGCCGGCGTCGCACCAGCCCAGCAACGAGTTCGCCAGCCATGAAAACAATCCAAGGCCCAGCCATCTTCCTGGCCCAGTTCCTGGGCGATGCAGCGCCTTTCGATACCCTGCCCAATCTCGCGCGCTGGGCCGCCGCACTGGGCTACAAGGGCATCCAGTTGCCCATCGACGCGCGCCTGATCGATCTGAAGCGGGCCGCCGAAAGCCAGACCTATTGCGATGAGCTGCGCGGCCAGGTGGCCGAATTCGGCGTGCAGATCACCGAGCTGTCCACCCACCTGCAAGGGCAGTTGCTGGCCGTGCACCCGACCTACGACCAGCTTTTCGACGGCTTCGCCCCCGCCGAGCTGCGTGGCAAACCGGCGCAGCGTACCGCCTGGGCTGCTGAGCAATTGCTGCTTGCTGCGCAGGCGTCGAAGCGCCTCGGCCTGTGTGCCCATGCCACTTTCTCTGGCGCGCTGGCCTGGCCCTACCTCTACCCCTGGCCGCAGCGGCCTGCCGGCCTGGTCGAACAGGCTTTTGCCGAACTGGCGCGGCGCTGGCTGCCGGTGCTCGATGCCTTCGACGCGGCGGGGGTGGACGTCTGCTACGAGTTGCATCCGGGCGAAGACCTGCACGACGGCGTCAGCTTCGAGCGCTTCCTCGATGCAGTCGGCCAGCACCGGCGCGCCAACATCCTCTACGACCCGAGCCACTTCGTGCTGCAGCAGCTCGACTACCTGGCTTTCATCGACATCTACCACTCACGCATCAAGGCTTTCCACGTCAAGGACGCCGAGTTCCGGCCGAACGGTCGTCAGGGGGTCTATGGCGGCTACCAGGGCTGGCTGCAGCGCGCCGGACGCTTCCGTTCGCTGGGTGACGGGCAGGTCGACTTCGGCGCCATCTTCTCGAAACTGGCGCAATACGATTACGCCGGCTGGGCCGTGCTGGAATGGGAATGCTGCATCAAGCACCCCGAGGACGGCGCGCGCGAAGGCGCCGAGTTCATCCGCAAGCACATCATCCGCGTGGCTGAACGCGCCTTCGACGATTTCGCCGCCAGCGGCGTCGATGCGCAGGTGTTGGCCGGCGTGCTCGGTCTCGCGCCGGCATCGAACCAATGAAGAAGATGAGCATGAGAAGACGCATACGCATCGGCTTGGTGGGCGGCGGCCAGGGCAGTTTCATCGGCACGGCCCACCGCGCCGCCGCGCGTCTGGACGACGGCTACGATCTCGTCGCCGGGGCCTTGTCGTCCGACCCGCAGCGCGCGCTGGCCAGCGGCCTGGAGTTGCGCCTCGCGCCGGAACGTTGTTACGCCGACTATGCCGACATGGCGCGACGCGAAGCGCAACGCGACGACGGCATCGACGCGGTCGTGATCGTCACGCCCAACCACCTGCACTTTCCCGTGGCGCAGGCATTCCTGGAGCAAGGCATCCACGTCATCTGCGATAAGCCGATGACGACACGGCTCGATCATGCCGATGTGCTGCAGGAGTTGGCACAGCGCCGCGGCCTGCTGTTCATGGTGACCCACACTTATTCAGGCTATCCGTTGGTGCGTCACGCCCGCGAACTGGTGCGCAGCGGCGACCTGGGCGACATACGCGTGGTGCAGGTCGAGTACGCCCAGGACTGGCTGGCCGAGCCGCTGGAGCTGACCGGCCAGAAGCAGGCCGAATGGCGCGCCGACCCCAAGCGCGCCGGCCCGGCCGGTGCCTTGGGCGACATCGGCACGCATGCCTTCCACCTGGCCGGCTTCGTCACCGGACTGACGGTCGAGCAGCTCTCGGCCGAGTTGAGCACCTTCGTGCCTGGCCGTGCGCTCGACGACCACGTGCAGGTGATGCTGCGGTACCAGGGGGGCGCGCGGGGTCTGCTGTGGGCCAGCCAGGTCGCGACTGGCTGCGCCAACCGGCTGCAACTGCGGGTGTTCGGCAGCCGCGCAGCGATCCATTTCGACCAGGAGAGCCCCGACCAGTTGCTGGTCACGCGCCTGGGCGAAGCCACGCAGATCGTACGTCGCGGCGCCACGCCTGCCGGTGGCGACGCGGCGCTTGCCACTCGGCTGCCTGCCGGCCACCCGGAAGGCTATTTCGAAGCTTTTTCGCAGCTTTACCGCGACTTCGCGCTCGCTTGGCATGCCCGCGCCGAAGGCCAGACCTTCGACGCCGAGCACCACCCCATGCCTACCGTGCAAGATGGACGTCAGGGCATGGCCTTCATCGACGCCGTGCTGCGCAGCCACCAGGGTGGCAGCAGCTGGGTCACCCTGTCCTGACCGCCCCTGCCGGTCGTCGCCCCCCACCCTTGGATACATCCATGTTCCGCTACACCGCCGAGATCCTGCCCTACCACGACCATCCGCTCGAAGCCTCCCTGGCCGAGCTCGCCAAGCTGGGCTACAGCGAAGTGAATCTCTGGTCCAGTGCCGCGCCGCTGGCCCACCACGTGAACCCGGGCGACGACGTCGGGGCCATCAAGTCGCTGCTCGAGAAGTACCGACTGAAGCCCTGTGGCCTGACCATGTACGGCAAGAACCAGGCCGAGATGCTCGAGCGCATCGACTTCGCCGCCGAGCTGGGCATCGACACTGTGATCTTCGATTGCGAGGCCAACTATGTCGACTTCGTCGCCAAGTTCCTGCCGCCGCTGGTCGAGCGGGCCGAGCAGCGCAGTGTGCGCATCGCCGTGGAGAACCACCTGACGGTGCCGTTCTCGGCCGACTTCGAGTCGGGCGGCAATGAAGACAAGCGCTGGGCCGAAGGCGTGGACAGCCTGGCCCAGATCAAGCGCCTGGTGACCGACATCGACCACCCCAATCTCGGCGTGTGCCTGGCGCCGCCGCACCTGTGGGTGATGGGTGAAATCATCAGCGAAGCCATCACCTTCCTGGCCGAGCGCAAACGCCTGTACTACTACTACATCTGGGACGTCGATCGCGCCTACCGCCGCGGTATCGACGGCCTGAACTTCGGCCCCGGCGAAAAGCAATTGCCGCGCGTCGATGGCACGCTCGACCACGCCGTGCCGCTGGCGGCGCTCAAGCGCGTGGGGTACACCGGCGCGGCCAGCATCAAGTGCCACGGCACACACGGCTGGTCGCTTGACTACATCAGTGCTCAGTTGAAGGCGTCCGATGCCTACATCCGCGACTGCCTGCGGCGCATCGGGTGATAACAGCCGCTAACACAAGCCCTCAACAATGCGCGAGCGGATGAGGGCGGCCGCCAAGGTCAGTCGCGCCATGAGCGCGTCCAGATTGCGCTGGAAGCGGATACGCAATTTTCGAAATTCCACAAACCAGGCATCCATGTCGAAGTTGTGTCATTTCTCGACCGGGTTGGCGGTCAGCCAGTTGGCCGGATAGGCGCGCATGAACTCCCGGGCCTTCTCCGGCGGGGCGTTGAGCCAGGCTTCGTACGCGCCCTCGTTGAGCACCGCCGGCATGCGCTTTTCGCTGCCCTGCTGCTGGTAGCGGTGCATCAGGGCGTGGTGGTTGGCGTTGATCGTCAGCAAGGTGAAGCTGACGATGGTTTCGTCCCCGGCGCCGCTCCAGCGTTCCCACAGGCCCGCCACCCCCATGGGCTTGCCGTCCACCCGCGTGATGCGCGTCGGCACGGCCTTGCCGCTGCGCCAGTCCTCGACGAAGAACGCCATCATCGGCACGATGCAGCGTTGCGCATTGACCCAGGCATGGTGGAAGTTCTTGGAGGTGCTCGCGGTTTCTGCGCGTGCATTGACCAGCTTGCTCGAGCGCAGCTTGGCGTCGGACGCCGACTTGACCCAGGGCGGCACCAGGCCGAACTGCCCGGCCACCAGTTCGCGCGCCGCTGGCAGCGGGCCCGTGGCCTCCGCCTCGGCGGCCTGGACCTTGCGGATGAACACCCCCGGCCTGCGCGGCCACAGGTCGCGCCCCAGCGCCGCGCCGGGGGCGGGCACGTCGAAGGCTTCGAGATACAGCGTGGCGAGCTGGACGCTCTCGTAGTGGACAGTCATGTGGCGATGCTAGCGCACTGTTCACCGTGGGCATTGCGCAGGCCGCGCACGGGCGGCCGCAATCATCGCTAGTATTCAGGACTCGAGTTCGGGGCCCAGGTCCCGGCGGGGACGTTTTTTCCGGGACCTTTTCCAACGATGGACATCATGCCTTCACACCAGCCGGCCTGGGATGCCGCCATCGTCGACCTCGACGGGACGATGGTCGACACTCTGGGCGACTTCTTCGCCGTGCTGGGCCTGACGAGCGCCGGCGGCATCGAGATCGCAGGCAAGACCGCGTTGCAGCAGGATCCGCAGGCCGAGCGGGTCGCGCGCTACCGCCGCAGGCTCAGCATGGCGCTGAACTGAGCGCGGCGCATCCGGTGAGAACCCTGCGTTACGTCGACGTCGACCGGCTCGAGACCTGGACCCGCTACCGCGGCGGCCTGTGCGACAGCTGCGTCGCCAACTGCTGCACCATGCCGGTGGAGGTCAGGCTGCCCGATCTGGTGCGGCTGGAGCTGGTCGACCCCTTCGAGGCCGAGCACGAGGAGCCCAAGCAGATCGCCAAGCGCCTGAGCAAGGCCGGGTTGATCGACCACTTCAACTTTCGCAACAGCATCTTCACGCTGGCGCGCCGGGCCAGCGGGGACTGCCAGTTCCTCGATGCCAGGACGCGCCGCTGCACTGTCTACGACAAGCGCCCCGGCACCTGCCGCTTGCACCCGCAGGTGGGACCGCGTCCGAACCACTGTCCCTACGAGACGCGCGCCAAGGCCGGCTGAACCGGCCCAGTTTGTGCCATAATGGCGGTCTTGGCCCGGTAGCTCAGTTGGTAGAGCAGCGGATTGAAAATCCGCGTGTCGGTGGTTCGATTCCGCCCCAGGCCACCAAATACCAAAACGCCCAGCACCCGCTGGGCGTTCTGCTTTGTGGCTGTCTCCTCCATGAGATCCTCGATCCACATCGTTGATGTCGACCGCATCGAGACCTGGACGCGCTACCGCGCCGGGCTGTGCGACAGCTGCGTGGCCAACTGCTGCACCATGCCGGTGGAGCTGCGCTTGCCGGAGCTGGTGCGCATGGGGCTGGTGGACCCGTTTGAGGCCGAGCACGAGGCACCCAAGCAGATTGCCCGGCGGCTGGACAAG
>JBEEPT010000061.1:0-44496 GCA_041190985.1 Pseudomonadota bacterium
ACCGCCAGCGGCAGCATCTCGGGCGTGAGGTTGTTCCAGCCGCCGGGATAGAGGTTGGTGTCGACCGGCGCGAGCTTGAAGCCGGCGTTGCGGATGTCGACCGAGGAGTAGAACGGCGGCGCGTGCTCCATCCACTCGAGCCGGAACCTGCGCTCGATTGCGGGTTCGGCCTCGAGGATGCGCCGTTCGAGTTCGTTGATCGGGCCGCTCAGGCCCGTGACGAGATGGGGGATCATGAAGAGGCCCTTGCTGGAGGCAAAACAAGGGCCAGCGTGGCCCTTGCATCGGTCAGGGCAACGCCGTGGGGACGTCGCGCTCAGCGGTAGTGGCCGTGCTTTTCCAGCACTTCGATCTTGTAGCCGTCCGGATCGAGGATGAAGAAGAAGCGAGCGAGCAGTTCGTCGCCGCTCTTGAATTCCTTGACCGGCAGCGGCTCGTAGCCGGCCGCGACCAGTTCGGCATGGAAGGCTGGCACGTCGTCGACCACGACCGCGACATGGCCGTAGCCGTCGCCGTGGGTGTAGGGCTCCTCACGGCCCTTGTTCCAGGTCAGTTCGATCTCGACATCGTTCTCCTCGTTGCGCACGTAGACCAGCGAGAAGTCGGGAAAGTCCAGGCGGTGCGCCGGGGTGAGCTTGAAGACTTCGCGATAGAACTTGAGCGATGCGTCGAGGTCGCGCACGCGGATCATGGTGTGGATGATCTTGGCCATGGGGAGTAGGTCCGTCCTTGTAGTGATCAGTGTCGGGTGTGGGCGGGCGACGGCGTATCCGCCGTCGCTGTGAAGGCGGCGTCGCCCTGGCTCACCGCTTGCGAATCACACTTGCGCCGAAGATAGCGCAGGCACGTGACCCGCAGGAAGGAGGTGAAGTTCAGGGCTTCGCCGCGATGGCGCAGGATCTCGTCGTGGAACTGGACGATCAGGGCGTTGGTGGTCAGGCCCTCCTCGGCTGCCAGCTCGGCCAGTATGTCCCACACGAAATTCTCCATGCGTATGCTGGTCGACACCCCGCGGATGCGCACCGTGCGGGTGCGCGATTCGTACAGGATGGGATCGGCGGCAACGAAGAATTCGCACATCTGAGTTTCCTGCGTATGGGTTTAGATGGTGCGCTTGGCCATCTCGGCGGCGATGTACTCGGCCTGGCGGATGGCCAGCGAGACGATCGTCAGCGTCGGGTTCTCGGCGCCGCCGGTGGTGAACTGGCTGCCGTCGCTGATGAACAGGTTCGAGATGTCGTGCGTCTGGCCCCACTTGTTGACCACGCCGTCGGAAGCCTTGGCGCTCATGCGGGCGGTGCCCATGTTGTGCGTCGAGGGGTAGGGCGGGGTGCGGAAGGTCTTGATCGCGCCGGCGGCCTCGTAGACGCGCTCGGCCTGGGTGAAGGCGTGGTTGCGCATCGCGATGTCGTTCTCGTGGTCGTCGAAGTGGACGTTGGGAACGGGGTTGCCGAAGCGGTCCTTGACATCGGTGTTGAGGGTGATGCGGTTGGTCTCGCGCGGCATGTCCTCGCCCACCAGCCACATGCCGGCGAGGTTGGCGTAGCGCTCCATCCACCAGGTGAACTCGGGGCCCCAGCCGCCCGGGTTCAGGAAGGCGGCCATGAAGGGCAGACCCAGCGACAGCGTCTCCATCTCGTAGCCGCCGACGAAGCCGCGGCGCGGGTCGTGCCTGGCCTCGTCGCGGATGATGCCGGCCATGGTGGTGCCACGGTACATGTTCACCGGGTCCTTGAAGGCGGCGTAGACCGAGCCGGTCATGTGGCGCATGTAGTTGCGGCCCACCTGGCCCGAGGAGTTGGCCAGGCCGTCCTTGAACATGTTGGAGGCCGACAGCAGCAGCAGGCGCGGGGTCTCGATCGAGTTGCCGGCGACGCAGACGATGCGGGCCTTCTGGCGCTGTTCCTTGCCGTCCTTGTCGAAGTACACGACAGCGGTGACCTTGCCGCTGGCATCATGCTCGATGCGGCTGACATGGCACTCGGTGCGCAGCTCGAAGTTGCCGGTGGCCTCGGCGCGGGGGATCTCGGTGTAGAGGGTGGACCACTTGGCGCCGCTCTTGCAGCCCTGGAAGCAGAAGCCCAGCTGCATGCAACGGCCGCGGCCGTCGCGCGGCTGGCTGTTGATCGCCATGCGGCCGGTGTGCACTTCCTTGTAGCCGAGCTTGGTCGCGCCGGCGTGCATCACCTTGAAGTTGTTGTTGCCGGGCAGGCCGGGGATGCCGTTGGTGCGGGTCACGCCCATCTTGTCTTCGGCCTTGGCGTAGTAGGGCTCGAGTTCGGACAGGGTCAGCGGCCAGTCGAGCAGGTTCGCGCCCTTGACGTCGCCGTAGACGGTCTTGGTGCGGAACTCGTGCTCCTGGAAGCGCAGCGAGGCGCCGGCCCAGTGGGTGGAGGTGCCGCCCACGGTCTTGCAGATCCAGGCCGGCAGGCCGGCGAAGTCCTTGGCCAGCCTGAAGCTGCCCGAGGTGGTGCGGGCATCCAGCCAGGCCAGCTGGCTGAACGACTTCCATTCGTCGTTGATGAAGGAGGCGTTGGACTGCCGCGCGCCGGCTTCCAGCGAGACGACCTTGATGCCCTTCTGGGCCAGTTCGTTGGCCAGCGTGCCGCCGCCGGCGCCGGAGCCGATGATGACGACTACGGAGTCGTCGGAAAGATCGAATTTAGCCATGTGTGTCTCCTAGACGGCCGGCCAGTGCGCCGCGCCGCGTCTGTAATGCTTGATGGGATCAGGAACGACTGCGGAATCAGCCCAGGTAGGGTGCAGGGCTGGCGGATGCCGGCGGGTTCGGCAGCCACTTGAGGTCCTGGAAGCCACGGGTGATGTAGCCGCCCTTTTCCCATGCGGAGCCGGGATAGCCGAAGGCCGCGAAGGCCATGTCGTTGTCGTAGAGCGAGGTGACGCACTGGCCGCGCACGGTGTTGAAGAAGACCTGGCCTTCCATGGACTTGACAGCCTGCATGCGGCGTGCCGGGGAAGCCTTGACGAAGCTGCCGTCGGCCAGCAGGTTGAGCGCCACGATGCCGTCCTTGAGCATCTTTTGCAGCGCCGGGTTGGCGGTGGCGCCTTCGTCGAGGTGCTTGGCCAGCAGGGCGTAGACCGCGTCGGGCAGCTTGGCGTGGGGGAAGAGCACGCGGCCCATCTGCAGCAGGGTCTCGCCTTCTGCCTGGCTCAGGGTCTTGAGTTCGACCGCCCAGGTGCTGG
Organism: Pseudomonadota bacterium; assembly: GCA_041190985.1. Taxonomy (GTDB): domain Bacteria; phylum Pseudomonadota; class Gammaproteobacteria; order Burkholderiales; family Burkholderiaceae_C; genus Malikia. Next base: position 3,205 of record JBEEPT010000061.1, read on the forward strand.
AGGGGGCGAGCTTGGCCAGCGCGCTGCCGGCAGCCAGCGTGCCGACCAGCACGCCCGAGCCCTTGAGCATGTTGCGGCGTGTCAGCGGCAGGGGCAGCTTGGGCACCTCACCGGTGGCTTCTTCACAGTTTTCCGATGCGACGGCTATAGGAATGTGTTTCATGGGAATGTCTCCTCTTGCGACTCTGGATGGGCCGCGTCCGACGGCGGCCTGGTGGTAAATGTATTGAAATGGCTGGCGGCGCGGGTCATAGCCGCTTACCTACAGGGAAATCCCCAGTTATCCTAGGATATCTTGGGATGTCGCCAGGGTGCCCCCGCGGGCTTGCCGGGTCCCGCGGCCCGCCTTGTTTTTGCTGGAAAGTTCGTCGCTGCCTCGCGCCAGGCGCTGGTGGGGCCTGCCATGGCGCGGTGGCCACGGGATGTCCTGGCCATCGGCTGGTTTCCTCAAGGTGTGCTGAGCGTGACGGTCTTGCTGGCGTCGGCCGGCGGGGTCTACCATATCGGTGCCCGGCTGTCTGGGCAATCGATTTTTCGGGAAGCCAGCCTTCTCGAGTGGAGAAACATGGAACTGCTTGCCTTGCGCACTTTTCAGTCCGTCGTGGAAGAGGGCGGCATACTCGCGGCCTCGCGCAAGCTGCACACCGTGCAGTCGAACGTGACCGGGCGCATCCGCCGGCTCGAGTCAGAACTCGGCGTCGAGCTCTTTTTTCGCAAGGGCCGGGGCCTGGAACTGGCGCCGCCGGGACGCGTGCTGCTCGATTACGCGCGGCGCATGCTGCTGCTGGAGCGCCAGGCCCGGGCCGCGGTGCGCCAGGTCGGCGAGCAGGTCGGCGAGCTGCGCATAGGTGCGATGGAGACCTTCGCGGCGCTGCACCTGCCGGACGCGCTCAAGGCGACGCGCAGCGTCCATCCGCGGCTGGAGCTGCGCGTCGACACCGACACCAGCGCGGCGCTCACCGGCAAGGTGCTCGCGCACAAGCTGGACTGCGCCTTCGTCGCCGGCCCCGTCATCCATCCCGACCTCGAGTTCGACGAGATCGGCGTCGAGGAACTGGTCCAGGTGCATGCCGCCGGCTCCGACCCGGTGCGCCAGCCCGTGATCGTGCTGCGCGACGGCTGCGCCTACCGCAGCCGGGCGCTGGCCTGGCAGCACACGATAGGTCATGCAGTGCCGGACCTGATGGAGTTCGGCACGCTCGAGGGGATACTCGGCTGCGTCGCGGTCGGCCTGGGCTGGACCCTGCTGCCGCGCCGGGTGCTGGCGCTGTCGGTGCATGCCGCCGAGCTCGAGTTCAGGCCGCTGCCGGAGCAGATCGCCCGCGTGCCGACCGGCCTGATCCGCCTGCGTGAAGCGCCGCGCATGGCCGCGCTCGAGACCCTGGCGCGCACCGTCGTGCATGCGGGCAGCGGCGTGCCAGTGCCTGCGCAGCGCGCGCCGGCCGAGACCGAAGTCGCCGTCGCCGTCGAATGACATGAACCTGCACCGGCTGGATCTCGTCTCGCTGTCGCTCTTCAACCTGGTGGTGCGCACCGGCAGCATCAGCAAGGGCGCCGAGCTGGCGCGCATCGCGGTCGGCGCCGCCAGCAAGCGCATCTCCGACCTCGAGCTCGCGGTCGGCGCCGAGCTGTTCGAGCGTCATTCGCGCGGCGTCACGCTCACGCTGGCCGGCCAGGCGCTGCACCTGCACGCCCTGCGCATCCTGAGGGACATCGACGAACTGGCGGCCGAGCTGTCGGACCACGCCAGGGGCGTCATCGGGGTCGTGCGCCTGTGGGCCAACACCTCGGCGATCACGCAATTCCTGCCGAGCGACCTGTCTTCCTTCATCGTCGCGCATCCGGGCATACGCATCGAGATGGACGAGCACGACAGCCAGGACGTGGTGATGGCGGTATTCGACGGGCGCGCCGACCTTGGCATCCTCGCCGAGCGCACTCCCACGCTGGGCCTGCAGACCATCGCCTACCGTAGCGACCGGCTGGTGCTCGTGGTGCCGCAGGGACACGAACTCGCGGGGCGCGAGCGGGTGGCATTCGCGCAGGCGGCGGAATACGATTTCGTCAGCCTGTCGGGCGGGACTTCGCTCGCGCAGCGCCTGGCGTTCGAGAGCAGCCAGCTGGGCAAGGGGCTGCGCGCGCGCATCCATGTGCGCAGCTTCGACGCGATGTGCCAGATGGTCGCGGCCGGCCTGGGCATCGCGGTGCTGCCCGATGCGGCAGTCCAGCCCCATCTGCGCTCGATGGGCCTGTGCCGGATAGAGCTCAGCGACCAGTGGGTCGAGCGCCAGCTGCTGCTGTGCGCGCGCGATTTCAATGCCCTGGCGCGGCCCGTGCGCAGCTTCGTCGACCACCTGCTCGGGACGCCGCAGCCGGCGGGCGCGCTGCCGGGCTGATGGGCCGGCTTTCGCGTTTCGCGAAAGCTTGTTTGTCGAGCTGGTCATTCCGTCCGGCGCGCGGCCTGCCTAGACTCCGGCTCCAGAGAGCGCACCGCTCGCAAGCCCATGGAGACGACTGATGCATGAAAGCACGACCCGACCGCTGACCCTGTTCGACAAGCTCTGGCAGCGCCACCTGGTGGACGAGACGCCGGACGGCGAGTCGCTGCTCTACGTGGACCGCCACCTGGTCTACGAGGTGACCAGCCCGCAGGCCTTCGAAGGACTGCGCCTGGCGGGCCGCCAGCCCTGGCGCGCCTCCACCGTGCTGGCCACCACCGACCACAACGTCCCGACCACCCGCGCCCAGCGCGTCAGCGTCGAGCACATCGCGGACCCGCTGTCGCGCCTGCAGGTCAGGCAGCTCGGCATCAACTGCCGCGAGTTCGGCATCACCGAGTTCGGCCTCGGCCGCATCGAGCAGGGCATCATCCACGTGGTCGGACCGGAGCAGGGCGCCACCCTGCCCGGCATGACGGTCGTGGCCGGCGACTCGCACACCAGCACCCACGGCGCCTTCGGCGCGCTGGCCTTCGGCGTCGGCACCTCGGACGTCGAGCATGTGCTGGCGACCCAGACCCTGGCGATGAAGCCGATGCGGCGCATGCTGGTCCAGGTCGAGGGCGAGCTGCCCGCGGGCGTCGGCGCCAAGGACCTGATCCTGCACATCATCGGCCGCATCGGCACGGCCGGCGCGACCGGCTACGCGATCGAGTTCGCCGGCAGCACCATCACGGCGCTGTCGATGGAAGGCCGCATGACGGTGTGCAACATGGCGATCGAGGCTGGCGCGCGCGTCGGCCTGGTCGGCGTCGACGACAAGACGATCACCTACCTCGAGGGCCGGCCCTACGCGCCGCAGGGCGCGCTGTGGGAGGCCGCCGTGGCCGACTGGCGCACGCTGCACAGCGACGCCGGCGCCGAGTTCGACCGCACGCTGCGCATCGAGGCGGGCGAGCTGCGCCCGATGGTGACCTGGGGCACCTCGCCCGAGATGGTCGTGGCCATCGACGGCTGCGTGCCCGACCCGGCCGACGAGGCCGATCCGGTCAAGCGCGCCTCCATGGTGCAGGCGCTGGCCTACATGGGCCTCGAGCCCGGCACGCCGATGGTCGAGCTCGCGATCGACAAGGTCTTCATCGGCTCGTGCACCAATGCACGCATCGAGGACCTGCGCAGCGCCGCCGCCGTCGTGGCCGGCCGGCATGTCGCGGCCAGCGTGCGCCAGGCGCTGGTGGTGCCGGGCTCGGGCCTGGTCAAGGCGCAGGCCGAGGCCGAGGGCCTGGACCGCATCTTCCGTGCCGCCGGCTTCGAATGGCGCGAGCCGGGCTGCTCGATGTGCCTGGGCATGAACGACGACCGCCTGGCGCCGGGCGAGCGTTGCGCCTCGACCTCGAACCGCAACTTCGAAGGCCGCCAGGGTGCCGGCGGGCGCAGCCATCTGGTCAGCCCCGCGCTGGCCGCCGCCGCCGCCATCGCCGGCCACTTCACCGAACCGAACCGGGAGTAAAGCCATGACCCCCTTCACCCACCTGCAGGCGCTGGTCGCACCGCTGGACCGCGCCAACGTCGACACCGACGCCATCATCCCGAAGCAGTTCATGAAGTCGATCAGCCGCACCGGCTTCGGCGACAACCTGTTCGACGAGTGGCGCTACCTCGACCGCGGCGAGCCCGGCCAGGATGTGTCGAAGCGCCCGCTCAATCCGGACTTCGCGCTCAACCAGCCGCGCTACGCCGGCGCGCAGATCCTGCTGACGCGCGAGAACTTCGGCTGCGGTTCCAGCCGCGAGCATGCGCCCTGGGCCCTGCGCGACTACGGCATCCGCGCGCTGATCGCGCCGAGCTTCGCCGACATCTTCTACGGCAACTGCTTCAAGAACGGCATGTTGCCGATCCGCCTCGATGCCGATATCGTCGAGCGCCTGTTCCAGCGGGTCCGCGCGCAGCCCGGCTTCGCGCTCGACATCGATCTGGCCGAGCAGGTGATCATCCTGCCCGAGGGCGAGCGCATCGGCTTCGAGCTCGATCCCGCCCGCAAGCACCGGCTGCTCAACGGCCTGGACGACATCGGCCTGACGCTGCAGCGTGCCGCGCGCATCCGCGAATACGAAGCCCGGCGCGCCGCCGCCGAGCCCTGGCTTTTTGCCTGACCCCCTTCCCCCGAGACAAGGAGAGCTCACCATGAAGATCAACCGCCGCACCACCCTGGCGCTGGGCCTGCTGATGGCCGCCACCGGCACCGTGGCCGCCGCCGACAAGTATCCGAGCCGCACCGTGACCCTGATCGTGCCGCACGCAGCGGGCGGCGCCAACGACGTGATCGCGCGCGTCGTGGCGCAGAAGCTCGCCGAGCAGACCGGCCAGTCCTTCATCGTCGACAACCGCCCCGGCGCGGGCGGCAACGTCGGCACCGTCCTGGTGGCCAAGGCCAAGCCGGACGGCTACACCCTGCTGCTGACGGTCAACAGCTCGCACGTCATCAACCCGTCGCTGTACAAGAGCACCGGCTTCGACCCGATCAAGGACTTCGAGCCGATCACGCCGGTGGCGACCGCCGGCTACGTGATCGTGGCCAATAACAACTTCCCGGCCAAGAACGTCGCCGAGCTGATCGCTGCCGCCAAGGCCAAGCCGGGCCAGATCGCGATCGGCTCGGCCGGCAACGGCACGCTGAACCACCTGATCGGCGAGATGTTCGGCAAGGCCACCGGCATCGACCTGATGCACGTGCCCTACAAGGGCTCGGCCGCCGCGGTGACCGACCTGGCCAGCGGCATGGTGCAGGTGTCGGTGCAGAGCCTGCCGTCCTCGCTGTCCTTCATCAAGAGCGGCCGCATCAAGGTGCTGGCCACGGTCAACGAGAAGCGCGTCTCGGCGCTGCCCGACGTGCCGACGGTCGGCGAAACCGTCAAGGGCTTCGGCTCCACCCCCTGGTACGGCTTGCTGGCGCCCGCCGGCACGCCCAAGGCCATCGTCAACCAGTTGCAGGCCGAGGTGGCCAAGGCGCTGGAGACGGCCGACGCGCGCGAGAAATTGGCCAACGTGGGCTGCGAGCCGTTCAAGAGCACGCCCGAGCAGTTCGCCCACCTGATCCGCGACGACCTGCCCAAGTGGGCACGCATCGTCAAGGAATCGGGCGCCACCATCGACTGAAGCAGCCGCAGAAGGGAACACAGACATGAACGAGATCGGAATCGCGCCCGGCGCCCTCGCGGGTCTGCGTGTGGTGGAGATGGGTCAGCTGATCGCCGGCCCCTTCGCGGGCAAGACGCTGGGCGACTTCGGCGCCGACGTCATCAAGATCGAGCCGCCCGGCGCGGGCGACGCGCTGCGCAACTGGCGGCTGCTGCAGGACGGTACCTCGGTCTGGTGGCAGGTGCAGTCGCGCAACAAGCGCTCGATCGCGCTCGACCTGCGCAGCGCCGAGGGCCAGCAGATCGCGCGCCAGCTGATCGCGCAGGCCGACGTGCTGATCGAGAACTTCCGGCCCGGCACGCTGGAGGGCTGGGGCATGTCCTACGAGGAGCTTGCCAAGGACAACCCCGGCCTGGTGATGCTGCGCATCTCGGGCTACGGCCAGACCGGCCCCTACCGCGACCTGCCCGGCTTCGGCGCGATCGGCGAGGCCATGGGCGGCCTGCGCCATCTGACCGGCGAGACCGACCGGGTGCCGGTGCGCTGCGGCATCTCGATCGGCGACACGCTGGCGGCGCTGCACGGCACCATCGGCGTGCTGACCGCGCTCTACCACCGCAAGGTCAACGGCGGCCAGGGCCAGGTGATCGACGTGGCGCTGCACGAGGCGGTGTTCAACGTGATGGAGAGCCTGATCCCCGAGTACAGCGCCTTCGGCGTCGTGCGCGAGCCGGCCGGCTCGGCGCTGCCCGGCATCGCTCCCTCCAACGCCTACCGCTGCGCCGACGGCGTGGTGCTGATCGCCGGCAACGGCGACAGCATCTTCAAGCGCCTGATGGACACGATCGGCCGCCCCGACCTGGGGGGCGACCCGGAGCTGGCCTCGAATGCCGGACGCGTCGCGCGCGTCGCCGAGCTCGACCAGGCGATCGAGGCCTGGACCCAGGGCCTGCCGGTGACCGAGGTGCTGCAGCGCCTGGGCGAGGCCAAGGTGCCGGCCGGGCGGGTCTACACCGCCAAGGACATCGCGGAGGATCCGCACTACCGCGCCCGCGACATGCTGCTCAAGCAGGTCACGCGCGACGGCCACGAGATCGAGGTGCCGGGCATCGTGCCCAAGCTCATGGGCACGCCGGGCAGCGTGCGCAGCTCGGCGCCGCGCCTGGGCGACGACACCGACGCGGTGCTGGCCGAGCTCGGCCTGAGCGCCGAGCAGATCCAGGGCCTGCACGAAAGGAAGGTGGTGGCATGAGCGCGCAGCAAATGACGACGGGTTCGCCGGTCTGGGCCGGGCAGGGCCGCCGCATCTTCATGCAGGAGGTCGGCACGCGCGACGGCCTGCAGGTCGAGCCGGTCTTCGTGCCGACCGAGGACAAGATCGCGCTGGTCAATGCGCTGTCGGCGACTGGCCTGGCCAAGATCGAGGTCACGGCCTTCGTCTCGCCCAAGGCGATTCCGGCCCTGCGCGACGCCGAGATCGTGCTCAACGAGATCGAGCGCCGCCCGGGCGTGGTCTACAGCGCGCTGGTGCCCAACGTGCGCGGTGCCGAGCGTGCGATCGAGTCGCGCGCCGACGAGCTCAACCTCGTGATGTCGGCCAGCGAGAGCCACAACCTGTCCAACCTGCGCATGACGCGCGAGCAGTCCTGGGCCGGGCTGTCGGCCGTGGCGGCGACCGGTCGCCAGGGCGGCGTGGCGGTCAACGTCTCGCTCTCGTGCAGCTTCGGCTGCCCGATGGAGGGCGAGGTCGAGCCGCAGACCGTGCTCGACTGGTGCGCGCGCTATGTCGAGGAGATGGGCGCCCAGGGCGTCACGCTCTGCGACACGACCGGCATGGCCTACCCGACCCAGGTCTACGCGCTGACACGGGCCTTCCGCGAGCGCTGGCCCGGCACCGAGCTGACGCTGCATTTCCACAACACGCGCGGCCTGGGCCTGGCCAACGTGCTGGCGGCGATCGACGCCGGCGCCGACCGCTTCGACGCCTCGCTCGGCGGCATCGGCGGCTGTCCCTACGCGCCGGGCGCGACCGGCAACGTCTGCACCGAGGAGATCGTGCACGCGCTTGGCCTGATGGGCTACGACACCGGCGTGGACCTGGGCGGCGTGATCGACGCCGCGCGCCGCCTGCCGGCACTGATCGGCCACGACATCCCGAGCCAGATCGTCAAGGCCGGGCGACGTCTCGACCTGCATTCGCGCCCGGCGGATTTCGAGGAGATCCGCCAGCGCGCCCTGGGGCGCGACACGGCCGTCTGAGCGCCGTCCAGCGTGGCTGGTCCGGCCCTCGCGCGCTGCGTGCGGGGGGCCGGGTCAGCGGCGGCGCGACCCGCGTGGCCGTGGGGGCTTGCGCAGGCCCTATGATCGGGGGCGATATCCGTCTGCCCATCGATCACCGCATCCATGACCACCTTGCAAGCCTGCCTGCGCGCGCGCTACGGCGACGCCGCGCCTGCCATCGCCACCGAGGGCCGCGCCGGCCTCGACATCCTCGAACACCTGCTCGCCCACCGCTCGGTGCGCAGCTACCTGCCGCAGGCCCTGCCCGACGGTGCGCTCGAATGCCTGGTCGCGGCCGCGCAGTCGGCGTCGAGCTCGTCCAACCTGCAGGTCTGGAGCCTGGTCGCGGTCGAGGACCAGGAACGCAAGAACCGCCTGTCCGAATGGTGCGGCGGCCAGGCCCATGTGCGCGCGGCGCCGCTGTTCCTGGTCTGGATCGCCGACCTGTCGCGCCTGGACCGGCTTGCGGCGCAGCGGCAGCTGCCCGCCGACGGCAACCGCTATCTCGAACAGTTCCTGGTCGCGGCCATCGACGCCTCGCTCGCGGCGCAGAACGCGGTCGTCGCCGCCGAGGCGCTGGGCCTGGGCACGGTCTACATCGGCGGCCTGCGCAATCGCGCCGACCTGGTCGCGCAGGAGCTCAAGCTGCCCGCGCACGCCTTTGCGCTGTTCGGCCTGTGCGTCGGCGTGCCCGATCCGGACCAGCCGGCCTCGGTCAAGCCGCGCCTGGAGCAGTCGGCGGTGCTGCACCGCGAGGTCTATGCCGATCCGGCGACCGGCGCGGAAGCGGCCGCGGTCGAGCGCTACGACGCGGTCATGCGCGCCTTCCAGGCCGGCGAGGGCCTGGCGCAGGCCGGCTGGTCGGGGCCGGCGGCCAAGCGCGTGGCCGGACCGCAGAGCCTGTCGGGGCGCGACCGGCTCAGGGCCTACCTGGACGGGCAGGGCTTCGAGCTGCTGTAGGGCCGCCGCGGCTCAGAAGCGCAGTCCGAACGACAGGCGCGTCGCGTCCAGCGCCGAGAAGTTCTGCTTCGGGTCGCGCGCTAGCCGCACGAACCAGCCGGGATAGTCCAGCGTCGCGGCCAGCCCCCAGGCCCTGACCGGGCCGGCGTCGCCGTCGCCGGTCTTGCGCAGCAGGTCCAGCGTCAGGCGCCGGCCCTCGGCCAGCGGCTGGCGTGCCAGCAGGTGCCAGTCCTTCTGGCCGGTGTGCAGCCGGTCGTCCGCGATGCAGTAGAGCTGGACCGACTGGTCGGCCGGCCCGTGCCAGCCGGCGCCCAGCGTGAGCGCGTCGTTGGGGTCGAAGTTGAGGTTGAAGTAGGGTCTGAGGTTGGTGCGGCCCCAGCCGACGATGGCATACCAGGGGTCGCCGATCTGCAGGTTGGCGCTGCCTCCCAGGAAGCCGCGCGTCGCTCCCTGCAGCGAGGGCTGCAGCAGCAATGCGGGGGCCAGCGCAAGCGTGGTGTCGAAGCCGACGCGCGACTGCTCGCCGAAGGAGGCGTCCCGGTAATGACCCAGCCAGGCATGGGTGTCGCCGCGCTGCCAGCGCAGATTGCTGTCCTCGCCGGTGCTTCCGTCAGAGTAGCGGTAGCTGCCCAGGGTCAGCTTGTAGGGGTGCTCCGCCGCCTCGTCGGCCTGGCTGGCGCAGCTCAGGCCAGCCAGCGCCAGCAGCAGGATTGCGGGGCAGGTGTTCGGTGGACGCATGTCGGCAAGCCTCTCCGATCGAATGCTGCAAAGCAGCCAGTCATTCTAGGCGCTGTGCCGCCCAGGCGGCCATCCCGGCTGGCGCTGATCCGCGCCGTCTCGATTCTTCCCGATGATGGGTTGGCGCTAAGATTTCGGCACTGGGCGCGGCCAGCGTCCCAGGAACGATTCCGGCATGGCGGCTGCGCTCGCCACGATACAGGAGACAAGGGTGGGTATGGAGATGTGCGAAGCTGGCGACGAGGGCCGGCACGAGTTCGAGGTCAGGCTGGTCGATACCCGTGAGCGGTTCGATTCAGCGAGATCGACATCGAGGAGCACCGAGTGCTGGCCTGCCGCATCTATCCGCGCAGCGATCTGGAGCTCAAGGTGGTCGCGGGCATGAAGAAGACGCTGCTGCGCCATGCGCCCGCAGCCGCGCGCAAGGAGGCGGCTGAGCGCCGCCGCCCGGGCCTGTTCAGGACTGAGCTGGCGCGCATTGGCCACGGCGCGGCCTGAACCTCCTGGTGTGCCAGGAGACTTGTCCAAATCCAAAGCACTCTGCTAGCTTCGTGGGCGGGAGGCAGATGTCGACAAGCGGTCAGGGCTGACGCGGTGGCATGTCTCTCGGGACTTCAAACCATGAAAGGCGCAGCATGAAACAGATTCGCAAATCGATGGCCTCCTGGCTGCTGACAGCAGCATGCCTGGCACTGGCCGAACCGGCCGTAGCCGAAATCTACACACTGGGCGACAGCATTTCGGATGCCGGCTCCCTGGGCATCACCTACACCAATCCCGCCAGCGTGTCGCCACGGGTTGCGGGCCGGGTCTGGATCCAGGACCTGACGAACAGCACGCCGGCGTTCTGCAACGACCGCAAGCGCTGCGCCTGGAGTCCGACGACCTTCTACTATGGGGCGGGCAACAACTATGCCGTGGGCGGTGCCGGCGTGATGTTCGACTCCATGGAAACCCAGGGTCCGAACAGCTTCACCAGCCTGGGCGCGCAGGTCGCGGCGCTGGCGAACTCGGGCAAGCTCAAGCCGGGGGACATCGTCACGGTCCTGATGGGGGCGAACGACATCCTGGCCGCGGCGAGCCGGCCAGCCAGCGCCGATGCGACGGTGAAGGCGGCGGCGGCGGCCTACGTGCAATATGTCGCCGGGCTCGCTGCCCACGTGAAGAAACCCCAGATCTTCGTGCTCACGGTGCCCGACATCGGGCAGTCACCGCTGGGCAAGAGCAGCGTCGACGGCGGTGCGACCCTGAGCCGGCTGACCGCCGTGTTCAACGACATCGTCAGCACCGGTCTCCAGGGCAAGGCGGGAGTCAGGCTGCTCGACAGCAACGGCATCTTCGTCCAGCTCGCGCGCAGCTTCGTGCCGTATCCGACCTATTGCGCCCAGGTCATCGACCTGGGGCATGCCTGCGGCACGACGTCCAATCCGGAGTCGATTCCGGCGACGGGCGAGCTCCTGTTCGCCGACCCCCTGCACCCGAGCCGGGCCGCGCACGAGGCCATCGCCGATTACCTCGCGAGCCGGCTCAGGTGAGCGCGCGCCCGACGCGGGCGATCCTTTTCGGGTCGGCGCCGGGGCGAAGGTGCAGCAAAAAGGGGAAGGCATGACCTCCCCCTTTTGGCGACGCTCAGGACGCAGCGCTTACTTGGTGTACTTCTTGATCAGGGCCTGGGCATCGCCGAGCAGCGCCTTGCCGTCGAAGCCCTTCTTGTTCATGTCGGCCACCCAGTCGTCGTCCACATGGGACGAGGCCTGCTTCCAGTTCTCGAGCTCGGCCTTGTCGATCACGGCGATCTGGGCCTTGGCCGCGACCATCTTCTCCTTGCCCGGGATGTCGTCGTCGCCCTGGGTCTTGCCCAGCCAGGCCGACAGTTCGCGGCCCGAGTTCTTGTCGATGACGGCCTTCAGGTCGGCGGGCAGCGAGTCGTACTTGGCCTTGTTCATCGGCAGCACGAAGACCGAGGTGTAGAGCGCGGGCTGGTTGCGGTCGGTCTCGGTGACGTACTTGGCCAGCTCGTCGAGCTTGACCGAGGGCGCGACCTGGTAGGGGATCACCGCACCGTCGATCACGCCCTTGGACAGCGCGTCGGGAACGGCCGGGACCGGCATGCCGACCGGGGTGGCGCCCATGGCGGCGAGCAGCTTGGTGACCTGGCGGGTCGGCGCGCGCAGCTTCAGGCCCTTGAAGTCGGCCTTGGTCAGGATCGGCTTCTTGGCCGAGAAGATCATGCCCGGGCCATGCACGTGCATGGCCAGCACCTTGACGTCCTTGAATTCGTCCTTGGCGTCCTTCTCGTAGTAATCCCAGGCGGCGCGGCTGGTGGCCTCGGCGTTGCTCATCATGAAGGGCAGTTCGAACACCTCCATCTTGGGGAAGCGGCCCGCGGTGTAGCTCGGCAGGGTCCAGACCACGTCGGCCACGCCGTCGCGCGCCTGGTCGAACAGCTGGGCCGGGGTGCCGCCGAGCTGCATCGACGGGAAGATCTGGCACTGCAGGCGGTTGCCGGAGTCCTTGGCGATGTTGTCGCACCAGCCGCGCAGCATCTTGGTGTGCTGTACCGAGGAGGTGTTGAGGAAGTGGTGGACCTTCAGCGTGATGGTTTCCGCATGGCCGGCAAAGGCGGCGCAGGCCAGGCCGGCGGCGATGGCGGAAAGTTTCAGTGCTTGTTTCATCGGCTTGTCTCCTGTTGGATTAAGTTAATTTGTTAGTGATTTTCTCGCGGATCCATTGGCAATCCTTATGGGGTTTTCCCGCTGCTAGGGTATTCCCCGGATCGTCGTACAACCGGGTGTCCATGCCTTTCAGGCCCGGAGCAGCGGACGTGCCGGCAGCACGCTGCCCACGCATGCGCCGAAGCCGATGCGGGCGGCGCCGGCCTTCTCGCACCAGCCGCGGATGACGACCGCGTCGCCGTCCTCCAGCCAGGTGCGCTGCTCGCCGTTGGGCAGCGCGATCGGCTGTTTGCCGCCGCTGGTTAGCTCGATCAGGGCCCCGGCCTGGTCCAGCGTGGGGCCCGACAGGGTGCCGCTGCCGAGCAGGTCGCCCGGCTGCAGGTTGCAGCCGTTGACGGTGTGGTGCGTGACCATCTGCGCCACCGTCCAGTAGGCGTGGCGGTAGCTGGTGCGGCAGATGGTGGCGTCGGCCTGGCCGCTCTCGCGCATGCGGGGCGTCTGCAGACCGACCTGCAGCTGGATGTCGAGCGAGCCGGCGGCGCGGTTGCGCTCGCTGTCCAGATAGGGCAGGGGCTGCGGATCCTCGGCCGGGCGGACGAACGGGACGCGGAAAGGCTCCAGCGCCTCGAGTGTGACGATCCAGGGCGAGAGGGTGGTGGCGAAGTTCTTGGACAGGAAGGGGCCGAGCGGCTGGTACTCCCAGCCCTGGATGTCGCGCGCCGACCAGTCGTTGAGCAGGCAGATGCCGAACACATGGTCCTCGGCCTCGCTCATGGCCACGGGCTCGCCCAGCGCGTTGCCGGTGCCGATGAAGATGCCGAGCTCGAGCTCGATGTCCAGGCGCTTGCTCGGGCCGACGCTGGGCTGGGCCGCGCCCGGCGCCATGGTCTGGCCCTGCGGGCGGCGGAATGCCTGCCCCGACACGCCGATGCTGGAGGCACGGCCGTGGTAGCCGATCGGCACCCACTTGTAGTTGGGCAACAGCGGATTGTCCGGGCGGAACTGGCGGCCGATGTTGGTGGCGTGGTGGACCGAGGTGTAGAAGTCGGTGTAGTCGCCGATGCGAGCAGGCAGGTCGTATTCGGCCTGCGCCTGCGGCACCAGGCAGGGCTCGAGCAGGGGCTGCTCTGCGGCGCCGGCGCGCAGGGCGCGCGACAGCGCCAGGCGCAGCGCGCTCCAGGCGCCGGGGCCCAGCGCCATCAGGGCGTTGAGCTTGTCCTGGCCGCCGGCCTCCAGCGCGGCCCGGGCCGGGCCCGGAAACAGGCCGCAGCGCGCCGCCGCCGCCAGGTCGAGGATCTGGTTGCCGATCGCGACGCCGCCACGCCAGGCTTCCGAGCCGCCCTGGCGGCGGAACACCGCGAACGGCAGGTTCTGGACCGGGAAGTCGCAGCCCGCCGCGTTGGCGGACTCCACCCAGCTGCGCAGCGCCGGGTCGTGGGTTTCGTTCAGGTGCTTCATCCTCGGGGCTTCAGGCAGGGGTGGCCAGGGTGTTGCTGCGCGCCAGCGCGATCGCCTCGGACAGCACGGTGCGGTCGCCGACATGGTTGCACAGGATCAGCGCGAGCTTGGCGATCATCATGTCGGCCTGCTCGTCGGACAGGTCGCGCTGCGCGTCGATCAGCTCGGCGTAGAAGATGTCCTGGTCGGGGATGTTGGGTTGACGGTTCAGTGCCATGGCTTTGCTCACACTCGGATTCATTGCAGCTTGAGGGCGCGGGCCAGCGCGGCGCGCACCTGCTCGGGGTCGAACCGGCGCCAACGCGCGGCCACGTACTGGTCGGGGCGGACCAGGTAGACGGTGCCGGGCTGGCCGTCGTAGCGCTGCGCCAGCAGCCCGTCACGGTCCTCGATGTCGCGGCCGACCTCGAGCACTGCGGCGCTGACGCCGCCGACGCTGACCGGCGCGGCCGGGCCGAAGCTCAGCAGCGTGAAGCCGCGGCCGAGCTGCTCGAGCAGCCAGCCGTCCTGCCCGTCCTTGCGGATCGGCACGTCGGCGCAGTTGCTGCCGGGTAGCATCCGGCCTTCGAACGCCGCGCTGTCGGGCGTGTTGAGCGAGGACCGCAGGTAGGGCGTCGGCGTCGACAGCCGGCCGCTGTTGACCAGCGGGCGCGCGAACGGCTCGCTGCGCGCGAGCTCCAGCACCGCGTTGCGCAGGCGCAGCGAGCTGCGGCTCTTGGGCGTGATGAAGTCGGTCGCGCGCGTCGAGTGGCCGATGTTGTCGTCGGCCGCGTAGGCGCGCTCCTCGTGGTAGCTGTCGATCAGCGCGAGCGGGGCCTGGCCTGCGAGCACGGCGGCGAGCTTCCAGCCCAGGTTGTCGCAGTCCTGCACGCCGGTGTTGGCGCCGCGCGCGCCGAAGGGCGAGACCTGGTGTGCCGAGTCGCCCGCGAAGATCACGCGGCCGTGGCGGAACTGGTCGATGCGGCGGCAGGCGAACTGGTAGACCGAGCACCATTCGAGTTCGAACTCGACATCCTTGCCGAGCATGGCCTGGATGCGCGGGATCACGTTCTCGGGCTTCTTCTCCTCGACCGGGTCGGCGTCCCAGCCGAGCTGGAAGTCGATGCGCCAGACGTCGTCGGCCTGCTTGTGCAGCAGCACGCTCTGGTTGCGGTGGAAGGGCGGGTCGAACCAGAACCAGCGCTCGGTCGGGAAGCCGGCCTTCATGACCACGTCGGCGATCAGGAAGCGGTCCTGGAAGAACTGGCCGCTGAAGTCGGCGCCTATCATGCGGCGCGTGTCGCTGCTGGCGCCGTCGGCGGCGATCACCCAGCTGGCCTCGAGCGTGAAGACGCCGTCGGGTGTCTCGACCGTCAGCGTCGCGAAGTCATCGTGCTGCTCGATCGCCACCACCTTGTGCTTCCAGCGCAGGTCGACCAGCGCCGAGGCCTCGCAGTCGCGGACCATGCGCTCCTCGATGTGGTACTGCTGGTAGTTGATCATCGCCGGCATCTTGTGGTGATCCTCCGGCAGCAGGTCGAAGCGGTAGGCCAGGTCGTCGCGGAAGAAGACCTTGCCGACCTTCCATTGGATGCCCTTGGCGGCGAATTCCTCGCCCAGGCCCAGGCGGTCCCAGACCTCGAGCGTGCGCTTGGCGTAGCAGACCGCGCGCGAGCCGACGCTGACGGTGTTGTTGTCATCGAGGATGACGGCCGGCACGCCGCGGCTGGCGAGGTCGAGCGCCTGCGTCAGCCCGATCGGACCGGCGCCGATGATGACGACCGGATGGCGCTTCAGGTTGCCGCTGCGCTGCTCCTCGCTCTGCGCATAGGCGTATTCGGGGTAGGTGTAGGTCTTGAACATGGTGTGTCTCCGTTGCCCGCCCGGGCTTCAGTCCAGCGCCTTGAATTCCTTGTCGTGCATCCAGGCGGCGTGCTTGGGGGCCTTCCTGGTCTGGGCCCATTCGTTGAGCATGTCCCACTTGACCGCGTCGAGCTTGGCGTACATCTCGGGCGTGCCGACGTCGGCGGCCAGCTCCACGCGGTGGCCGTTGGGGTCGAAGAAGTAGATCGACTTGAAGATGGTGTGGTCGGTCACGCCCACCACGTCGATGCCGGCGGCCTGCAGCCGAGCCTTGGTCTGCTCGAGCGTCGCCACGCTGTCGACCTTGTAGGCGATGTGCTGGACCCAGTTCGGCGTGTTGGGATCGAAGCCCATCTCGGGCGAGTTGGGCAGCTCGAAGAAGGCCAGCACATTGCCCTGGCCGGCGTCGAGGAACACGTGCATATAGGGGTCGGGCGCCTTGGTCGAGGGCACCAGGTCCTCGGCGATCGCCAGCACGAAGTCCATGTCCAGGTGCTTGACGTACCACTCGACGGTTTCCTTGGCATCGCGGCAGCGGTAGGCCACGTGGTGAATGCGTTCGATCTTCATGGCGGGTTTGCGGGATGTTGAATGTCTGGATGCGCGGGCAGCCGCGGGATCAGCCTTCGAGCGCGATCCACATCTGGCGGTCGCGCTCGGCGGTCCAGATGCGCGGGTGCTGGTGCTCGGTGGCCTCGTCGTAGGCGCGCGTCACGTCGAAGGGCATGCAGTGGTTGAAGATGACCCAGTGGCCGTATTTCGGCTGCAGCCTGGCGAAGGTTTCCTCGTAGACGGCGCGCAGGTCCTTGCCGGCGGCGGCGCCGGCCTGCACGCTCTCGTACAGGTCGCGGATGAAGTCGCGCGTGCCCTGCAGGCCGGCCTGCACCTGCTCAGGGCTCGTCAGCGCGGCGCCGCGGCCGGGCACCAGCTTCTCGGGCTGCAGCGCGGCGACGTTGTCCAGCGTCTGCGGCCAGTCCTTGAAGTAGGCGTCGCCGGCGTAGGGCGTGGCGTCGAACTCGACCAGGTCGCCCGAGAACAGGATCTTCTCGGACGGGATCCAGGCCACGGTGTCGCCCTTGGTGTGGCCGCGGCCGAGCTGGATCAGCTGCACCTCGAGCTTGCCGAGCCAGATGCTCATCTTGCCCTCGAAGGTCATGGTCGGCCAGGTCAGGCCCTCGGGGATGCTTTCCACGTTCTGGAACAGGCGCGGGAAGCGGCCGATCTCGCTGTCCTTGTCGAACTGGCCGCGCTCGACCACCAGGTCGTAGGTGTCGCGGCTGGCGATGATCTGCTCGCCACCCTCGGCCATGTAGGCCGAGGCGCCCAGCACGCGCACCGCGTGGTAGTGGCTCATCACGACGTACTTGATCGGCTTGTCGGTGATCTCGCGGATGCGGCGGATCACGTCCTGCGCCATCACGGGCGTGGCCTGGGTGTCGATCACCATCACGGCGTCGTCGCCGATGATGATGCCGGTGTTGGGGTCGCCCTCGGCGGTGTAGGCGTAGGCGTGCTCGGACAGCTTCTCGAACGTGACTTTCTTTTCTTCGAGGTCGGCGGCGGAGGCGAAGGTCTTGGTCGTCATGAGGTTTTCCTGCTGTTTATTTGTCAATGACAAATGAGTTTCACTATTTGTGGGTGGATCATAGTTCGATGATTTGTTAATGGCAAATAAATTTGCATAGGTAGAAACCCTGAGGCGAAGCCGGAAGCGGCCGGGGCAGGGGAAAATAGCCCCATGTCCAGCAAGACCGACTTCACCGAAAACATCCTCCCGAGCGACCACGCCGAAGCCAAGACCTCGCGCGGCATACAGAGCGTGGAGGTGGGAGGGCAGCTGCTCAAGGCGCTGGCGCGCAGCGGCCACGGCATGGCGCTCAAGGACCTGGCGCGCGCGGCCGAGATGACGCCGGCCAAGGCGCATCCCTATCTGGTGAGCTTCGGCAAGCTCGGCCTGATCGAGCAGGACCCCGCCAGCGGCCATTACGGGCTCGGGCCGCTCGCGATGCAGCTCGGCCTGATCAGCCTGCAGCAGGTCGATCCGGTGCGGCTGGCGATCGCGGCGCTGCCCGCGCTGGCGCAGCAGCTCGGCTGCACGGTCTCGGTCGCGGTCTGGGGCAGTGGTGAGCCCATCATCATCCGGGTGGAGGAGGGGCCGACGCCGATCCATATCTCGATGCGGCACGGCATCGCGGCCTCGACTCGGCACACCGCGACCGGCAAGGTGTTCGCTGCCCTGCACCCGCGCGCCGAAGTCGCGGCCGCGCTGGCCAAGGAGGGCCACGCCGGCGACCTGGACGACCCGGGCTTCGCCGCCGAGCTCGAGGCGGTGCGCGCCACGGGTCTGAGCCGGGTGCAGGACGAGCTGCTGCCGGGCATCAGCGGCCTGGCCGCGCCGGTCTTCGACGGCTTCGGCCAGCTCGCGCTCGTGATCGCGGCGATCGGCCCGAGCCACCAGCTGCAGCTGGCGCCGGGCAGCCCGCAGGCGCGTGCGCTGGTGCAGCTGGCGCAGGAGTTGAGCCGCCGCCTGGGCGCGACCAACTTGCCGGGCTGAGCACGGCCGTCAGGGGGCGGCAGCCCGAATGCCGGCGTGGCGCTTGCCTGCTGTCTTTTTTCTCACAAATAGTTGCGTGCGCATGCATCCATAGATAAACTGCCAGCCAAGGAAAACAATGCCCATGACCACCACCGCACATGACCGGCAGACGCCTGAGGCAGGCATGGGGCTGGAGCGCACGCTCAGCTACCGCCTGCACCTGCTGCACAAGCTGACCGACCAGCAGAGCCAGCACGCCTACCCGCGCGAGACCGGACTGACGCTGAGCGACGGCCGCTGCCTGGCCACGATCGGCAGCTTCGAGCCGGTCTCGGTCAAGGACCTGGCCGAGCGCGCCAACCTCGACAAGGGCCAGGCCAGCCGCGCGGCGCAGGCCCTGGTGGAGCAGGGCCTGGTCAGCAAGCAGGCCAGTCCGCAGGACAGCCGGGCCGTGCTGCTGGCGCTCACGCCCGCCGGCCGCCAGGCCTGGGCGCGGACCATGGCGCTGATCGAGCGTCGCAACGAGGAGATGTTCGCCTGCCTGAGCCCGGCCGAGCGCGCCAGCCTGGGCGAGATGCTCGACCGGCTGATACGACAGGCGCGCGAAGCCTGAACCCCATACCCACCCAGCAGGAGACCTTCATGCATCAGCCGACGACCGAGGCCCGTCCGTCCATCTACTACGACTACCAGGTGTTCGAGCCCTGGCTGCCGTCGCGCCATCCCGCGCAGTCGCGCCAGCGGGTCGTGATCGCCGGCTCTGGCCCCGCGGGCATGGTGGCCGCGCTGGAGCTGGCGCGCCATGGCGTGCCGAGCGTGATCGTCACGTCCGAGCTGCAGTTCTCGCCGGGCAGCCGCGCCATCGTCTTCACCCGGCGCTCGATGGAGATCCTGCAGCAGGTCGGCGTGGCCGCTCGCATGAGCGCGGGCGGACTGCCCTGGCGCTTCGGCAATTCCTACTACCGCGGCCAGCGCGTGTTCCGCATGGAGGCGCCGCACGATCCGGACGACCGCTTCGGACCGCTGCTCAACGTGCAGCAGCAGTACCTGGAGGAATACCTGCACGACGCCTGCGCCGCCAGCGAGCTGATCGACTTCCGCTGGGGCAACAAGGTGACGCAGGTCAGGCAGCAGGACGGCTACGCCGAGGTCGTGGTCGACACGCCCGAGGGCGAGTACACGCTGGAGACCGACTGGCTGGTCGCGGCCGACGGCGGGCGCTCGGGCATCCGCAGCGCGATGAACCTGCAGATGGAGGGCGCCTCGTACGAGGGCTTCTTCGTGATCGCCGACATCAAGATCGACCTGCCACTGCCGACCGAGCGCCTGGCCTTCTTCGACCCCGAGTGGAACCCGGGCAACACGGTGCTGATGCACCGCGAACCGAACGGCATCTGGCGCGTCGACTACCAGCTGCCCGAGGGCGAGACACCCGAGCAGGCGCTCGCGCCCGAGTCGCTCAAGGCCCGCATCGACGCCCAGCTGGCCATGATCGGCCACGCCGGCGTGCCGTGGGAGATGGACTGGTGCTCGGTCTATTCCGCCCGCACCCTGACGCTGCCCGACTATGTGCACGGCAGCGTGATCTTCACCGGCGATGCGGCGCACCTGCTGCCGATCTTCGGCGTGCGCGGCGCCAACACCGCGTTCCAGGACGCGCAGTCGCTGGGCTGGCAACTCGCCTACGTGGTCAAGGGGCTGGCCGGGCGCAAGCTGCTGGCCAACCACAGCGCCGAGCGCGTCGGCGCGGCGCGCGAGATCATCGCGGAGGCGGGCAAGAGCGTGCGCTTCATGACGCCGCCCAGCCGCGGCTTCCGGCTGCTGCGCGACGCGGTGCTGTCGCTGTCGCTGCAGCACGAGTTCGTGCGCCCGCTCTACCACTGGCGCACCTCGCGTCCGCATGAGTACACCGATTCCGTGCTCAACAGCACCGGCGACGACAACGCGCTGTTCAATGCCGGGCCGGCGCACGGCGCGCCGCCGCAGAACGTGCGCCTGGCCCCCGACGACTACCTGCTCGACCACCTGGGCGGGGGCTTCGACCTGCTCTACTTCACTGACGCGGATGCGATCCCGGCGGCGTTGCAGGCAGTGATCGCCGAGACGCGCGCGCGCGGCGTGGCGCTGCGGGTGGTCGCGGTGGGCGCGCAGCAGCCGGTGGCCGGCGCCGAGCTGACGCTGGCCGATGCCGACGGCCACCTGCGCGAACGCTACGGCGTGCGCGCCAGCGGCGCGGCCTACCTGCTGCGGCCCGACCAGCATGTCTGCGCGCGCTGGCTGACGCTCGATGCGGTGCGACTGCAGGCCGCCCTGAACGCCGCATTGCCCGTCTGAGAGCGGGTCAGCCCGAGATCAAGGAGTCCATCATGTCCACCCCCGACAAATCCCTGAACATCGCCGGCCTGGAGACCGCCTACGACGCGCTCGCCACGGCCATGGACCGCGCCGGTCCCGAGCAGTCCGAGCTCTTCCTGGTCAAGCTGGCGCTGCTGAGCGCCAACGCGCTGGCCGACGAGCGGGCCTTCCAGGGCTTGCTCGACGCCGCGCTGCAGGACCTCTGAGGCGGCTTTACGGCCGGGCCCGCGTCGCCAGGCCAGCCAGGCCGGCGGGGCGGTGCCGAAGCGTTACCATCTCGACCGTATGTCTGAAAAACCTGTATCAACCCATATCGATGCCCTGCTGCATGATTTTTGCCAGCAAGGCAGGGTGCAGGCCGGCTCGCTGATTATCACGGTCTTCGGGGACGCGTTCCTGCCGCGCGGCGGCCGCATCTGGCTCGGCAGCCTGATCCGCCTGCTGCAGCCGCTGGATGTCAACGAGCGGCTGGTGCGCACCTCGGTGTTCCGTCTGGTCAAGGACGAATGGCTGCGCACCGAGGCCGCCGGCCGGCGCTCGGACTACCTGCTGACCGAATCCGGCCAGCGCCGCTTCGAGGCGGCGGCGCGCCAGATCTACGCGGCCGACATCCCGCTGTGGGACCGGCGCTGGCGGCTGATCCTGCAGACGCGCGACCTCGACCCGAGGCGGCGCGAAGCCCTGCGCCGCGCGCTCTACTGGCAGGGCTTCGGCGAGCTGACGGCCGGCTGCTTCGTCCACCCCGGCGCCGACCTGGTGCGTGCCTTCGACGCGCTGGCCGCGGAAGGCCTGCAGGATCTGCTGCCCGCGCTGATGCCGCTGCTGGCGGCCGATCCGGTGCTGGAGCAGTCGGCGTCGGCGCCCGACATGGTCGCGCGCGCCTGGAACCTGGGTGATCTGGCCGCCGCCTACGAGGTGTTCACGCAGCGCTACCGGCCCCTGCTGGGCGAGGCGTCGGCAGCACCTGCGCTCGATCCGGAGCGCGCCTTCCTGGCGCGCATCCTGCTGATTCACGACTTCCGGCGGCTGCTGCTGCGCGACCCGCAACTGCCAGCAGACCTGCTACCCGCGGACTGGCCCGGACAGCGCGCCCGTGCGCTGTGCCGGGAGCTCTACCGCCGCCTGCTGGCGCCATCCGAGCTCCATCTCGACCGTTGCATGCAACTGGCCAGTGGCGCCACGCCGCCGGCGTCGCGCACGCTGGAGTCGCGCTTCCTGCCCTCCGATCCGCTTGCCGCCGGCATTTGAGGGCAGGGCGATCCTGGCCGCAAGGGCCGCCCGCTCACCGCTGCGGCTCAGCGCGGGCGTCCAGCCACCCTCTATTCCGTCATCCAGCCCCCTCGAGCCTAGACCCGATGGGGCTTTTCTGTTTTCATTTCCGGTTGGGATCCGCTTTCGTCTCAGGGTTTTCCCTGAACTATTGATCTGGATCAACGTGATACAGTTTTCTCTAACAAGTAAACAAAACTGTAACGCGTTTGGGTCGGGCGGCAAGGCCGCGGACCCCGACCTCACTTCGGAGCCCGCATGTCGCACCCCCTGTTCGAGAAGCACCGCGCCACCCTGGATGGCGCCCTCAACGCCATCGCCACCCGCGGCTACTGGTCACCCTACAGCGAGATGCCCAGCCCCAAGGTCTATGGCGAGACCGCCGCGGCCGACGGCAAGGCCGCCTACGAGGCTCATCTGGGCCGCAATTTCGAGCTCGGCCAGCCGGGCCAGACCGGCTGGGGCGGCAAGGAGAGCTCGCCCTACGGCGCAGCACTCGACGTGCGCTATCCCGTCTGCGATCCCGAGGCCCTGGTCGCAGCCGGGCAGGCCGCGATGAAGGGCTGGCAGGCGATCGGCGCAGCCGGGCGCACCGGCATCTGCCTCGAGATCCTGGACCGCATCTACCGTCAGAGCTTCGAGATGGGCCACGCCGTCATGATGACCACCGGCCAGGGCTGGATGATGGCCTTCCAGGCCGGCGCTGCGCACGCGCTCGACCGCGGCCTGGAGTCGGTGGCCTACGCCTGGCGCGAGCAGAGCTTCGTGCCGGCCGAGTCGCATTGGGAAAAGCCCCAGGGCAAGAACCCGGCCCTGGTGATGAAGAAGCACTACGAGATCGTCGGCCGCGGCGTGGCCCTGGTGATTGGCTGCGGCACCTTCCCGACCTGGAACACCTATCCCGGCCTGTTCGCGGCGCTGGCCACCGGCAACGCGGTGATCGTCAAGCCGCACAGCAACGCCATCCTGCCGGCTGCCATCACCGTGCGCACCATCCGCGCCGTGCTGGCCGACAACGGCATCGACCCCAACCTCGTGACCCTGTGCGTGGCCGAGCAGCGCAGCGCCACCCAGGCCCTGGCCACCCACCCGGCGGTCAAGTCGGTCGACTTCACCGGCAGCAACGTGTTCGGCCAGTGGCTGATCGACAACGCCAGGCAGGCCCAGGTCTACGCCGAGCTCGCCGGCGTCAACAACGTCGTGATCGAGTCGACCGACAACTACAAGGCGATGCTGGCCAACCTGGCGTTCACGCTCTCGCTCTACTCGGGCCAGATGTGCACCACCACCCAGGCCATCATCGTGCCGGCCGGCGGCATCGAGACCGACCAGGGCCCCAAGAGCTACGACGAGGTCTGCGCCGACCTGGCGGGCGCGCTGCAGAAGTTCCTGTCCAGGCCCGAGGTGGCCTGCGCAGTGCTGGGCGCGATCCAGTCCGGCGCCACGCTCGACCGCATCGCCGAGGCCGGCAGCGGCCGCCTGGGCCGCGTCGTGCTGGCATCGACCAAGATCGACAACCCCGAATTCCCGGGCGCCGAGGTGCGCACCCCGGTGCTGCTGGCAGTCGACGCAGCCGACGAGGCCGCCTACATGGAGGAGCGCTTCGGCCCGATCGCCTTCGTCGTCAAGGCCGCCGACGCACAGGCCGCGATCGCCCTGTCCGAGCGCATCGTCAGCACCCATGGCGCGCTGACCGTCGGCCTGTACTCGACCAAGCCGGAAGTCGTCGACGCCATGACCGAAGCCAGCTGGCGCGGCAAGGTGGCGCTGTCCATCAACCTGTGCGGCGGCGTGTTCGTCAACCAGTCCTCGGCCTATTCCGACTACCACGGCACTGGCGGCAACCCCTCGGCCAACGCCTCCTACGCGGACTCGGCCTTCGTCGCCAACCGCTTCCGCGTCGTGCAGCGCCGCTACCACGTCTGAGCTGGGGCGTACGAGATGAGCTACCAACATATCCTGTTTGCGATCAGCGACAGCGGCGTGGCCCGCCTGACGCTGAACCGCCCGGACAAGATGAACAGCTTCAACGCCGGGATGCACGCCGAGCTGCGCGACGCGCTCGACGCCATCCAGGCCGACCCGACCGTGCGCGTGCTGGTGATCAGCGGTGCCGGCCGCGGTTTCTGCGCCGGCCAGGACCTGTCCGACCCCGAGGCGCGCTGCGTGCCCGGCGACACGCCGCCCGACCTCGGCGACCTGGTCGAACGCAACTACAAGCCGCTCGTCATGCGCCTGGCCAACCTGCGCGTGCCGACCATCGCCGCGGTCAACGGCATCGCGGCCGGTGCGGGCGCGAGCCTGGCGCTGGCCTGCGACATCGTGGTCGCAGCCCGGTCGGCGGCCTTCCTGCAGGCCTTCAGCAAGATCGGCCTGGTGCCCGACACCGGCAGCACCTGGTTCCTGCCGCAGCGCGTCGGCATGGCGCGCGCGATGGGCCTGGCGCTGCTGGCGGACAAGCTGCCGGCCGACAAGGCCGCCGAGTGGGGCCTGATCTGGGCCGCGTACGCGGACGAAGAGTTCGCCGCCAAGGTCGACGCGCTGGCCGAGCAGCTCGCCGCCATGCCGACCCGGGCGCTGGTGCGCACGCGCCAGCTCATGCACGCCGCGCCGTCGCACACGCTCGAGCAGCAGCTGTCGATGGAAGGTGGCTTCATGCGCGAGCTCAGCCGCAGCGCCGACTTTGCCGAGGGCGTGTCCGCCTTCCTCGAAAAGCGCGCCCCGCGCTTCACCGGAGCCTGAGCGTGAGCCAGCAACAGAACGCCTTGCCGCTCTCCACCGTCGTGGCCGTGGTCGGCGCCGGCGCCATGGGCGCGGGCATCGCCCAGGTCGCGGCCGTTGCCGGCCACCGCGTGCGCCTGCTCGACAGCCGCCCGGGTGCGGCCGAGCAGGCGGCCGCCGGCATCCGAGCCCAGCTCGTCCGGCTGGCCGACAAGGGCAAGCTGACGACCGAGGCCGCCCAGGCCGCCGGCGCGCGCCTGCTGCCCGCGGCTTCCAGCGCGGACTTGGCCGATGCCGGCCTGGTGGTCGAGGCCATCGTCGAGAACCTCGAGGTCAAGCGCGGCCTGTTCCGCGAGCTCGAGGCCATTTGCGGCGCCGGCTGCATCCTGGCGACCAACACCTCGTCGATCTCGGTCACCGCGATCGCCGCCGGCCTGCAGCGTCCCGAGCGCCTGGTCGGCATGCATTTCTTCAATCCGGCGCCGCTGATGGCGCTGGTCGAGATTGTCTCGGGCCTGGCCACCGACCGTGGACTGGCCGAGGTCCTGTTCGAGACCGCGCTGTCCTGGGGCAAGACCCCGGTGCACGCCAGGTCGACGCCGGGCTTCATCGTCAACCGCGTCGCGCGCCCCTACTATGCGGAAGGCCTGCGCCTGCTGCACGAGGGCGCCTCCGACTGCGCGACGATCGACGCTGTCATGCGCGAGGCCGGCGGTTTCCGCATGGGGCCGTTCGAGCTGATGGACATGATCGGCCACGACGTCAACTTCGCCGTCACCAAGTCGGTCTGGAACGCCTTCTACAACGATCCGCGTTTCCTGCCCTCGCTGATCCAGCAGGAGCTGGTCGATGCTGGCTTCATCGGTCGCAAGAGCGGCCGTGGCTTCTACGACTACCGCGAGGGTGCCGAGCGTCCGCAGCCGCGCAGCGCCGCACCTTGCGCCGTGCCGTCCGCCATCGTGGTCTGCGGCGACAGCCCGGCTGCCGCGGCCCTGGCGACGCGCCTGCAGGCGGCCGGCGTGGCCTTTGCCCGCGCGGCCTCGGCCGACGGCCGCATCGCCGAAGCCGGCGCCGCCGTGCTGTTCCAGACCGATGGTCGCAGCGCGACGCAGCGCGCGGACGAGTCCGGCATCGCCGGCTTCGTGCTGGTCGACCTGGCGCTCGACTACGCCCGCGCCACCCGCCTGGCCGTTGCCGTCGCACGCCAGGCGGATGCCGCCGTCCGGGACGCGGCAGTCGGCCTGCTGCAGGCCGCCGGCTACGCGGTCTCGGTGCTGCGCGACGTGCCGGGTCTGGCCGTCATGCGCACCGTGGCCATGCTGGCCAACGAGGCCGCCGACGCGGTCAACCAGGGCGTGTGCGATGCGGCCGGAGCCGATGCCGCGATGCGCCTGGGCGTCAACTATCCGCTCGGGCCGCTGGCCTGGGCCGATGCCATCGGCGTGGGCCGCGTCCACACCGTCCTGCAGCATCTGGCCGACTTCTATGGCGAGGACCGCTACCGCGTCTCGCCGCTGATTCGCCAGGCCGTCCACGCCGGGAGCACGATCCATGACTGACGCCGTCCTCAGTCCCGAACAGGCCCAGGCCCGCGCCGATGCCGCCGCCAACGCCATGTGGTCGCGCGACGCCGCGACCCACGCCCTGGGCATGGAGCTGGTCGAGGTCGCTCCCGGGCGCGCCACCATGCGCATGCGCGTGCGTCCCGACATGGTCAACGGCCACCACATTTGCCACGGCGGCCTGATCTTCACGCTGGCCGACAGCGCCTTCGCCTACGCCTGCAACAGCTACAACCTCAGCACGGTCGCCTCGGCCTGCCACATCGACTTCCTGGCGCCGGGACGCGAGGGCGACCTGCTCGAGGCGGTGGCGCTCGAGCGCTCGGTCGCCGGGCGCACCGGCGTCTACGACGTCACGGTCAGCGTCGTCGGCGGCAAGACCGTCGCGCTGTTCCGCGGCAAGAGCTACCGCATCAAGGGCGAGGTCACCGCAAGCTTCGCGGCCGAGAGCTGAGCCCGGACCACCGAGCCACCCGATACCCCGATCAGAAACAGAGGAACACCATGACAAGCAAGCAAGCCCACCCCGGCGAACTGGACGCGATCGAGACCGCCAGCCGCGACGAGATCTCCGCGCTGCAGCTCGAGCGCCTGAAGTGGTCGCTGCGCCACAGCTACGACAACGTCGCGCCCTACCGCGCCAAGTGCGAAGCCAAGGGGGTGCATCCCGACGACCTGCGCACGCTGGCCGACCTGTCCAAGTTCCCCTTCATGACGAAGACGGACCTGCGCGACCACTATCCCTTCGGCCTGTTCGCCGTGCCGCGCGAGCGCGTCGCGCGCCTGCACGCCTCCAGCGGCACCACCGGCAAGTCCATCGTCGTGGGCTACACCCAGCAGGACATCTCCAACTGGGCCGGCCTGGTCGCGCGCTCGCTGCGCGCCGCCGGCGTGCGCCCGGGCGACATGGTGCACAACGCCTACGGCTACGGCATGTTCACCGGCGGCCTCGGCGCCCACTACGGCATCGAGCGCCTGGGCTGCACCGCGGTGCCGATGTCGGGCGGCCAGACCGAGAAGCAGGTCCAGCAGATCCTGGACTTCAAGCCCGACGCCATCATGGTCACGCCTTCGTACTCGCTGGTGATCGCCGAGGAGTTCGAGCGCCTGGGCATCGCGCCCGAGGACATCTCGCTCAAGGTCGGCATCTTCGGCGCCGAGCCCTGGGGCGAGGGCATGCGCGCCGAGATCGAGCGCAAGTTCGGCATCGACGCGATCGACATCTACGGCCTGACCGAGGTCATGGGCCCGGGCGTGGCCTGCGAATGCATCGAGACCAAGGACGGCCCGGTGATCTGGGAAGACCATTTCTATCCCGAGATCATCGACCCCGACACCGGCGAGGTGCTGCCCGACGGCTCCGAGGGCGAACTGGTCTTCACCTCGCTGACCAAGGAGGCCTTTCCGGTCATCCGCTACCGCACCCGCGACCTGACCCGCCTGCTGCCGCCGACCTCGCGAGCTTTTCGCCGCATCGGCAAGATCACCGGCAGATCCGACGACATGCTGATCGTGCGCGGCGTCAACATGTTCCCGACCCAGGTCGAGGAGCAGATCATGCGCGACCCGCGCCTGTCGGGCAACTACCAGATCGTGCTGACGCGCGACGGCCATCTCGACAACGTCGAGATCCGCTGCGAGCTGCAGCATGCGCTCAGCGGCAAGCTGCTGCCGGCCGAGCTGCAGCAGATCGCGCGCGAACTGCAGCACCACATCAAGACCATCATCGGCATCTCGACCCGGATCAGCGTGCTGGACGCCGACACCCTGCCTCGCACCGTGACCGGCAAGGCCAAGCGCGTGTTCGACGAGCGCCCCAAGCAGCTCTGATCCGGGCCTGACCATCATGTACCAGACCCTGAACATGGAGCGCCAAGGCCCGGTCGCCACGATCTGGATGGACCGCCCCGAGGTGTTCAACGCCTTCGACGAGCGGCTGATCGCCGAGCTCGCCGCGGCCTGCGCCGAGCTCGACGCCGACGCCTCGGTGCGCGTGGTCGTGCTGGGCGGCCGTGGCCGGCATTTCTCGGCCGGCGCCGACCTCAACTGGATGCGCCGCGCCTCGACCTTCACCGAGGAGGAGAACCGCGCCGACGCGCGCCGCTTCGCCGGCATGCTGCGCGCCCTGTCCGGCATGTCCAAGCCCACGATCGCGCGCATCCAGGGCGCTGCGCTTGGCGGCGGCACCGGCCTGGCGGCGGCCTGCGACATGGCGGTGGCCAGCCGCGATGCCTCGTTCGCGACCTCCGAGGTCAAGTTCGGCATCATCCCGGCGGTCATCAGCCCCTACGTGCTGCGCGCCATCGGGCCGCGCCAGGCGCTGCGCTACTTCCAGAGCGCCGAGCGCTTCGATGCCCAGCGCGCCTACGAGATCGGCCTGGTCAACGAGGTCTGCGAGCGCGACGAGCTCGACGCGACCGTCGCCAGGCTGGTCGAACCCTTGATCGCCGGCGCGCCGCAGGCGCAGCAGGCCGCCAAGGACCTGATCGCCGCCATCCACGGCCGTCCGATCGACGACGCCGTGAGCGAAGAGACCGCGCAGCGCATCGCGCGCCAGCGCGCCACCGACGAGGCCCGCGACGGCATCGCCGCTTTCCTCGACAAGCGCAGCCCAGCCTGGCTGCCCTGATTGCCATCCCAGCCTAGGAGAAACACCATGTACACGCAATCCTTCAGCGTATCGGACGAGCCGGGCAAGGCGCTCAAGCCCGTCGCGTCGACCGAGCCGGCCGAACATCTGGCCAGGTTCGAGTCCCGCATCGACGCCGACGGCCGCATCGAGCCGCAGGACTGGATGCCCGAGGCCTACCGCAAGACCCTGGTGCGCCAGATCAGCCAGCACGCGCACAGCGAGATCGTCGGCATGCTGCCCGAGGGCAACTGGATCAGCCGCGCGCCCAGCCTCAAGCGCAAGGCCATCCTGATCGCCAAGGTGCAGGACGAGGGCGGCCACGGCCTCTACCTGTATTCCGCTGCCGAGACCCTGGGCACCAGCCGCGCCGAGCTGCTCGACGCGCTGCATTCCGGCAAGGCCAAGTACAGCTCGATCTTCAACTACCCGACCCTGAACTGGGCCGACGTCGGCGTGATCGGCTGGCTGGTCGACGGCGCCGCGATCATGAACCAGGTGCCGCTGTGCCGCTGCAGCTACGGCCCCTACGCACGCGCCATGGTGCGCGTCTGCAAGGAGGAGTCCTTCCACCAGCGCCAGGGCTACGAGGCCCTGCTGGTGATGATGCGCGGCACCGAGGAGCAGAAGGCCATGGTGCAGGACGCCGTCAACCGCTGGTGGTGGAAATGCCTGGCCATGTTCGGTCCGCCCGACACCGACAGCCCGCACAGCGCGCAGGGCATGCGCTGGGGCATCAAGCGCATCTCCAACGACGACCTGCGCCAGAAGTTCGTCGACGCGACCGTGCCGCAGGCCAGGGTGCTGGGCGTGACCCTGCCCGACCCCGACCTGAAGTGGAACGAGGAGCGCGGCCACCACGACTACGGATCGATCGACTGGAACGAGTTCTGGGACACCGTCAACGGCAACGGTCCCTGCAACAAGGAGCGCCTGGCCACCCGTGTCAAGGCGCACAACGACGGCCAGTGGGTGCGCGACGCCGCCCTGGCCCACGCCCGCAAACAGCAACAACGTGCAATCAAGGAGGCAGCATGAGCCACGCAGCATTGAAGGATTGGCCCCTCTGGGAAGTTTTTGTCCGCAGCAAGCAGGGCCTGGAGCACAAGCACTGCGGCAGCCTGCACGCATCCGACGCGCAGCACGCGCTCGAGATGGCGCGCGACGTCTACACCCGCCGCCAGGAAGGCGTGAGCATCTGGGTCGTGCAGTCGTCCCAGATCACCGCCAGCAACCCGGACGACAAGGGCGAGCTGTTCGAGCCGGCGGCCGACAAGATCTACCGCCATCCGACCTTCTACGAGATCCCGGAAGAAGTGGGGCACATGTAAATGAGCGCAATCGCCAACTACCTGCTGCACCTGGCCGACAACGCCGTGGTGCTGGGCCAGCGCAACGCCGAATGGTGCGGCCATGGCCCCGTGATCGAGGAAGACATCGCGCTGGCCAACGTCAGCCTGGACCTGATCGGCCAGGCCCGCCTGCTGTACCAGCAGGCCGCGACCGCGCTCGGCGGCGACGCCACCGAGGACCGGCTGGCCTATTTCCGCGACGTGCCCGACTTCCGCAACTACACGCTGCTGGAGCTGCCGCATCACGGCGCGCTGGTTGGCTATGCCAAGAGCGACCTCGACTACGGCACCACCATCGTGCGCAACTTCCTCTACAGCGCGCTGATGGTGCTGGTGTGGGAGCAGTTGCAGCAGTCCCAGGACGAGCAGCTCGCCGCCATCGCCGCCAAGTCGCTCAAGGAAGTGCGCTACCACCTGCGCCACTCGCGCGACTGGCTGGTGCGCCTGGGCGACGGCACCGATGAGTCGCACGCCCGCGTGCAGGCCGCGCTGGACCACCTGATCCCCTACACGCAGGAATTCTGGACCGCCAGCGAGCTCGAGTCCGCCGCCGTGGCGGCCGGTGTCGGCGTCGACGTCGCGCTGCTCAAGCCGCAGTGGGACGAGCTGGTCGACGACGCGCTGGCCGAAGCCAGGCTGGTGCGCCCGGTCGTGGGCGGCCACGTGACCCAGGGCAAGGTTGGCCTGCACTCCGAGCACCTCGGCTTCCTGCTGAGCGAGATGCAGGGGCTGGCCCGCGCCCATCCCACCGCCACCTGGTAAGCGCATGAGTACCACCTTGACGCCCGAAGACGCGGTACGTGCCGCCTGGGCCGCGCTCGAGGTCCTGAGCGACCCCGAGATCCCGGTCGTGACGCTGCGTGAGCTCGGCATCCTGCGCGACGTGCGCCAGGGCGCCGACGGTCTCGAGGTGGTGATCACGCCGACCTACAGCGGCTGTCCGGCCATGGGCCAGATCGAGGACGACGTGCGCGCCACGCTGCAGGCCACCGGCCTGCAGGCCAGGGTGATCACCCAGCTCGCGCCGGCCTGGACCACCGACTGGATGACCGACGCGGCGCGCGACAAGCTGCATGCCTATGGCATCGCTCCGCCGCAGCACCGCTGCGCCAGCCAGCCGCCGACGGGCGAGAGCGTGCTGCGCTTCGTGCGCCAGGCCGCCCAGCCCGAGATCGTGCCCTGTCCGCATTGCGGCTCCAGCCATACGGTGGAGTCCTCGCATTTCGGCTCCACCGCCTGCAAGGCGCTCTACAAGTGTCTGGACTGCCAGGAGCCGTTCGACTACTTCAAGCCTTACTAAGTACTACCGGAGACACCCGCATGTCTGCCCCCCGTTTTCATGAGCTCAAGGTCAAGCAAGTCAGCCCGGAAGCGGCTGGCTCGGTGGCCATCACCTTCGACATTCCCGCCCACATGCGCGAGGAGTTCCACTTCGAGCCGGGCCAGTTCCTGACGCTGCGCGCGCAGATCGACGGCCAGGACGTGCGCCGCAACTACTCGATCAGCAGCCCGCGCAGTCGCCTGCTCAAGGGCGGCGAGCTCGAGGTCGGCATCCGCCCGGTCGAGGGCGGCCTGTTCTCCAACTGGGCCGCGACCGTGGTCAAGGTCGGCGACAGCCTCAGCGTGCTGCCGCCCGACGGCCGCTTCACGGTCAGGAAGCCGCGCGCCATCCACCGAGTCGGCTTTGCCGCCGGCTCCGGCATCACGCCCATCCTGTCGATCGCCGCGACCACGCTGGAAGAGCAGCCCGAGTCCAAGTTCACCCTGGTCTACGGCAACCGCCGCATGTCGAGCGTGATGTTCAACGAGGCGCTGCAGGACCTCAAGGACCGCTACGCCGGCCGCTTCACCATGATCCACGTGCTGTCGCGCCAGGCCCAGGAAGTCGACCTGCTGCAGGGCCGCATCGACGGCGTCAAGGTGCGCGCCATCATCGACGCGCTGCTGCCGGCCAGGAGCATGGACGAGGTCTTCATCTGCGGCCCCGAGGCCATGATCGAAGCGACCGAGAAGGCGCTGATCGAAGCCGGCGTACCCGAGAACCGTGTCCACAGCGAGCGCTTCGCGACCTCGGCGGCGCAGGCGGCCAAGGTGCAGGCCGACACCGACGCCGCCGCCAGCAGGACGGCCGCCGCCAAGGAGGTGCAGATGACCGTGGTGGTGGACGGCAAGCCATACGACATTCCCGTCAGCCGCGACGAGCACCTGCTCGACGCCGCGCTCGGCGCCGGCCTCGACCTGCCGTTCTCCTGCAAGGCCGGTGTCTGCTGCACCTGCCGCTGCAAGGTGGTCGAGGGCAGCGCCGTCATGGACAAGAACTTCACGCTCGAGGCCGACGAGGTTGCGCAAGGCTATGTGCTGAGCTGTCAAGCGCGCGCCGCCGCCAACACCATGAAACTGGTGATCAGCTTCGACGAGCGTTGATCCCGGGGCCCCTGTGCCGGCCAACAGACACATTGACATAGGAGACAACAATTGCGCCCCTCTTTTTCCACCCCGTTTTATCCAAAATCTGGGGCCAGACCCTTGCGCCACATGCTGACGGCCAGCGGCCTGGCACTGAGCCTGCTCGCACCGCTCACGGCCGTAGCGAAGGAGCCCCCGGCCAAGTCGCTGCGCAGCGGCCAAGTGCGGATTCTGCGTGATGCCCACGGCATGCCCCATGTCTATGCCAGCACCACATCGGACCTGTTCTACGGCTACGGTTACGCTGTGGCGCAGGACCGGCTGTTCCAGATGGAAATGGCGCGGCGCAGTACCCAGGGCAAGGTGGCTGCCGTGCTCGGTGAAAAGTTCGTCGCCTTCGACCGCAGCATCCGCGGCAACTTTTCGCCCGAGCGCATCCAGGCCCAACTTGATGCCCTGCCGCGTGCCGAGCGCGACATCCTGGGCGGCTATGCCGCGGGCATGAATGCCTGGATCGCCCAGGTGCGCCGCGAGCCCGCCAAGTTGATGCCCAAGCAGTTCACCGAGCTGGGCTTCGAGCCCGCCGACTGGACGGCTTACGACGTCGCGATGATCTTCGTCGGCACCATGGCCAATCGCTTTTCCGACATGAACGGCGAAATCGACAACCTGGCCCTGCTGACCGCGCTGGATGAACGCCATGGCCGCGATACCGCCTGGCAGATCTTCAATCAGCTCAAGTGGCAGGTCGATCCCAAGGCGCCGACGACGGTGGCGCCAGAGGAGGGCAGCTACCAGCACACGCCCGTGCCGGCCGAACGCTCGCTGGCCTACGCCTTGCCGCGCTATGACGGCACGCCGCCGATGTTGGAGCGCCTGGCTCTCGACCCCGCCGACCGCAGCCTGCTCGATGCCACGCCGCAGGGCAACCGCAGCGCCTTGCTGGCCCAGATCGAAGCCACCGGGGTGCAAGGCAGCGCCGGCTTCCCGACCACCAGCAATATGTGGATCGTCGGTCGCGACAAGGCGCGCGGCGCCAAATCCATCCTTGTCAACGGTCCGCAGTTCGGCTGGTTTGCGCCAGCCTACACCTATGGCATCGGCCTGCATGGCGCGGGCTTCGACATCGTCGGCAACACGCCGTTCGCCTATCCCTGCATCCTGTTCGGCCACAACGGCCGCATCAGCTGGGGCTCCACCGCCGGCGTCGGCGATGGCGTGGATATCTTTGCCGAGAAGCTCGATCCTGCCGACAGCACCCGCTACTGGCATGACGGCCAGTGGAAGCGCATGGAAAAGCGCAGCGAGACCATCGAGATCAAGGGCAGTGCGCCGGTGACGCTGGACGTCTACCGCACCGTGCATGGCCTGGTCACCAAGGTCGACGCCAAGAACGGCGTGGCCTATGCCAAGGCCCGCACCTGGGAAGGCTTCGAGATCCAGTCGCTGCTGGCCTGGACCCACAAGGGCCAGGCGCGCAACTGGAACGAGTGGAAGGCCCAGGCGGAGCGCCACGCCCTGACCATCAACTGGTACTACACCGACCGCGAAGGCAATATCGGCTACGCCCACACCGGCTTCTACCCACAGCGCCGCCCGGGCCATGACCCGCGACTGCCGGTGACGGGCACCGGCGAGATGGACTGGCTGGGCCGCCTGCCCTTTGCCAGCAACCCGCAGGTCTACAACCCGCGCCAGGGCTACATCGCCAACTGGAACAACTCGCCGATGAAGGGCTATCCCTCCACCGACCTGTTCGCGGTGATGTGGACCCAGTCGGATCGCCTGACCGAGCTTGAAGCCCGCCTGCGCGAGAAGCTGCAGCGCGATGGCGGCATCGACGCCGACGGCATGTGGTCGCTGCTCAAGCCCACCAGCCTGGCCGATGTCAACCTGCGCCATTTCCTGCCCTTTCTGCAGCGCGCCGTCGCCACCCTGCCGGCCGACGACCCGCGGGCCCGCCGCGTGGCCTGGCTGGCCAAGTGGAACGGCATGAACAGCGACGAACAAGGGCGCGGCAGCTATGACCACGCCGGTGGCGCCCTGCTTGACGCCTGGCTGCGTGCCATGCTCAAGGCCACTCTGGCGCAAGACCTGCCTGGCGATTTCTTCAAGTGGTATGCCTCGGCCGGCTATGCCACCCCGGCGGCGCCCAACGGCGGGTCGGTCAATGTCTCGCCGGGCGGCAAGGTGCTGTTCAATGTGCTGGCGGGCGCTGCCGCGGGCGTCCCGCAAAAGCACGATTTCCTGCACGGCCGGCCCCAGGCCGAGGTGGTGCTGGAGGCACTCGATGCCGCCTGGGCCGAGCTGAGCCCGCGCTATGGCGAGGACCTCGACGCCTGGCGCGTGCCGGTGGCGCCGCTGGCGTTCATGAGCAACAACTTCTTCGGCGTGCCGCAAGGCAGTGCCGACGAGGCGCGCCGCGTTGCCGTGACCATGAACCGAGGCACCGAGAACAACATGACCGTGTTCACCGACCGGGGCGTGCGTGCCTTCGACGTGGTGGCGCCCGGCCAGAGCGGCTTCATCGCTCCGGACGGAACCGCCTCGCCCCATGCCCGCGACCAGTTCGACCTCTACGTCAACTTCGGCAACAAACCCGTCTGGTTCACCGACAAAGAGGTACAGCGCAACAGCAGCAGCGTCCTGCGCCTGCAGCGTTAACCGGCCCTCCGCCCTTCATCTTCTTCGTTATGGTCTGCATCCGCTCGAGCTCGTTGAGCAGAGGCGGTTCATTTCCTGAACCCCCGCGCTGGAAGCGGGTGAAGTGGCGCAGGGCTACGTGCCGAGCTGTCAGGCGCGCGCCGCCGCCAACACCATGAAACTGGTGATCAGCTGCGACGAGCGTTGATCGGCCGCCCGCCGGCAGCGGGCGCTTGACCTCGAAATGACGGCCGCCCGCTTGGGCCGGAAGCTGTTCCGGCTACAGTGAGGCGGTCGCATTCACATCAGAGATACCCATGTCTTCTTCCCCCGAATTTATCCAGGTTCGCACCGAAGGCCGCGTCGGCCTGGTCACGCTCAACCGTCCCAAGCAGCTCAACGCGCTCAACGACCAGCTGGTCGACGAACTGGTCGCGGCGCTCAAGGCCTTCGATGCCGACGACCAGATCGGCTGCATGATCGTCACCGGCAGCGAGAAGGCCTTCGCGGCCGGCGCCGACATCGGCGCCATGGCCAGCTACGGCTTCGCCGATGTCTACAAGGACGACTACATCACGCGCAACTGGGACGCCATTCGCAGCGTGCGCAAGCCCGTGATCGCCGCGGTCAGCGGCTTCGCGCTCGGTGGCGGCTGCGAGCTCGCCATGCTGTGCGACTTCATCATCGCGGCCGACAACGCCCGCTTCGGCCAGCCCGAGATCAAGCTGGCCGTGATCCCGGGCGCCGGCGGCACCCAGCGCCTGCCGCGCGCGGTGGGCAAGTCCAAGGCCATGGACATGGTGCTGACCGGCCGCATGATGGACGCGCAGGAAGCGGAGCGCGCCGGCCTGGTCAGCCGCGTGGTGGCGCTCGACAAGCTGATGGACGAGGCGCTGGGCGCGGCGCTGACGATCTGCAATTACTCGCTGCCCAGCGTGATGGCGGCCAAGGAATCGGTCAACCGCGCCTTCGAGGGCACGCTGGCCGATGGCGTGATGTTCGAGCGTCGTCTGTTCCACGCGCTGTTCGCGACCGCCGACCAGAAGGAGGGCATGGCCGCCTTCGTCGAGAAGCGGCCGGCCGCCTTCCGGCATTGCTGATGTCCGGCGCGGGCGCCGGCCAGGACTGAGGGAGGACCAAGGTGTACGGCATCACCGATCTCGCGACCTTCGTCCTCGGCACCATCTTCATCGTCCTGTTGCCGGGGCCGAACTCGCTCTTCGTCATGACCCTCGCCTCGCGCCTGGGCGTGGCGACCGGCTATCGCGGCGCGGCCGGCATCTTCGCCGGCGACACGGTGCTGATGGTGCTGTCGGCCGCGGGCGCCGCCTCGCTGCTGCGCAGCACGCCCGTGCTGTTCCTGGGCTTCAAGTACGCGGGCGCGCTCTATCTGGCCTGGCTCGGGCTGGGCATGGTGCGCTCGGCGCGGCGCGTCTGGCGTGCCGGCGTGTCAGCGGCCGAGTCCGGCCTGTCCGCTGGCGCGAGCCGGCCCTTTCGCACCGCCTTGCTCATCAGCCTGATGAACCCCAAGGCGATCCTGTTCTTCGTCTCCTTCTTCATCCAGTTCGTCTCGCCCGACTACCCGCATCCGGCGCTGTCCTTCCTGCTGCTCGGCCTGATCGTGCAGGTCTGCAGCGCCCTCTACCTGAGCGCGCTGATCTTCGGCGGTGCCGGACTGGCACGCCAGTTCCGCCAGCACAGCCGGCTCTCGGCGCTGGCCATGGGCGGCATGGGGGCGTTGTTCATCGGCTTCGGCGTCAGGCTGGTCGGGGCGTCGCTGGCCTGAGCGGCCGCTGCCGGCCCTGCCGGGCAGGCGGCGGCTGCGTGCATACTGGCGTCCTGTTTCCGTCCTGTTTCCGTCCTGTTTCCGTCCTGTTTCCGTCCTGTTTCCGACATGCCTGCCAGTCCAGCCCCGCATCCGAACCCGCCACCGCGTGGCCCCCGTCTTGTCAGCGCCTGGTGGCGTGCGCTCGCCATCGCCCTGCTGCTTGTGCTGCTGGTCGGCGCGGCGGCCAGCCTCAGCATGCTCGAGCAGCTCAGGGCCCAGATCGGGCATCTGCAGTCCAGGCTGGTGCAGCTGCCCCGGATCCGCCAGCTCGCGGTCCTGCTCGACCAGGCGCAGCGGCCGGCCCTGCTCGTCACGCATGACCCGGCCAGCGGCGTGCTGCAGCTGCAGCGGCTCAACGAGGTGAAGGAGGGCCGGGAGGACAGCCTGCAGCTGTGGGCGCTGGCCGAGGGCCAGCCGCCGCGCTCGCTCGGCGTGATCACCAGCCACTACAAGACCTCGCAGCTGCCGGTGGCGGCTGCCGCCTTGGCCGGCGTGGCGGAGCTGGCCATCAGCGTCGAGGACAAGGGCGGCGCTGCCGGGGGCCGGGGCCCCCGCCTGCCTTATCTGTTCCGGGGCTGGCTGGTCGTCAAGGCGATCTGAGCCCGGCTCGTGCTGCCGTGCGCTCGTTACCGCCGCAGCCCGCGGCCACGTTCAGGACCGCACTGCAGGCAAGGCCGCTGCCGCAGCCTTGGCCGCTTTGGCTGCCCTGGGTGCCCGTGCGGGCTGGCGCGTCGGCGGCCACTGCGAGAACGCCACGGGCTGCGCGCGCGTGCTCGCGCCTGCCCATTCCTTGGCCTTGCACATGTCGGTGAACCTCATCACCGGATAGGCCAGCTGACCCGTGGCGAGCAGCCTATCGGTCAGGGTCTTGACCGCTGGCAGGCTGGCGACCAGGGCATGGCGGAATTCGTACGCCTGCGCGATGTGGGCCGCATTGCCCGTGAACTGCTCCGCAGACAGCGACTCGGCGTCGAGCAGGGCCCGGCAGTCGCGAAAGTCGTCGATGATGAAGCGGGCCTGCGCCAGCCGGCGGTCCGACTGTATTTCCCGATTCGAGCCCAGCAACTGGGCCACGCTGACAGTACCTATGTGCCACCGGACTATGCCGTCATCCATCCAGACATGCTCGATCACGCTCACCTCCCTTGGTTATTCTTTTCACCAGCAGACTTGCGCTGCCCTAGCTTTTAGTCAACTTGGTCATGATATGAAACGATAGAAATACCGTCAACATCCTTCCCCAAATTTGTGCTTGATGGGGGAGGTTGAAGTTCTTCATCCCGGATGTTGCTGCTTCGTCCGGCCTGGATCCAGGCGGAATGCGGGTCCGAGATAGCGCTGGCATGGGAACGCAGACGGGTCACCACCAAGACTAACCCATAGACGTGGTGCGGGTAGCGAGGCGAGGGCGGTAAGGCCCCGGCTGCTGGCACGTGGCGCAGCCGCGTGCATGAAACTGCGCAGGCCTGGCTAGGGAATGCCGGCTGCGCTGTGGAACGTGCCGCGTCGCAGGCCAGGCTCGATCAGTGGGCCGGCTGGCCGGGACCCTGGCTGCCGCTGGCGCGTGCCGACAGATAGGCGTAGAGGTCCATGATATGGGCGCTCACGCCCGGATCTTCGCGCCAACTCGGCATGATCATGGGGCTTTCCTGGCGCTTGAGGATCTGCTCGGTACGTGCCTCGGCGGGCAAGCCATAACTGCGCCTCACGGCGGCCAGTTCCCAGTCATAGCGCCTGAGCACGCTATCGACGAAACGAGGGGGCACCATGCCACCCATGCGCGCCACCAGGTCGGGTCCGCTTTTGGTGCCGGTGGCGTCCGGACCGTGGCAGCGGGCACATTTGTCCTGGAAGGCGCGCCAGCCCAGGTAGACCTCGCTCGCTGGCGTCGTGGCCCCCGAAGCCGGCTGGGTGCCGCGCTCGCTCGCCGGTTCGCTGGCGCAGCCGGCGCTCAGGAGCAGCAACAACGCCGAGATCGCGGCCAGTGCGGGGAGCGTGCGTCGGGGCAGGGCGTCAGGCCACGCGGCGGTGGCCGAGGAAGCGACCTTCATGCTGATCTCCTTCTGGCGGGCAGGCGCGGAGCCGGAATTCGCGCATTGGGCTATCAACCCGTCTTGTGCATTCTCCATGACTGTCCCGGGTGCGGCAAGCCATGTTGAAGCGAAAATATCATTTCATCTTCAGTTGCTACTTGCTCAGCCTGCCTGGATCCAGGTTTTTTGATGACGTTGTCGAACTGGTATTCACTCCGAGTACGATGTGCAATGCACTGCAAGTCTGCCTTCCCCTGAGCGGTGAATCGCTGGGAAGCGCCAGCGTTGGAGACTTGAAATATGCACGTTCCAGTGTCAGGTGAGTCGGAGGTCCACTATCAGTCGGTCTGCCACCGCTTCCTCTGCGATGGCCAGTCCGTGCCGATACATCGCTGGAGCGAGTTGCGGATCCCAGTCGGCTGTGAGGTCCGAGGCGCCCAGGTCGCGCTGTCTGGGCGGAGTGTTTTGCACAGCGGTTTCGTAGTCCTGAGTACTCATTTTCCAGGGCTGTGCTCGCCAGCTGCGCAATACATGGTTGGCGATCTGCAGGCCGGGCCAGTCAAAATCGCCGTGGTAGTGCAGGTGGGCATCGGCTCTTGCCAGTTGATTGAGCAATGTGCGTTGTGCCGCCGCCGGCATGCCGTCGGTGCAAACGAGGGGTGCGCAGCGTGCGCCCAGACGGTCAGCTGCGATGGCCAGGAGGTTGGGGTTTTCGCAGACATAGATGGGCAGGCCTTCGACAGCCCATGTGGGTGGCCGGCGCAGCAGCTGGCGTAGCGACAGGTAGGTGGGTTCACCCGGGGTGGCCGGTACCGTCGCGAGCGACGGCAGGTTCAGCACCAGCACGGGCCGCGCCAGTTCGTTCACCAAGACACCGGCGCGAGCCCAGATGTCGCGTACACGCTCTTTGTCCGTCCGCGCTTTGCTGTCTATTGATATATCGAATTCAGACTCCAAGGCCATGCCAAGGCTGGAGGGTGCGATCGTGGCCTCGCCGTGGCACCATGCGGCCAGCACCAGGCTGGCCACGGGCCGGCCCGCATCGAGCGCATGGGCATTGCCGAGAACCTCTGCCGCCAGTTGCGAGCGGGCAAGGCCCGGCGCAGG
This sequence comes from Pseudomonadota bacterium, assembly GCA_041190985.1. Lineage (GTDB taxonomy): Bacteria > Pseudomonadota > Gammaproteobacteria > Burkholderiales > Burkholderiaceae_C > Malikia. The sequence goes on from JBEEPT010000061.1 coordinate 43,175, forward strand.
CAGGTGGCGCAAAACGGCATAGGCTTGTGCCAGCAAGGTTTCGGCGGTCGTGGCGTCTCGTCGGGCCAGGCGCTTGACCAAGGCTCTGGCGGCGGGTGTTTGCAGCCAGTCTTGCAGACGTGGGTCGCGGTCCGGCCGCTGGGTCACGGTCGACCATGCCGCCTCGGCGGCCGTGCGCAGGGCGACGCGGTTCGTGATGGGGCCGTCCAGCCGTTCGAGCGCATCGCGCAAGGAGTCGCACAGGCCCGCGGCCCGCAAGGCAGCGTCGATGTTGGCAATGTCGATGCGGGCCGAACGTGCTGTGCGGGAAGAGCGGCCGGTCAGTAAGGCGAGCGCCTCGTGTTCAGCAGGATCGAGCTGGCTGAGGTGTAGCACCCGGCCCTCTTCTTCCCCGTTCTGCCGCTCGAAGTGGCGCCGCAGGCGCTGGCGCAGAGTTGCCAAGGCGGGGCTGCCCAGCAGGCGTTCGAGGCGTGCGTCGGAACTGTTCATTCGATTGGTGGAAAGCGGCGGTCCGGATCGGCTTCGCGCCGCCGAGCGCGGCCGTCCCAGGTCCAGCGGGAGACATGCACGGCGTCGATTCCTTCGCGTCGCTGCAATTGCACGATGGCCACGCCGGGCAACGCGGCATAGCAGGCCCATTCGCGTTCGCTGGTGATGACGAAGTCGAGGTCGAATTCCCGGATCAGCGCCATGCAGTGGGCTCGGGCGGCGTCGTCGATGCCGGCGAAGGCTTCGTCCAGCAGTACCAGGCGTGGAGCGTGGGCGGTGTCGGCCTGGCTGTAGTAGCTGGAAACGGCGGCAAACAGGGGCACGGTGAGTCCCAGTGCCCGCTCGCCGCTGGAGGCGGGGCCGGCGAGCGGGCGCCATTGCCCGTCTTGCCAGCGCTGCACGCGAAAGCGGTGCCAGCGGCGGTAGTCGAGGGCTCGCGCGAGCTGTTCCTGCAGGCTACCGCCTTGGTCGGCATCGGCGCGACTGCGTTCGGCGGCAATGCGCTGCTGCAGCATTTCGCCGACCACGCGGCGGTCTTCAGCGGTCCACAAGTCGGCGCTGGTGTTGAGCAGCCGGCGCCGCGCCGCCTCCAAGCCGACAGGTGCGCCTTCCGCGCCTTCGGTTAGGGTCTGCCATTGCAGCCGGAAGCGCACGCCGGTGGAGGTCGGGCGCTTTTCCAGTTCGGCGTTGATGGCGTTGATTTGGCGCTCGGCATCGCGCAGCAGTTTCTGCACGGCGTTGGCGATCTCGGCCTGCAGGTGGTTTTCCAGCACCTCGCGCTCGCCGGCAGTCAGCAGTTCGCGGCGTTGTGCGATTTCTCCGGCCAAGCGCAG
>JBEEPT010000062.1:0-3062 GCA_041190985.1 Pseudomonadota bacterium
AGCTGCGTCGCCAGGAAGCCGCTCGCGCGGCGCGTCAGCGTCACGGTGGCCGTGCCGAACTGCGCGCCAGGCTCCAGGCCGGTGGCCACCTGCGTGAGCCGCGCCGAGGCCGTGCCGAACATCGTGAACAGCGACCCGGAAGCCTGCACCGCCAGCACGTTGGTCGCCGTCGGCGTGCCGACGCGTGCCGTGGGGCCGAGGCTCGAGGCGCGTTGCGACGGTTCCGGCGCGATGCCCAGCGTGGCGAACGGGGTGCCGATGCCGGCCAGCACGATCCCCAGGCTGTCGGCCGCGCGCGTGGTGTTGGGCTCGTAGGCCGGCGTGCCGAAGTTGCTCGTCGGGCCCAGCGCCGTGGCGCGCTGCTGGCGCGTGGCCACCGCGGTGCCAAAGGTCGTGCTCGGTGGCGTCAGGCCGACGCTCGGGTAGGAACGGCTCACGATGATGTTCGAGCCGATCACCGCGAACGGGGCCGCAGCCACCGTGTAGCCGCGCAGGTAAGCGTCCGGGCCGAACTGGGTGACCACACCGAGCGAGGTCGCCGCGCAGGTGATGGCCGGCGGCACCACCGAACTGTTCAGGGTCCCGGCGCCGACGGTGGCGCCCAGGTCGGACGCCAGAGTCAGCGACGGCGCTGATGGCCGCGTCCAAGATCCAGGCGTTGAGACAGTGGCGGTGCCGGCCACCAGGTTGAATGCAACGGTGACGCGCGGCGTGTCGCCACCATAGGTGCCATCGTCACCAGATCCTGCTACGGTGGAGACGACGTTGAAGACGTTGTCGGCAAAAGTGCCGTCGCTCCAGTCGGCATATCCCCACAGCAGGGTCGCGCCGACCCGCCCGGCACGCACGCAGTTGCTGGAGTAGCTCACCACCGGCGTGTAGTGCGTTAGCGGCACGCTCGCCGCAGCCACCGTTCCCGCCGCCGGGATCAGCAGGTGTCCGAACGTTCCGGCGATCATGTTGCCTGCGATCTGCACGCCGGCGGTATCCGCGGTCAGCGCGCCCGGGAATGGGTCGAACACCGGCGTGTAGGCGCCGCTTGGCGTCTTCACGTTTCGCGCCCACAGGGTCGAGCCGTCGGATGCTAGTTTGACGACCGGCATCTCCAGGCTCGTGCCGTTGTCGTACGCGGCGCCAACGACGTAGACGTTGTCCGAGCCGTCGATGCCCAAGAAAGCGTGCGAGTAGCTCGTGCCCCAATTGATCTTGCGGGTCCATACCACCGACCCATCCGAGGACGACAACCGCTGCACGTGCGCGTGGTCGCCGGCGCTCGAACCAGGCCCCCACATCGTCATCACGATGTCGCCGCCCGAGAGTTGGGCCATCGAGCCGTAACGCGTCGTGGTGAACGCGGTCGTGCTCGTCTCCGACAGTCCTACCTGCCAGGAAATGGCGCCGGTCGTCGGGTTGAGTTTGAACAACACCGCGTCAAACTGACTACTCCCAAGCGGGCCGTCGTAAGTGCCGGCGAGGTATACAGAATTGTCCGAACCGATTAGCGCACCCTCGGTGTTGAAGGCCGCAAAGTTGGTGAGAACGCTTTCCCAGACCAGCGAACCTGTGTCGTCGAGCATCAAGACGCAGGTAGTGGCGGCGGTTGTCTCGTTCGTAGACGCAACGATTGCAAGTCGGTTGGAAGATGAAGCGGCGGCGCACAGCGTTGGCGTCAGCGTTGGGATCGTGATGTCCTTGGCCCAGTTGCGCGAGCCGTCGCTGTTGAGCCTGGCCACCAGCACGGTGCCGGCGCCGTCGTTGGCCACCGCGTATGCGCCACCGCTCGGCCCGGGCGCAACGGCGTCCAGGTAGAGGTAGCCGCCCCCCGTACGGGACAGCTTGGCGAACATCGTCGTCATGACTCAGTCGGCGCCCGAAGGCGCCGCCCCTACAGATGAAAGACGCGCCTGTAGGCCGCTTCGATGCCTGCCTCGTGCCCGGCAACTTCCGGTTGCTTCAGCAACTCGGCGAGAACGTCCAGCAAGCGCTGACCGAATGGGTCCTTCTTGCTGCGGCCCTTGGTCACCCAAAGCTCGAGGTTCTCCATGCGGTTGTCCGCTCGATTGCCATTCCTGTGGTGCACGTACTCTGTCTTGTGCAGCGGACGGCCCATGTGGCGCTCCATCACAAGTCGATGTTGCACCACCCAACGGCCGTCCTCTGCCTTCTCGCAGAGGTAGCCGGCCCCAGCGCTTCGTATCGCTCCAATTGGCTTCGCGTAGCCTCGCCCCTGCTGGTTCCGGCTCTTCAGTGAGCAAGACCTTGAACAGAAAGTCGGCCACTTGCCGTGCGGACGCACAAACGCCCCTCCGCACTTTGCGCACACGGCCGTTCGAAGAACTCGTTGCGCGACTGATTTGCAATCGGAACCGCAGAACACTTGGCCGCGATGCTTCGGCGTGTACAACGCGGAACACTGATTGCATTGCCGAGGCAACAGCGTCCGCTTGTATTTGTGGCCGCACGCTTGGGAGCAGCATTTTTGGGATGACGCTTTCGGCCTGAACACTGCGGCGCAGATTGCACATTGCAGATCCTGGAGAACGCGCTGCCTGCCCATGTCCAGAATTATGCCGGCAATGCGTCATCGCCGGCCGCTTTCTGGCCCAATTACAGACTAAATATGCGGTATGAACCGTTATCCCAAGTTATCGTGATGTCGCCGCCGTTGGTCGCCAGCGGGAAGCCGGTGATCGTGTCGATGTAAACGAGCAGCGGGCTGGTGGACGGCGTGCCGGTGTCCTTCCAGATCACCACGGCCTTGACGGTCGAGCCGGCGGTCACCGCGGTGAAGGTCACGTCGGCCGCGTCGAACACGCCGGCGGTGACGGTCTTCGAGGCCAGCGTCTGCGAGGTGTTGAGCAGGTTCCCCGAGATGGTCGACCAGAACTCGTCGGTCGACAGGTTCGCGGTGTAGGACGAGCTCAGCAGCGAGGCCTTGATGGTGTCCGACGGGAGGTTGATCGAGCCGGAGAGGATCTTCTCCTTGCCCTTGGCGTACAGCGCGTTGGCCATGGTCGTGGTTCCTAGAACGGGTTGAAGGCAACGACGTTGGGCCGGCGATC
>JBEEPT010000063.1:0-28603 GCA_041190985.1 Pseudomonadota bacterium
CGACGATGACGATGATGATAACGACGATGACGATGATGATGCCGACGACGACGATGACGACGATGCTGATCGATTCGAAGAGAATCAATAGACCTCGCTCACGCTTTCCCGCTCAAGCCACGCGCACGACCGTCAAGGTCGGTCGCGCGTCGCGACGACGATGCCCGACGCCGACGCCGACGCCGCCGCCGACGCCGACGCCGACGCCGCCGCCGACGCCGACGCCGCCGCCGACGCCTGGTCTGAAGCCTGGTGGCGTCGTCGACCTGGCCTCGTGATGGAACGCCGTCGCCAGGCGGCGTCGATCCTCGCCGCGGCGGCGAGGATCACGGACGCGCCGGGCGCGCCCGTGGCGGCGGCTCCGCAACCACGGGGAGATCAGCCGTGACCGTTCCGCCGATGAAGGTCCCTCTGCTCGTCGACGCCAGCCCCGCAGAAGGCGGGGCGATGGTGCGCCTGGTGCACGAGTTCGACATGCCGCCGTTCGCCGTGCCGCCTGGGGTGGTGATCTGGGGCGGCCGGGTGTTCGTGCGCGAAGACGTCGCACCGCACGCCATCGCCTACGTCGAGTCGTTCGCCTACAGCCTGGACGAAGGAGCGGCGTCGATCGGGGTGAGACCAACGACCATGCGACGCCCGGGGCCGGTTGGCGAAGGGCCCCGCACATGAAGGCCCTCTCGATCTGGCAGCCCTGGGCCTCGGCGATCGCGCTGGGCCACAAGCGCGTCGAGACGAGGTCGTGGTCGACGCCGTACCGCGGCCCTCTGCTGATCCACGCGGCGCGCACTCCGGCCAGCGGCCTGCAGGTGATCCGCGAGATGCCCGAGCTGTGGCGCGAAGTGCTGCCGGTGGCCGATGGGCAAACCCTCGAGCAGGTGTTCCGCGCGCTGCCGTTCGGCGCGATCGTCGCGCAGGTCGACCTGGTCGGTGTGGTGCGCGCCGACCACCGCGACGAGCTGCGCCAGGCCGCGGTGCGCGCCGGCGGCAAATACTCGCATCTGGAACCCGACCTCGGCGACTACAGCCAGGGGCGGTTCGCGTGGTTCTTCGCGAACGTCAGAGCCTTCCCGGAGCCCCTCGCGATCAAGGCCGGCCAGCTCGGCCTGTTCGACGTGGAGCTCCCCAACGACAAACCCGCGGCGGCGCAACCGTGACTCTCCTTCTTCCCCTTTTCCCGGGCGCCGGACCTTTCCGGCGCTGCTCGGCTGCGCCGCCGCGATCTTCTTCTTTCCGCGCGATGGGCGGCCCGAGTGGGCCGTTGACGCATCGCCAGCAACAGCGCCAAGACCAGTCTGCATGCTGGCGCCTCCTGGGAGCTGTTGTTGGTGAGTGCGCCAGCACTTTGGACGGTGCCGCCGGTGCGACTCCGGCACGCGCGACCAGAGAGCGAGTTCTGCGAAGTGATCCTGTCTCGAACCGTTGGATGAACGTCGTCGGTGAGCAGGGGGGCGCATCCGCGATCGCGGCCCCCGCTTCTTCTGCTCGGAGGTCCCGGTGAACGCCGACGCCCGCATCGCCGAGCTGCAGGAGCAGCTGTCGCAGGCGTTGACCCGCGCCGAGGCTGCCGAGCGCGAGCTGCGGCACGAGCAGCAGGCCACCGCCGCTGCCGCCAGCGCTGTCTCGGACGTTGCCGCATCGAGGGGCCAGTCGGACGACCTGCCGAAGCCGTGCACGTGCGGCGTCTGCTACGTTCGGCGGGCCGCTCCCGCGTTCGCGACGGCGATGGGCATGGTCCGGCAGGGCGCGGTGCCGTGGGCCGGCATGGAACTGGGTTGGTACGCCGAAAGCGGTGTCGGCGGGCTGTTCATGGCGGCGATGTCGCAGGCTGCCTGGCAGTCGGTGGCGTTGCCGGCGTTGCTGGCCGCGATCGAGCAGGGCAAGCTGCCGAAACCGAAGGTGACGCCGCCATGACCAACCAGCCCCGCCAGCCCCTTTCCTGCCCGCGTTGCGGATCCACCGACGTCGAGACCACGACGATGGGCAGCCTGATCGGCGGGGGCTGGGACCCCAACCGGGCCAAGTGCTGCGCGTGCCAGCACCAGGGCAACGCCGGCGACTGGCGGCGGGTCGCCGAGCTGAGCCGCGCCCCTGCCGGCGCGCGCCCGGTGTTCCGCGAGGCCGACGTGGTGCGCGCCGCGCGCAGCCTGGCAACGATCGACGCCTGGCTGCCGCGGTTGCGGAAGTCGGCGGCCGCGATCGGCGCGAAGCCGGGCTCGGACGTCTACAGCCAGGTGGAGGCCCTCGAGGCGGCGGCCTGGCTCTGCAGCATCGTGGGCCCGCTGTCGCGCCCGACGGAGGATGGCGAGCTGCTCGAGACGCGCGCCATCATGTGCGAGCTGATGAGCCTGCTGGGCCAGGCCCAGGAGGTCGCCGCCACGCTGGAGCGCTACGGCCGCAACGGGCACGTGAACCGCAACCAGGCGCTGCTGGTCGGCGGCCTGCTGCAGGGCCGGCTGCAGGAGGTCCTCAACAAGATCGGCGTGCAGATGGAAGGGCAGCAGCCCGAGGAGCCAGACGCATGAGCACGATTCCGCACCCTGTCGCCCGTCGAGCTCAGCTGCCGCGCCCCGCGCTGCCGCTGACCGAGAAGCAGTTCCTGACCTACAAGGAGGTGCAGGCCCTGGGCATCTGCCCCGAGCGCACGCTGCGCCGCCTGGTAGGCGCCCGCGTCGTGGTCCGGGCCGTGCACTGGACCGGGTCGCGCATCAAGTTCGAGAAGGCGGTCCTGCTCGAGGAGCTGCGCCACCCGCAGAAGTGACCCATGGGCTGCATCTACAAGCGCGACAGCAGGAGCGGCGCCGGCGAGCAACGCTGGACGATCGAGTGGAAGGACCACCTGGGTCGGACACGCCGCCGCCGCGTGTACGGCGAGAAGGCCGTCGCGCGTGCCATGCTGGCGAAGGAAGAGGCGCGCGTGGCCCGCGGCGAGGCTGGGCTGCTCGACCCGTTCGAGAAGACGAAGACGACGAAGCTGCAGGCTCTGGCGGACAGCTACGCGAAGTCGCTCGCCGGCGAGAAGCGCGCCCCGCGCTACGTGAGCGGGATCCGCGACCGCCTGGCGCTGGCGATCGAGGTGATGGGGGCGCGGTTCCTGCAGGAGATCACCCCTGACCGCGTCGACACGTTCCTGGCGCGCCTGATGGCCGGCGACAACCTGCCGCCGATGAAGCCGCGCCGGAAGGGTGGCCGGCCGATCCCACGCGGCCCGGTGTCGGCGGTGACGCGCGACCGCTACGGCGAGGCCCTGCGTTCGTTCGGCGCCTGGCTGCACTACACCGAGCGCTGGCCGCTCAACCCGTTCGGGAAGGTGCGCCGGATCGCCGGCGACGCCGACCGCACGATGGAGCACCGGGCCTGGACGCCCGAGGAGATCGGCCAGCTGATCGAGGCCGCGACGACGCGGTGCGTGCAGCAGTGGGTGACGGCGCACCCGAGCGCGCCGGCCGAGAAGATCGACGCCCTGCGCGAGGAGGGGTGGCGGCGCTCCGTGCTCTACGAGTTCGCGGCCTACGCCGGCCTGCGCCTCAGCGAGTGCACCACCCTGACCTGGTCGCAGATCGTCCTCGACGGTGACGAACCGAGCGTGACGGTGCAGGCCGCGCTGGCCAAGAACCGCAAGCGCGGGCAGTCGGTGCCCCTGGTACCGTGGGTGGTCGCCGGCCTGAAGGAGCTGCGCGAGCGCCAGAAGGCCGCCGCGGTGCGCGCCGGCCGGCCGATGGTGTCCCAGAGCGACCGGGTGTTCGCGTTGAACCGCGGGCTGCTGGAGGCCCTGAGGAAGGACGCGACCTGGGCGTTCGGCAAGGAGCGCGGCCTCTACGACGCGCAGGGTCGGCGCACGACGTTCCACGGGTTCCGGGCCTCGACGTGCACGATGCTGCACCGGGCGGGCGTGACGCTGGCGGTGGCGGTGAAGATCATGCGCCACGCGGACCCGAAGCTGACGATCGAGACCTACGCGAAGCTGGACAGCCTGACCGACGGCCACCGCGAGCTGGCGAAGATGGCCTTGCCGCGGGTCACGGCGGTGCCGACCGAACTCCCGGGAGTGCTGGCGGGAGTAGAAGAGCGGCCGAAGCTGGCCGTCGGTGGCCGCGTTGACTTTGCGGCGTCGGCGCCGATTCCGGCGCAAGTCGTGCCCGCTGCGGGCGATCGGCCGTCCCTGGCCGCGTCTGGCCGCGTTGGCGAAAACGGCCGAAATGGTGGGCGTTGCAGGAGTCGAATCCGCAACTGCGACCCCGCAACGGTAGGCGAGCAGAGGGTTTCAGGTTTCGGATCGAGCCCTGGGAGCCCTGGCGGGAGTAGTTCGCCCGGCGAGCTCCTGGCCAGGCTGTCGGCCGCTGCTCGGGCCGTCCTGGTGCAGGTGCAGCACGGGGTGTTGCGCCTGCCTCCCGACCTGGTCGAGGACCTGCAGCAGCTGCTGCAGAGGGGTGGAGTGCAATGACGACGACGACGAGAAGCGCGATGGCGCACCCGCTGCATTGGCCTGCCGGCCGAGCCCGAACGCCGCGGCAGCATCGCCGTCGCAACAGCCTGTGGAATGGCTCGACGGCGTCGACGGCCATGGTGGAGATCGAGCGCGAGGTCGAGCGCATGGGCGGCATCGACCTGGTCGTCAGCACGAACCTCGCCGTGCGCATCGACGGCTTCCCGCGGTCCGGCCAGCCCGAGCCCGAGGACGTTGGCGTGGCCGTCTACTTCGAGCGCAAGGGCAAGCGCCTGGCGTTCGCGTGCGACAAGTGGACCAGCGTGCGCGAGAACCTGCGCGCGATCGGTATGCACCTCGAGGCGATCCGCGGCCAGGAACGCTGGGGAGTCGGGTCGCTCGACCAGGCGTTCGCCGGCTACGCCGCGCTGCCGGAGACGTCTTCGGCGACCGATCGGCCGTGGTGGGAGGTCTTCGGCATGGACTGGGGCGGCGTCGGTGTCCTGCGCAGCAAGTCCGGAGAAGTGCAGAGCCGCTTCCTGCGCGACTGCTACCGCGAACTGGCGAAGCTGCGGCACCCTGACTGCGGTGGCTCGAACGAGGCGTTCGCGGAGCTGCAGAAGGCCTACGAGGCCGCGAAGCTCGAGCTGGGGGTCGCATGATCGGTCGACGCTACCGAGGCAAGCCGGCGCCGTGCTGGGCGATCGACGGCGCCCCTGTGTGGTACACGCCGCAGGCAGGGACGCGATTTGCCGCCGTCATCGACGGGCGGCCGTGGTGGCCGGAGACCCATCGGGCCTGGCTGGTGCGTCTTCGCGATGTCGCGACAACGCTGGGCGTGCGCAAGGTGGCGGCGGCCGAGGTCGCGTCGCTGACTCCACGGATGGACGAAGGGAGGACGTGATGCAGTGCAACCAACCCATTCCCGGCGACGGCGTGCCGACGACGATCAGCAACCCGCAGTCGCACATCCTGATGCGGCTGCAGGCTGAGGTCGACGCAGCGCATGCCATCCTGTCCGACCACAAGGTGCCGTGGCAGGGCTCCGATGGTGCCCTGCTGAGCCTGCGCGAGCGCGTGGTGGCCGCACTGGCCTCGCGCCGCTGGCCGCCGCCGCTTCCGCCGCTGCCCTCGGCGACCGAAATCGAGGCGATCAGCCAGAGGCTGGCGTTCGACGACGACGACCCGTTCCTGCCGGCGACGTCGAGCGAAGGCGCTGCCGGCATGGGGTTCATCTGCGCGGCCGTCTGGACGCTGTATGGCGCTGCGATCGTGCTGGGCGTCGTCCTGCTGGTGAGGTGGCTCGCATGATCCCGGCCGAGATGAAGGGCGTGGCCTTGGTCGCCCTGCGGCGCGCGATCGTGCTGCTGGTCGACGCTGCCCGGTGCAGCCTGGCCGAGCCGTTCTCGCCGGTCGCCCGGGTGCGCCTGAAGGCCCAGATCGACGCGGCCGTGCGCGACCTGCGCATCTACCAGGTGGCCGAGCTGCCGCCCGAGATCCCCGCCGTCCCCGTCGCGGAGACGCCCAACCCGACTTCCTGACCTCGAGGAAACCATGCAATCGACCCTTCGCCGCAGCGGCACCTTCGCTGCCTTCCTGTTACCGCCGAAGCACCGTATCGAGCCCGGCGAGCCGGCATTCGCCGCGGCGCTCGCCCGTTGCCGGTTCCGCACGATCGAGAACGCGGCCGACGAGGCGGTGTCGTCGGGCTGGGTCACGCCCGAGGACCCGAGTGGCGATACCCACGCGATCGAGGACATGGACACGGGCGGCGGCATCTGGCTGCGCCTGCGGATCGACACGAAGAAGCTGCCGGCGTCGCAGCTGGCGATGCACCTGGCGGCGGCGAAGCGGGCGAAGGGCCTGGCCCTGAACGCGCGGGAGCGCCGCGAGCTGAAACACGACCTGCTCGAGAAGCTGATGCCGCGCGTGCTGCCGAAGACGACGAACGTCGACGGCCTGCTGTTCGTGACAAAGGACCGCGCGATCGTCTTCTCAGGGTCGAAGTCGCACCGCGAGGCGTTCGCGAAGGCCTTCCGCGAGTCGTTCGGCGTCGAGCTGCAGCCGCTGGGCCCGCGCGAGGTCGCCCTGGATCGCCTGGAGCGCAGCGACGCGAAGGCGATCGAGGAGCTGCACCCCGTGCGTTGGTCGCAGGCCGGGAGGACCGCATGAAGCCCAAGCGCACTGTCGTGCTGGGCAAGCCAGCTCCCACGGTCGTCGGCGCCGACAGCCGAGCCGTCGTGGTCCACCCCAAGGAGTCGAAGCGGGCGGTGCGCGGCGCGATCCGCCAGGCGCTCGAGGCTGCTGGCCTGAAGCCGGAGCCTGCCCCCGAGCAACAGCAGCAGTCGTTCGGCTTCGACGTGACCCACCAGTTCCTCGGCGAGGAGTTCTTGCTTTGGCTGTGGTTCCGGTGGGAGATCGACGGCGGCGAGTTCACGCTGCACCGCGGCCTGGTGGTCGGGGTCGCGATCGACGACCTGATCGAGTTCGCGCCGCTCAGCGACGACGACACCAGGCAGAGCCTTCGGTTCGGCGTGCCGACGCGCACGGCCGAAGCGCGCCAGGCGCTGCGCAGCGGCCACCGCCTGGCGAAGGCGCGGCTGCTGGTGGCGACGTCTCTCGACCAGTGGACCGTCGTGCTGGACGCCGGCCGCTGGGTGTTCTCCGGCGTGCGCCTGCCCGACGACCGCCTCGACAACGAGACGGCATACGACCACTCCTTCGAACGCACCCAGAACTGGCTGGAGCTGCTGACGATCATGGAGGAGCTGTTCGCGCAGTTCGTGCGCGCGCGAATCGGCAAGGACTGGCCGAAGTGGTGCGCCGAGATCGCCGAGTGGATGGCCGCCGGCAAGAAGCACAAGGCGAAGCCGGCGAAGGACGAGAAAGTGCCGAAGGGCGGCAGGAAGGCGCGCCTATGAGGACGCCCAAGGAAGTCTGGTCGGCCACCAGCGACGACGCGCGGTGGATCGACGACCAGGTCGCCATGGTCGCGCAGATCATGCGCGAGGCCTTCGACGCGGGCATGCGTGCCGGCGTCGAGTTCGCGGTCGGCGCGGGGGAGCACCACGCCACCGAGCTCGCCGCCAACCTGGCCCTGCGCCTGCCGCCGTCCGTGGCTGCAGGCCTGCGTGCGCGCATTGCCGGCCTGCGCGACGCCGTGGCGAGGCCGGTGGTTGTCGATGGCGCCTGGTTCGAAGCGATCCAGGAGCGGAGGAGGGGCTGATGGTCAGCACTCCGAAGGATCCGGCGTTCCTGTTCTACGCCGGGACGTGGATGACGTCGGACGAGGTCAGCTGCCTGACCCTGGAACAGCAGGGCGCCTATGTGAGGCTGCTCTGCTTCGCCTGGTTGCACGGGAGCATTCCCGCCTCCGAGGTCGAGATCCGGGGCTTGCTCGGGCTGCTGTCTGCGTCCGACGAAGTGTTCGCGCGGGTCTGGTCGCCCATGCTGTCGCGTTGCTGGGTCAGATTGCCTGGGACTCCCGGGCGACTCATCAACCAACGGCTGGAGCACGAGCGGGCCGAGCGCCACCGGAAAGCTGCCGAGATGCGAGCGCGAGGCCAAGCAGGAGGCCAGCGGAGCGCCGAGCAGCGGGCAAGCGGAGACCCAAGCAGAGGGTCAAGCAGAGGGCAACCAGAACCCCAAGCAGAGGGTCAAGCAGGAGGCAAGCCTTCCACTTCCACTTCCACTGCCAGAATGGATGGGAGGATGGATGGTGGTTCCTCTGTGTCCCAGAACCAGAAGGGGGAGGGTGTTAGTACTCCGAGGGGCGGTTCGCAGCTCGCCGGCGACGTCGCTGGCTCCGTGCTGCGGAAGGTCGCCCAATGACGCTCGACCTGATCGTCGACGAGCTGCGCGTGGCCGACGTGCACGCGGGGTTCCCCGACCAGCGGCTCGAGCTGGCGCAGGTCCTGCTGGCCGACGGGGTCACCGCGGCGGATGTCTCGCTGCTCGCCGAGCATTGCCGGCAGACGGTCGCCAGCGGCTCGCCTGCGCGCGTCCTGGCCTCGCTGCTGGCCGATCCGGCGAAGCGGGCGCCACGGCTTGCCGACCTCCGCGAAGTCGCGGCGGCGAAGGCGCGGCGCGCTGCCGAGGCATGCCGAGCGTTCGGCGACCGGCCGTACCAGCGAGGGCCGACCGAAGGCGAGGATCGGGCCCGGTGGGCCCGTGACTTCAACGCGGTAGTCGCGTTCGCGTTGGTCGTCGTCGAGGGCAAGTCGCGCGCCACCGTCGCCGCGGACATGGGCGTTGACCTCGACGTGCTCGAGGCACTGATTGCCCGCGGTCGTGAGCTGCGGCCACGCGGCCCCAGACGGCCGCTGCAGGGGGGCGACGACGGCAACGACGAGGCGGAGCGCCGCCGAACGTTCCGCGACCAGATGCGATTCAAGACGCCGGCCACGCCGGCAGGAGGCAGAGATGGCTAGGGTGTTCCTGTTGCTGTTCGTGTTCGCCGCCGCGCTGCGCGCGCAGGTCGTGCGGATCGAGAACCTTGCGCCGACGCCGTTCGTCGGCTGGAAGCGGGTCACGGTCGACCAGGCGCCCCCGCGCCAGGTGGGCCGCGTCGGCGACACGCTGTTCGTCGTCGGGCGCGCGGTGGGCCTCGACACTCGCGTCGTCGACTTGCGGGTGTCGCTGCCGCCCGGCGGCAAGCTGACCGTCGACCTGGCCGCCGCGCAGCCGGCGGCGTGGTCGCTGGGCGGCCTGCCGGCGTCGCCGACGGCGTTCTTCGGCGGCTGGGCGACCGTCTCCGGCACGCCGCTGCAACTCGTGTCGCTGGCCGCCGACGGTGCTGGCTGGCTGGTGCATATGCGCGCTCGGCCGACGCCGGCTGAGCCGATGCTGTGCGTCGACCTCTGGCTGGTGTGGTATCCCGACGTGCCTGGCTGGGCGCGCGGCGAGGTCCTGGTCGCGGCGAGCAACCCTGCCGTACCAGCGATGGCCGCGGTCGTGCCCAACGGCTTCACCGTGGGTTTTGGGTCCGCGATCGTCGCGGTGCCGGGCGGTTCGGGTCCGCTGCTGGCACCAGGGACGGTGCTAGCCGATGGCCAGGCACGGGCCGTCCCGGTGACGTTCGTGTGGCCGGCGAAGCTGCAGAGCGTGGCGGACTTCGGTTCGGTGGTTGCTGATGCGCAGATGGGCGTCGTGGGAGTGGGCATCGGGAAGCTGCTGGCGAACGGCAACCCGGTCTACCTGCCGTCGTTCAACGCGCGCGCGTGGGCCGCTGGGCTGCTGCCTGAGGCTGTGCGGCGCCTGCACACGTGGGAGCCGGCAGTGTGCGGGCCGGCGAGCGCGAGCCCCTCTGCAGGCGAGCAGGAGGACAGCGTGTTCACGCGCGGCGAGGCGCTGCTGCCCGGCGGGGTCGGCGCTGAGCTGGTGGCCTACCTGAGCGCGCTGAAGCTCGCTGCGCGCCCGATCCAGCACCGCGAGGCCGACGGGTCAATGCTCGACGGTGCGCGGCACCCGCAGCTGGTGTGCTGGGATGGGCGGCCGCACTGGCACACGGGCGTGTCGCCCGATCGGCTGGGCAAGCCGGCGAACCTCGACGTCGCCGCGGCGAACGGATTTTGGGGGCCCGACGTCGAACACGCGATGTTCGCGACGCTCGCCGCCGGCGCGCGCCTCACCGGCTCGCCGGCGTGCCAGCAGCTGCTGCGCCAGCTGGCGGTGCTCTACCCGCTGCAGTGGACCACGCAGCCGGGCTGGTCGACCAGCGAGCCGTTCGCGGCGCGTGCGGTTGGCTGGGAGGGCATCCTGGCGGTGCACCTGTGGCGCGAGCTCGAGGACCGCGGCGCGGCGGCCGCGGTGCGCGCGCACTACGCGCAGCGCGTCGCCTCAGTCCTGGTGCCAAAACTAGACGTGGCCCAGTGGAGCATCTGGGACGTGCGCGTCGACGACCCTCGGCTCGGCGCCGGCCGGCGGTGGATCCCATGGCAGCAGGCCCTCGGCGCCTACGGCCTCGACCTGGCCGGCGAGCAGTTCGGACTGCCGGCCGCGCGCGCGGTGGCCCTTCGCGCAGCGCGGCGAGTGCTCGACGACGCCTGGCGCCAGGTCGGCGGGCGCTGGGTGTGCTGCGAGAGCGGGCTGCTGGCGGAGCCTGGTGGCGCCGGCGGCACGTTCAGTGAGGGGTTCGCGTTCTACGGAATGCCGCTGGCGCCGTGCGTGGTGCTGCGCCACGAGCCCGGCAACGCGAAGGCGAAGGCCATCCTGGCACAGCTGCGCCCGAGCGCGAACGAGCCGAAGCACACGCGCTGGATCGCGCCGGGGGCGCCATGGTGATCGTCATTGGCAACGGCGGAGGCGTCGCGCCGCCATGACCCTCCGCGAGCTTCACCTGTTTGCCGGCATCGGCGGAGGAATCCTCGGTGGCCTTCTGCTCGGTCACCGATGCGTCGGTGCGGTCGAGATCGATCCCTACTGCCGGCGCGTTCTCGAGACTCGGCAGCGCGATGGAATCCTTGAGTCCTTCCCGATCCATGACGACATCCGAACCTTCGACGGAACCGCCTGGCGAGACCGAGTCGACGTCGTTGCCGGCGGCTTCCCGTGCCAGGACATCAGCGAAGCCGGCAAGCGGGCCGGCCTCGACGGAGCGCGCAGTGGACTCTGGTGGGAGATGCTCCGCGTCATTCGCGAAGTGGGACCACGCTACGTCTTCGTGGAGAACGTCGCAGGGCTGCTTGTTCGGGGGCTCGATCGCGTTCTCGGATCGCTGGCCGAACTCGGGTTCGATGCGGAGTGGTGCGTGCGTTCGGCTGCCGACGTCGGCGCCCCGCACCGGCGGAAGCGGCTTTGGCTGCTTGCCCGTAGTGCCGACGCCGCTGGCTGCGGATTCGCGCGCGACTGCGAACCTCACGGTGAAGCGTGCCCCGGGATCGCGGCCTCGCAACGCTGGGACGACGCTGACGGACTTCGTGCGGCTGTGGCCAACGCCACTAACATCGGACGCGTCGAAGGGAGGGACGCACTTCGGTCGCGGCAACCTGACGCTGCGCGGCATGGTGATGCTGGCGACGCCGACCGCGCGCGACTGGCGCAGCGGCAAGGCCAGCGACGCGACGCACGCGAACAACAGCCGACCGCTGTCCGAGCAGGTTGGGCAACTGAACCCCGCGTGGGTCGAGTGGCTCATGGGGTTCCCGCTCGCGTGGACCGACTGCGATCGCTCGGGAACTCGCAGGTTCCGGCGGTGGCGGCGACTGCATTTGCCGAGTTGATGGATCGGTTTGGCAACACGGGAGGTGGGTGATGGAGCACGCGATTCTGTTTCTGTCGCTGTTGGTTGCCCACGCGGTGTGCGACTACCCACTGCAGGGCGACTTCCTCGCAAAGGCGAAGAACCCTGCACAGCCGCTTCCTGGTGTCCCGTGGCCGTGGGCAATGGGGGCGCACGCTGCTATCCACGCCGGAGCCGTTGCCGGTGCGTTTGCGTGGCGGTGCGGCCCCGCGGCTGGGCTGCTCTTCGGAGTCGTCGAGTTCGCGATGCACTTCGCGATCGACTACGCAAAGTGTCGTGGAGCCATTGGCTTCAGCTTCGACCAGGTACTGCACGTCTGGTGCAAGGCGTCCTATGTGCTGGCGCTGTGGCTGGTGCAGTGATGGTGCGCGTCGTCCTGCCATGGCCGTCGAACGCGCTGTCGCCGAACGCGCGGCACGGACACTGGGCGCAGCAGCGAAGCGCCCAGAAGCGCTACCGCGACACGTGCTACCTGTCGGTGCTCGAGCAGCGCGTGCGGCTGCCGCGCGGCGTCGACCGCTTCGACGTGCTGCTGCAGTTCCTGCCGCCGGACGCCAGGCGCTACGACCGCGACAACCTGGTCGCGCGGATGAAGGCGGGCCTCGACGGCGTGGCGCGGGCCTGGGACATCGACGACGTCCGGTTCGTCCGCGTCGCCGGCGAGCTGGTGGAGGTCCGCGATGCGAGCACGCCCTGCGTGCTGGTGCACGTGACCCCGCACGCCGCAACGAACATGGCCGCCGGCACTTCGCCGGTTGCCCCAACTGAGTGAGGAGAACGATGACCGAGAACGAGACGCAGACGACGGCCGAGCCAACCCAAGCCGAACCGAACAACCCCAACCCGAGCCAGCCAGCGCCGGTGGTGGCGCTGCCGCGCGCCTTCCGCAGCATCAAGACCGTGACCGCGGCGAAGATCGTCGCCATGGGTCCGATCGGCGACGGCAGCAGCTACACGCTGGCCCTGGAGCCGGTGGACAGCGGCGCGCAGGTCGTGGTGTCGGCGCAGTGGGTGAAGGAGAAGCGCGCCGAGCCTGGCGGCTACTTCGTGCGCTACGCCGACGGCTACGAGTCGTGGTCGCCTGCGGAGGCGTTTGAGAAGGGCTACGTCGAGCTCGACCTGAACCGGCCGCCGACGAGCCCCGACGAGGCCAGTGCTTTGTTTGCGTCGATCACGATGGCGCTGAGCGCGCTGGCCGACGCTGGCATCGAGGCCGAGACGCTGCAGAAGGGCATCATCGAGCTGCGCCGGCAGCGCGACGAGCGTCCCGAGGTGCAGCCCATGAAGGCGCCGGAGCCGGAGCCGGACCCGGTGCGTTTCGTGACCACGCACGAGGTGAACGAGGCGAACCGCCGTCTGGAGATCCGCGTGCTCGACGCACCGGGCAGCGGCGGCGCCAGCCACCTGTTCGAGATCCGCGGCTTCGACACCGCCAGCAACCCGTCGTGTCCGTTCGTGCGGCGCTACGGCCAGCCGGCGCGGCACAGCACGCTGCTGTTCCAGAACGGGCCGATCGCCGAGGTCGGCGTCAACGGCATCACGCACGAGGCCTTGCTGGCGGTGGTGATCGACCGCATGGAGGGCTTCCAGGCTGGGCCCTACAAGTGCAACGAGAACGCGCTGGCCCTGGCGCACCTGAAGCAAGCGGTGGGGCACCTGCACGCCCGCACGCAGCGGCGGGAGCAGGCCGGCACGGAGGGCACCCACCAGGGGACCTGACGGCCCTGGGTCAAGGTGCAGCCACTGCACCTTGGCTGCACCCCGACTACACCTACGATGGCACCGAAGAAGCAACCGAAGCGGGGGAGGGGTCGGCAGGCGCCGCCTCCTCCCCAGTCCAGCCCGGCGATTCCTAACGCCTCGCGCGCGCGCGAGCCGCGACCGAGGCTCGGCGGCTCCGAGCTGCGGGCCCGGGTGAAGGCTACGGAGCAGCGCCGCAAGGGTCCGTCGCGCGACCGTAGCGCCGCGGTGCCGCCGCCGGCCGAACGGCGCGACGGTGACGCTACGGTTGCGGCGAAGATCGGGCGCCCGACGATGCGCACGCCCGAGCTCGACGCGCGCATCCTGGAGTGGATCAGCAACGGCGGCACGCTGCGCAGCATCTGCCGGCAGCCTGGCATGCCGTCGCACGTGACCGTGCACGAGTGGCGCAAGGCGGATGCGACGTTCGCCGCGCGCTACGACGAGGCCAAGCGAATCGGCTACGAGCACATCGGCGAGGAGATCCTGGACATCGCGAACACGCCGGTCGACGGCGAGATCGTGACCGAGGAGACGACGACGGCCGTCGACGAGGCCGGCGACACGGTGCCGGCGGTGAGACGCACCGTGCGCCGCGAGGACATGCTGGGGCACCGGAAGTTGCAGATCGAAGCGCGCGACAAGCTGCTGAAGGTGTGGTGGCCCGAGGGCTGGACGACGAAGGTCGCGGTCGAGCACAGCGGCAAGGTGTCGTTCGACAAGATGCTGCAGAAGGTCGTCGACGACGAAGCGGCCGACGACCCCAAGGAGAAGGGCGATGGAAAACCTGAGTGACGCCGAACGAGTGCTGCAGCGCTGGCGCCGCGAACCGCTGGCGTTCGTGCGCCAGGCGTTCAACGCCGAGCCCGACCCGTGGCAGGCCAAGGAGCTCGAGGAGCTGCCGAAGCACGACCGCGTCGCGATCGCCGGCAGCAAGGGCTGCGCGAAGACCACGTTCTTCACCTGGGCGATGTGGTGGTCGCTGACGACGCAGCCGCACGTGAAGGGGGCCGCGACGTCGATCAACGGCGCGCAGCTGCGCGACGGCCTGTGGGCCGAGCTCGCGAAGTGGCAGAGCAAGTCGCCGCTGCTGCAGGAGCTGTTCCACTGGTCGCCCGAGCGCGTCGTGCGAAAGACGGCGCCGGCGACGTGGTTCGCGTCGGCGCGCACGTGGAACCAGTCGGCGGACCCGCACACGCAGGCGCAGGCGCTGGCCGGCTTCCGCAGCGAGAACTGCTTCTTCGTGATCGACGAGGCCGGCGGCGTGCCGGCGGCGCTGCTGGCCACGGTCGACGCGGTGCTGGCGACGAAGAAGGGCCGCGACCAGATCCGGGTGTGGATCGGCGGGAACACGACGTCGACGAACGGCGCGCTCTACACCGCAGTGGTGAAGCAACGGCAGATGTGGCACTGCGTGCGCATCACCAGCGACCCCGACGACCCGCTGCGCACGCCGCGCGTGACCAAGGAGTGGGCGCGGCAGCAGATCCAGGCCTACGGCCGCGACAACCCGTGGGTCAAGATCAACGTCTTCGCCGAGTTCCCCGACGCCGCCGTCGGCAAGCTGCTGTCGCTGTCCGACATTGAGGCGGCCGCGGCGCGACCGGCGGAGGAGAACCGCCGCGAACCGCTGGTGCTCGGCGTCGACGTCGGCATGGTGACCGACGCCTGCGTGATCTACCCGCGGCGCGGGCGCATGCTCTACCCGCCGAAGGTGCTGCGCGGAGCCTCGACCATCGTGATCGCCGGCGAGATCGTGGCGATGGTGCGCGAGCTCGGCGCCACGACGGTGTTTCTCGACCTCGGCGGCCCTGGCATCGGCGTCGGCGACACGCTGCGGGCCATGGGCCAGTCGTTCGTGCCGGTCTACTTCGGCGGGGCCGCGGACGACAGCACGCGCTTCCTCAACAAGCGGGTCGAGATGTACGTGCGCCTGGCCGAGTGGGTGAAGACCGGCGGCGCGATCGGCAAATGCCCCGAGCTCGAGCAGGACCTCCTCGAGCCGGAGATGGGCTGGAACCTCAAGGGCCAGCAGGTCCTGGAGCCCAAGGACGAGGTGAAGGCGCGGCTGGGTCGGTCGCCTGACTGGGGCGACGGCGCCGCGCTGACGTTCGCCTACCCGGTGGCCGCGGTGGCGCCGCAGGGCGAGGACGAGCTGCGCGCGATCGCCAGGGCAATGCGTGGGCGTGGCGAGTCGCACGACGAGTTCGGTTTCGGCGGGGGGAGGTGAGGTAGGATGCACAAAATGGCACGCAGGTACGACGAGTTCGCGAACGGCCGGGTGTTCCGGTTCACAACTCAGCACGGCCAGAAGGACGTGAAGGCCGAGGATTTGTTCGATGCGCTGCTGGAGACCGTCGCAGCGCTGCGCACCGCCGGTGTTCCGCGAGAGCGATGGGCGAAGGCCGCTGAGATGCTGGCCATGCCAGTAAAGGTTGGGCGGTGATGGCGACGACGCGCACTCAACTGCGCCGGCGGCACAAGGCGCACAAACGGCGCAACTGCAACCGCGGCTTCCGACGCCGGCACGGCCTACCCGAAACAGGTTCCCTGACGATGGCGCAGATCGCGATGGCGCTGCAGCCGACCCGATGCCGCGCGCTGGTGGATCGGCTCACGAGTCCGATTGCCGTCGGGGAGCTGTCGTTCCTCGACGCCAGGCAGCAGCAGGCGCTGGAGATTGCGATGCTGCCGACGACCGGCACCGAACCATACACGTACACCGCGCCGCGAACGCCGTTGCCGCCATTGTGATCCTCACCGCCCCACTGTCCGAGCTGCAGAAGCGCGGCGCCGCGCTGATCGCCGCAGCCGCGGCCGAGACGTGCAGCGGCTGCGACGTGCGATGGCCGGCCCTGTTCGCGCTCGAGGACTCCGGCGCGCTTGCGGTGCGCATCGTCGAGGTCGACGGCGAGCTGGTCGGCTACGGCGTGGCCGCGGCCGTGCCGGCGCTGTTCAGCTCGGGCGTCACCTGCACGACGCTGTCGGTGTTCGTGCTGCCGGCGCACCGCGGGCGCTGGGGCCGTCAGCTGCTCGACACGCTGGCGACGTGGGCGCGCGAGGAACGCGGCGTGCCTCTGCACGTGCAGGCCGTGCCTGGCAGTCGCCTCGAGCGCCTGGCGCGCCGGCTGCTGTGGCGACCGGTGGCGGTCGCGTTCGAGGCGGTGTAGACGCTCAACCGAACCTGCACTATAGTGCAGGAATGCCCGCGGTCCTTGCAGCTGCTGCTGTTGCCTCCCTGGCATACGGCGTCTACTCCGGCGAGAACCAGAAGAAGGTGGCGAAGAAGGGCCTGCGCCTTCAGGACCAGGCGCAGCAGGACGCGCAGGACGCCGCGATCCGCGACGCGACCCTCGCCGAGGAAGAGACCAACCGGGCGCGGCAGAAGACGCCCGACCTGAACGTGCTCCTGGCCGACCAGATGAAGCCGAAGGCCAGCCAGTCGGCGATCGACGCCGACCGGCTGCTTCTGGGCCGCCCTGGCCTGCTGGGGGCCTGACGTGGCCGTCCTGTCGCTGCTGAAGGGGTCGGACACCAGCGAGCTGCGCAAGCACTGCATGCAGCGCCGCACGCACCTGATCGAGCGGCGCCAGCCGTGGCTCGACTTCAGCCGCCAGATCGCCGAGGAGCTGATCCCGAACCGCCTGCCCTACCTGCAGGACCCGCACGGCATCACGCGCGCCGGCGAGCACAACACGCACATCTGCGACGCGGTCGGCCACCTGGCCCTCGAGACGGCCGCCGCCGGCGTCGCCAGCGGTTCGATGCCCCCGACGTCGCCCTGGTTCGGGTTGTCGATCCGCAACGTGTGGAGCGACGACGACGACCTGCGCCTCTACCTGGACGAGTCGCAGCAGCGCATGCTCGGCATGCACAACCAGAGCAACGCGAACCACGTGCTGCCGGAGCTGCAGAAGGAGTGGATCGCGTTCGGCACGGCGGCGGCGCTGCTGCTCGAGGACGACGAGGACGGCCACCGAATCGACCCGATGACGGTCGGCGAGTACTGCATCGCCGACGACGCGCGCGGCCGCGTCGACACGATCTACCGCGACTTCACGATGACCGTGGGCCAGCTGGCCGACGAGTTCGGCCCGGACGCGCTGAGCACGACGGCGCGGTCGGCCTACGAGCGCCAGGACTTCGACCTACCGATCCCGTGCGTGCACGCGATCGAGCCGGACCGCGACGGCCGCAACCCCGAGGGCGACAACCCCGACCTGCCCTGGCGCAGCGTCTACTTCGAGCTGACGTCGGGCTGCGACCAGGTCCTGGCGGTGCGCGGCTTCACGCGCTTCCCCGGGCTGGTCTGGCGCATGGGCAAGCTGCCGGGCTCGGCCTACGGCTACGGCCGCGGCCAGGACGCTCTGCCGCACCTGATCCGGCTGCGGAAGATGATCTACCGCTACGGCCAGGCGATGGCGGAGATGGCGGATCCGGCGGTGCAGATCCCGGCGGGGCTGAGCGCGCACGAGGTGCGCATGCTGCCCGGCGGCAAGACCAGCGTCTTCGGCCAGACGCCGGTGACGAACCTGCGGCAGGTCACGCTGCGCCTGGCCGAGATGGCCGACGCGATCGAGCGCACCCGCCAGGACATCCGCGACACGCTGGGCGCCACGCTGGTGGCGTCGCTGCGGCGCGTGACGCACCAGATGACCGCGCGCGAGGCCGACCTGCGCACGAGCCAGGACATGACCGAGTGGCTGCCGAGCCTCTACCGGCTGTCCGAGGAGCTGCTCAACCCCTACGTCGAGTGGCTGTGGGAGATCGGCACGCAGGCCGGGCTGTTGCCGACCCCGCCGGAGTCGCTCGCCGGCCAGGTCATCGACATCGAGTTCACGTCGCCGCTGGCGCGCAAGCAGCGCCAGGCCGAGGTCGACGCGATCGTGCGCACGTTCGCGATCGCCGGCGAGATGGCCAAGCTGCCGCAGCTGGCGCACATCCTCGACAACCTCGACGTCGACACCGCACTGCGCAAGATCGCCGAGATCGAGGGAGCGCCGACGAGCGTGCTGGTGCCGGTCGAAGCGGTGCAGAAGCTGCGCGCGGCCCGGGCGCAGCAGATGCAGGCGCAGCAACAGGCGGCGGCGGCGCAGCAGGGCGTCGACATCGCGCGCAGCGCGGCGGACGCCCAGAGGTTGAGCGCGTGACGCAGCCAACGCAGCACCCTGGCCACGGCCCCGGCCGCGCCGGCGCGCCCGTGCTCGAGGGGCCCGATGGGCGCCTGGCGACCGAGGAGTGGGTGCGGCGCCTGGCGGGGCTGCGCGGCGTG
This sequence comes from Pseudomonadota bacterium, assembly GCA_041190985.1. Taxonomy (GTDB): domain Bacteria; phylum Pseudomonadota; class Gammaproteobacteria; order Burkholderiales; family Burkholderiaceae_C; genus Malikia. The sequence goes on from JBEEPT010000063.1 coordinate 18,676, forward strand.
CTCGGCAGCGACGTGACGCTCGACAGCTCGAGCTGGGCCGCCTGGCTGTCCGGTAGCGGCATCGTGACGGTGCAGGACCTGGCCGACTGGCTCGACGCCAACGGGGGCGGCGGCAGCGGTGGCGGCCTGGAAGAGTTCGCGGTGCGCACCCGCGTGTCGCTGAGGGTCTAGCCGATGTTGCTCCTGGTCAGCACCAGCGAGTCGTGGGAGGTCGTGACGGACACGACCAACCAGATCGACTACACGTGGAGCGCCGTCGACCTGACCTCGGCGGCGTTCACGCCGGTGGCAGGCGATGGCGTCATCACCACCGCGACGACGACCACGATCGTGGCAGCGCCGGGCGCATCCACGCAGCGCCAGGTGAAGCACCTGTCGTTCCGCAACGTCGGCTTCACGTCGGCCGGTGTGACCGTGCAGCGCGACAGCGGCACGCCGCGCACCGCGTTCCGCGCGACGCTGCTGGTGGGCGAGTCGCTGCACTACCTCGACGGCTACGGCTGGAAGGTGTTCGACGCATCCGGCCGCGAGAAGCTGCCGAGCGAGTCCCCCGGCTACTGGGGCCGGGCGTACTCGCTGTGGAAGGCTGGCACCGGCGCCGACACGATCGGATACTGGTACTGCTTCGCCAAGGACGGCGGCTTCCCGGGCGCCTGGGCGCCCGGCGCCCCCGGCATCAACGGCCGCACCACGGACGGCACGACGGCGGCCGACGCTGGCTGCGTGCCGATCCAGACGCCCGCGCTCGGCACCAACTACCTGACGACGGTGTCGCTCAGCGCGACGGTCGCGCAGTGGTTCATGCTGGTGGACGTGTTGTGGGTCAACACCGGCATCACGGTGACCACGACGACGGCGCAGGCGATCACGACGCCAGCGTTCCCGGCACGCTGCGCCGATGGCACAGCGAACGGCGAAGGCCTGATGATCGGCCTGCTGTTCACCGCCGCCGCGACGAACGCCGCCGTCATCAACAACGCGACCGTCAGCTACACCAACCAGGCCGGCACCGCGGGCCGCACGGCCACGCTGGCCAACCTGGTCGGCGCGCAGATCCCGGCCACGCCGGTGATCGGCACGATCGTCTGGTTCCAGCTCGCCGCGGGCGACACTGGCGTGCGCAGCATCCAGTCGATCACGCTGGGCACGTCGCTGGTGACGGGGTCGGTGTCGCTGCTGGTCGCGCGGCCGCTGTGGGGGCAATCGGTGTTGGTCGCCAACGTCGGCGCTCCGACGCAGCCCCCGCTGGACCCTGGCGTGGCCCTCTTCAACGGCACGTGCGCGCTGTTGTGCTACCAGGCGTCCGCCACCACCGCGACGACGGTGGCCGGCGTCCTCACCGTGATGGAGCGATAGCCGACCCCATGATGACGACCTCGAGCGTGGCTGGAATCTTCAGCGCCGGCGCTGTCGCCACCGCTGTCGCGGAAGTGGCGGATGCAGGCCCCTGGTGGATCGCGGCGATCGTGCTGCCGCTGGCCGGCTTCATCGCCTGGCTGGTGCGCAGCGACCGCGATCGCCAGGACGCGCGCGAGAAGGTGATCGCCGACCGCGAGGCCAAGCGCGAGGAGCGCGAGGAGAAGCGCGCCGCGCACGACGAGATGCAGACGCGCGCCCTGCAGGAAGCCGTGCTCGAGCTGCGGCGGCTGAGCGACCTGTCGACCGACCACGCGCACGCCATCGAACAGATCCCACACCGCGTCGAGCAGCTGCTCGCGCAAAGGAGACCCGGATGAACCGCCGCTACCACTACAGCTACCCAATTTGCATTGTGTTGATGATTCTGTGCATTCTGTTTGTCGGGTGCGTCGCTGGCCCCGACCCGACGTTCACCGCGGCCGCGCGCGACTACCAGAGCGCCGTGGCGCCGGAGTACCTGCGCTACGTCGAGGCCGACCCGGCTCTGGACGCGGCCGCGAAGGCGCGCCGGCAGGCGACGGTGGCGCGGTTCGAAGAGGCGATCGTCGTGCGTGAAGCGCGGGCGGTGCAGCGGTGAGCGCGCGCGACCTGCCGCGGATCCAGGGCGTCGTCGACGGCCTGCGCGCGAGGATCAAGGACCCGGCACGCCAGGAGATCCTGGTGCAGCTCGGCGTCGAGCTGGCGCACCTGCAGACGCTGGCGCTGGCCAACGTCGACGTCAGCCGTGAGATGGCGCACCTGAAGTCGCAGGCATCGTCGCTGACGGCGAGCGAGACCGGCGTGCTCACCGACGTGCTGATGACCTGGGTGTCGGGGGTTGCCGGTGGCGTGGTGCGCGGCGTGCTGGTCGCCGCGGCGGGCGGCTAGCCGTGACGCTCGACCACGCGAAGGCCCGCTGCTCTGCGTGCGTGTGGGCGCGCCAGCGCGCGATCGCGGTGTCGGACGGGTTCCAGCACAGCAGCGAGGTGCGGCACTTCGCGGGCACGTTCTGCCACGTTTCGCGGCCGGCGCTGCAAGTCGATCCGGACTCGTTCTGCCCTGACTTCGAGGCAGTCCCGAAGCCGGCCACGACACCGTGGCATATATGAAAACGAGAGCGGCCGAGGTCGCCGCGGCGGTCGCCCGGACGCCCGATCCGGACGACTGAGCCGGCGGAACGGCAGGAATCGGCCACGCTGGCAGGCATCCACTTGCGCTGGAGCCGAAGGCACTGCACTATAGTGCATGTGCAGGCCGACAACCCGCTGCTGACCCCGGAGCAAGCCGACGCGAAGGATCGCGATGCGCTGGACTGGGTCGTCGGCGATGCGCGCGGACGCCGCGTGCTGCGCGCCGTGCTGCGGTGGGCCGGCATCGAGGAGACCGGGGCGACCGAGGGCATCGAACGGATGGCCTTCGACGCCGGCCGCCGCATGGTGGGCGGCATGCTGCGCGCGCAGCTGCGCAAGCACGCCCCCGAGGGATGGGTCGCCATGGAAGCCGAGCACGTGCAGGAGCTGGCGCTCCAGGTCGCGCACGAAGCCAGGGAAGAGGAGCGCAAGCGGGCTGCGCAGGGAACGCCCGCACCGACCGAGGACCCGTTCCGATGAGTGCCGTTCCGCCTCCCGCGACCCCGAAGCCCGCCGCCCCTGCCGCGGCTCCGAAGGCTGCCGCCGCAGCCCCGGCCCCTGCTGCCCCGGTCAAGCCGGCGGCGCCCGCGCCCGCCCCTGCCGAGCCGAAGAAGGCCGCAGCCCCGGCTCCGGCCGCGCCGGCTGCCCCGAAGGCCCCAGCTGCGCCCAAGGCTGCCGATGCGCCGGCGGTGCCGCAGCTCGGCGACGCCGAGCCCGACGAGACGGCCGTGCCCCAGCTCGGCGACGCCGAGCCCGAGGGCGACGCCGAGCCGGCCCCGGCCGAAGGCGACGCGCCGGCCGACGCGGACGCGGATCCGGCGGAGGGCGAGGACGCCGACAAGCCGATCGACTACCAGTTCGAGGCGCCCGAGGGCACGACCCTGCGGGAGCCTGTTGCCGACGCATTCAAGCAGGTGCTGCAGAAGCACCGCGTCGCCCCCGAGGTCGCGAACGACATCCTGCAGGCGATGCTGCCCGCACTGAAGGCCGACACCGAGGCCCAGTGGAAGGAGCAGGTCGACACGCAGGCCGCGGAGTGGCGCACGCAGCTGCAGGAGCGCCACGGCGACCGCCTGGGCGACGTGATGCGCCTGGCCAATCGGGCGCTGCTCAAGGGAGCCACGCCCGAACTCACCACCTTCCTCCGGAACAGCGCCCTCGCCGCTCACCCGGACTTCATCGACCTGCTCGCCTACTTCGGGCAGCGGGTCAGCAACGATCGCTCCGTGCGGAAGACGGAGCCCAGTCCGAAGCAGTCGCTCGACCCGATCGAGGCGGCCGCCGCGGAATACGAGACGAACGCCAAGAAGCGAGGGCAATGACCGATGGCAGCGATCAGCAGCACGCGCAAGAACCTGGTCGAGTGGAGCCAGCACTTCCACCGCGGCAAGGTGCTCCCCGAAATCGCCATGCTGGCCCAGGAGAACCAGGCCGTCATGGACATCCCGTGGGTCCAGTGCAACGACGGCACGACCCACATCTTCAGCGTGCAGACCGCGTTGCCGACCGTCTCCAAGACGATGTACGGCGAGGGCACGCCGGAGTCGAAGAGCCAGAAGGCGCAGCTCCGCGAGACCGCGACGATGCTGACCGGCTTCTCGACGGTCGACGCCGACCAGGCCGAGATCGGCGGCGCTGAAGGTCAGCTGCGCGCGATGGAAGACGCCAACTTCGCAGAGGCCCTCAAGCAGGCCTGGGCGCAGATGATGTTCTACGGCAACCGCGGCACGAACGTCCGCGACGTCTACGGCTTCCAGCAGCTGTTCAACTCGACCTCGGGCGTCAAGGCGAAGAACGTCATCAGCTGCGGCGGCGCGACCGCCAACGCGCAGACCTCGGCCTACCTGGTCAACTGGGGCCCGGACGTCTACGGGATCTTCCCGGAGGGCACGACCGCCGGCTACGTCAAGGAGGACCTGGGCAAGCAGGTCAAGACGCTGGCCAACGGCAACCAGCAGGTCGTGCTGCAGACCAAGCACAAGTGGAACGTCGGGCTCGTCGTCGAGGCGTGGCCGAGCGTCGTGCGCATCTGCAACATCGACGTGGCGCACGCCAAGGCGCTGAGCAACAACCAGACGGCGAGCTCGGCCCTCAACATCCTGCACCAGATCATCCTGGCGCGGCTGCGCATCCGTCGGCCGGGCAAGAAGGTGCTCTACGTCGGCGACACGGTCTACGCGCTGATCATGCGCCTGGGCCTGGCGATGAGCGGCGGCGTCTTCTCGATCGTCAAGGCCGCGACGCAGTTCGGCAGCTTCGAGCAGCTGCAGATGTACGACATCCCGATCCGCCGGGTCGACCAGATCCTCGAGACCGAGGCCGTCGTCTGATCGGCGCCACTGGCGCCGCCGACACAGGCGATGCGGGGGCCGCCTGACCTGGTGCCCCCGAGCGAAGCGAACGAACCCACTGACTCGAGGAACACATGAGCGCGGACATGACCTTGCAGTTCTGCTCGGCGCAGAACCTCTTCGGCAACGGCACCACGGTTCAGTCGACCGACTGGATCGACATGAAGGTGGCGCAGGACAACGGCGGCGGCAGCTCGCTGGAGCTCGAGGTCCTGGTGACGACGGCGTTCACCGGCGGCACCGGCGCGGTGTTCGTCATCCAGGCCGTCGACAGCTCGGGCGGCAGCGCCCTCGCCGTCTCCAACTCGGTGACGATCCCGGTGGCCTCGCTCACCGTGGGGTCGATCCACCACGTCAAGCTGTCGGACCTGGCCGCGTTGCCGGGGTCGACCCTGACGCACCTGCGGTTCGCTGTGTTCAACAGCGGCAACAACACGGCGGGCGCTTGCACCGCGCACCTGGTGCCCGCGGGCGCCTCCACCCGCCCGGCCAAGGCCTACCCGGCCGGTTTCTGAGGAGGACCCTGCCATGCTCGACGCGACGCTTTTCTTCGCCCAGAACCAGCGCCCGACGCTGTTCGTGTTGCCGACGTGGCAGGTCGCGACCTTCCCGCTGGCCGCTTCGCCGAACTACCTCGACCTGCAGGCGGTCATCGACCTGGCGCGGTCGGGTCCGGTGTACGCGAACTTCCGCGTCGCCAGCGCCTTCAACGCCTCGGCCGACAACCTGTGGCGCTTCGCGATCTTCGTCGCGAGCGACACGGCGTTCGTCGAGGTGGTGACGAACCCGACGTGCATCGTGGCGCAGGGCCACGACACGAACGCCGCCGGCATGAACACCGTCGGCACGATCATCCAGGTGGTCATGCCGCCGCTGTCGGACCTGACCAGGCTGGCCGGTGACGGCCGCCGGTATCTGGCCCTCGGCGTCGTGGCGCTGATCCCGACCGCCGACTTCACGCAGGGCGGCATCGACGCCTTCCTGTCCGACAAGCCCCTGCCGACCCGTCCGTATGCGGGCGCCGCCGGCTGGTGACCCAACGCCACGACCCTCCTCAGGTCCAACCATGAAAATCCGCGCACTGCAGACTGCCCAGATCAACCTGCCCCAGGTCGGCCAGCCGTACGATCCCAACCACCGGGGCGGCGTGCTGCTGGTCAACGGCCCGACCCTCAGCGACGACGGCACCGTGCTGGTGCCTGGCCAGACCGTCGAGGTGCCCGACGACTTCGTCGTGAACCGAGACGTGTGGGAGGTCGTGACGCCGCCGGCGAAGGGCGGAGTGCGCTGGTTCGCGGCGAAGGGCGAGAAGACCGACGAGCAGAAGCCCGCAGCTGCCGGCGCCTGACCCTGGCGCCGAGGGGGCGCAACCAACCAGATGCGAGCCGTTCTCGATCACCTCACGGCCAACGACGAGATCGGACTCGTCGGGTTTGGCCAGTCGAACCGCCTGCCGAACGGCGACCGCGATGCCGAGGGCTTCATCCAGGCGCCGCACCTGAAGCTGCGCGCGCCCGGCATGGACCTGACCATTGCCGCGATCGTGTCGGCCACGGGCGGCGTGCACGGCGCCGCCGGCACGCAATCGGTCGTGTCGGTGGGGGAGGCCCTGACGACGAGCGACTGGGTGAACGGCGAGCTGCGCCTGGTGCAGCACGAGTTCCAGGACAGCGTCGCCAGCTCGCTGCGCCGCGGCCACGCCAAGGTGCTGGCCAACGCGGCGATCAACACGGCCGCCACCGGTGGCCTGCTGATCTTCGACACGGCGACCAACACCGTCATCTGGCCGTCGCACGGCCGCCGCAACGGCGCGCAGGTGACGTTCGCGACGACGGGCACGCTGCCGGGCCTCACCGCCGGCGCGGTCTACTACGTGCGCGACGTCACCGACAGCACGTTCAAGCTGGCGGCCTCGCCCTACGGCTCCGTGGTCGTGCTGGCCGGCGGCAGCGGCACACACACCATCACCGGCCGGGCGTTCCTGCTGGTCGAGTGGCAGTCGGAGTTCCAGGCGCCGACCGCGGGCGTCACCTTCAGCATCGCCACGCCCGGCGTCGTCAACCACACCGCGCACGACCTGCCCGAGGGCTCGACGGTGTCGTTCGACGTGAACGTGCCGCCCGAGCTGACGGCGGGCGTGAAGTACTTCGTCGTCGACCCGACCACGAACGCCTACAACGTCTCGGCCACGCTCGGCGGCGCCGCGATCAACTTCAGCGGCGCCGGCGGTGCTGCCACCGCGACGCCGGACACGATGGCGTTCGTCGCCGGCTACGTGCACCTGCACGACCGGTTCAACAGCTACGACAACGTCCACGTCGTCACGCCGTACCAGCCGATCGAGCCCGGCGACTACCCGGCCGGCACGCCGGTTGTGCCCGGCTTCACGCTGCAGGCCGACGTCACCAGCTACGCCGACGCCGCCGTCGTGCTGCCGTTCGCCTGGAACGAGGGCATCGACGGCTACGGCGCCGCGGGCACCGCCACCGTCTCGGGCCTCGTCGTCACCCTGCAGGGCGGCCTGACGATCCAGAACAAGCTGTTCGCCGGCGGCTTCGTGCGCGTCGGCGGCGCCAAGGGCAAGGTCGCGAGCAACACCACGACCACGGTGACCGTCGAGTCGTGGACGCCGACGGCTGGCCCGGGTGCCGGCACGCTGCCGTTCCACGTGCACCTGCCGCACTGGCGCAACAACCCGCACCACCACACCGCCGGCGAGGGGTTCCTCTACCCGTCGGGCAACAGCCAGCCGGGCGCGAACAACCTGTCGAGCAACGGCATCGCCTACAGTCGGCCGCGCGGGCGACTGACCAGCGCCTACGTCTCGCGATCGCTGGTGTCGGCCAGCGTCGGCACCGCGATCAACGCGACCGGCATCGCCAAGCTGACCACGACGGGCAGCGGCCAGCTCACCTGCAGCATCGTGTCGGGCAAGCTGCGCATCCAGCGGGCCACGAACACCAACGACCCGGCCACCGGCCTGATCCAGTTCGAGCACCTGGTGCGCGTCGGCAGCATCGTCGGGTTCGTGGGCATGAACCAGACGCCAGGCATCGACACGTTCTGGCGCGTGGTGGGGCTGCAGCACGCCACCGCGGCCGCCGGCAGCTGGATCGACTGCGACGTGGTCGAGGGCGTGATCGGTTCCGTGCCGGGCGCTGTGGCGGGCACCGTGCCGTCGGGTGCGGTCATCACCCGCATGACCTGGCAGCCGGTGCACAAGTTCGGGGCGCTGATCGAGACCGCCTGGCGCATGGCGACCGCACTCGGCCGCCGCCTCGTCGTGGCGCACCTCGGCATCACCGCCGCCGGCCAGGTGCTCGCGCTCGGCAACAACCAGCAGGGCTACCAGGGCAAGCTCGGGTGGTGGGACGACGACGAATGCCTCGACTGGACGCCGAGCAACCCCAGCGGCTGCGCCGCCCGGCTGCAGCGCCTGGTCGAGTTCATCGCCCCGCGCGCGGTCAAGGCAACGTTCGGCACGTCGAAGACCTGGCGCGTGCTGGCCATCGACGGCTGGCAGGCGGAGACCGATTCGACGACGGTGGCGGGCCGCGAGCTGGCGCGCCGGTCGATCCCGACCTTCGTGTCGTGGCTGCGCTCGCTGATCAGCACGGCCGGCCTGTCGCCGTATCCGGCCGACGCGAAGATCCCGGTGCAGTGGGCCCAGATCACCAACATCCCGTGGGAGATCGCTGGGCTCGGCGGCGACGTCGACGGCGCCGTCAACGCGGCCATCACCCGCATGGCGCAGTTCGACGGGTTCGCGGCATCGGTCGACCCCGACGTGCTCGGCAGCCCGAAGCTGGCGGACACGCTCCACTTCAACGGCGTGGGCGAGGCGCTGAACGGCAAGGCGGCCGCCGAGGCGCTGCTGCCGCTGATCGACTTCGCGTTCCAGTTCCGCCTGGGCCCGGACGCGATCGCGCTCGCCAACGACGCGCTGACCCTACTGGGGGAGCCGGCCAACGTCACCGCCCTCGAGCCGCCGAACGCGACCACGCAGGCGCGGCTGTGCGCGCAGTTCATGCACCAGGCGCGAGCGAGCGTGCTGCAGGCCCACCCGTGGACGTTCGCGACGCGGCGGGTCGTCGCGGTCGAGGTCGAGAACACCGTCACCAGCTGGCTCTACGCCTACGCCGTGCCGGCAGACTGCCTGCACCCGCTGTCGGTGCTGCCGGCGGACGCCACCGATGACCTGCAGATCCGGTCGGCGACCTACGACCCGACGGGGCGGTATCCGCTCGCCCAGGGGCCGCTGGCGCCCGCCAGCCAGCCGTTCACGATCGAGACCGACCAGGAAGGCCACCGGGTGCTCCGGACGAACCTGGAGGCAGCGGCGCTGATCTACACGGCCCGCAACGTGCCGTTCGAGCTGTGGGATCCGCTGGTGCGCCAGGCGTGCGCCTACCGGCTCGCCTACCTGATGGCCGGCGCGATCCTGAAGGGCAAGACGGGGGCGGCGATGGCGCAGCAGATGCTGCAGATGAGCGCCGCGCTGATGCAGCAGGCGGCAGCGGTCAACGCCAACTACCAGCGGGACGCGCGCCCGGTGCGGAAGGCTGACTGGCTGCCATGACGACGATGCGCACCGCTCCCCAGTCGTTCGTTGGCGGCGAGCTGTCCAGCCGGATGTTCGGCCGGCCCGACGACCCGAAGTACGCGCAGGGCGCGGCGCGGCTGCGCAACCTGCTGGTCGAGCCGAGCGGCACCGCCCGGCGCCGACCCGGCTCGCAGTTCGTGCGGTCGACGCGCAACCCGAACGCCCGGGCCCGCCTGATCCCGTTCGGCCTCGGCGGCGGCCAGACCGTCCAGGTCGAGATCGGCCTGCGCCAGGAGTATCCCGGCAGCTCGACGGTGCCCGCCTACGTGCGCCTGCACACCCGCGGCGCCACGGTGCTCTACGGCCTCGCCTGGAGCGCGGCCACGGCCTACGTCGTCGGCGACCAGGTCTTGCAGGGCGGCCAGCTCTACCGCTGCCGCCTGGCGCACACGAACCAGACCCCGCCGAACGCCACCTACTGGGAGACGCTGGAGTGGGTGCAGGAC
>JBEEPT010000064.1:0-25007 GCA_041190985.1 Pseudomonadota bacterium
CGGGCATCATGAGATACACCCTGACGATTCTGCTTACCTGAGCCATAACCCATTTACGAAAGACGTTCTTCCGTGTCCATTCGATGGACCCCTTGAAACGGCAAGGGTCGTCATCTGTTTGGCAAACCCAAACTACGAAAGGGTCGAGGACAAGCTGAGCCTCAATCCGCAGCTACTGGCTATGCGCTCAGGCGAAGAGGCTCTACCCGAAATATTTTCGAATTTCTATCGGCGGATAACAGGACCGATTGGAATGTCGGAAGACAAGATGCGCCGCTTGGTTGCTGTGTTGAACATTTGCCCCTATGCCTCAGCAAGGATGAGTGATCGGATGGTTCAGTTGGCTGCCGGATTGCCGAGTGTTTGGCAAGCACAGCAGTACCTGAGAGATGTTCTGATACCACGTGCACAAACGGGAAACATCTATCTCGTTTTGATAAGAAAACTACAACTATGGGGAGTGACGAAAGGCATAGAGTCAACCGGGAACATGCGTGTCGTTTCGGGGCACGAAATAAATGGGGTGATGTCACGCGCGCTTGGCGAAGAAATTCGCCAGTGGCTTATTAAAAAAGGCCACATTCCAGCAAGGCATGACCTACAAGAACCGGTATGAACCTGGAGGCCGAAAAGATTTCAAGTGGTCTAAATTTATTATTGCGACGAAATCAGCTTCGATGCATTGGAGGTGCATTCCTTCATAAGCGATGGTTCCAAGGTCACTCCTTGGAACTGCGCATAGACCCTCCGCATGGGTGTGACCAAAAATTTTTTGATGCCCATTTTTCACCGGACGGATTCGAGGGTTCGCAGTGTTTCGATTACGATGCCAATGACTGATGCCCTTTCACCGCCGGACACACTCCCGCCGTCGACGCGTGCTAGAGTCTTGCGCAGGGTCGCCAGGGCCTTTTCCCGCATACCCGCCTTGGCGTAAATCCATGACGCCTGGGCCAAAGTCATCTGAAACTCTGGCGCGCTGCCCAATGACGGGGCCTTAGCAAGATGGCCTATCGAAATTTCAATGGCCTTTGCGGCTTCCGATCCTCGGTTCGAAATTGCAAGCGCGGTGGCATTGAGCATGTTCCCAACGACGAGGATTCCCTGGATGGCCACCCGTTCCGTAGTTGAAATTTTCCGATTCAATGCCTTGTCGTATTCAGAAAGAACGCCGCGCGATGCAGCAATGGAACGACCCAAGGATGCCTCGTCATGGTTGTATGCGTCCACAACCGCGGCCGCCAGGACAGATAGTCCTGGAAAATCCTTCTCCATGGAGGCAGAATCAACAGCGTCAACCCTGCACAGGCGGTCAAGCGTCCCATCCCACTTTGCTATGGTGCCGGATGCTGCCACCTCTCGTGCCTCACACGCAGCCCACGCGAGCATCAGCCTTTGCAGACCGTCACGTTGTCCCCGCAGTAGTTCCGCCTGTGCCTCGATGCGCTGCGGGCTATCCTGCGCCGCAGAGTCAATCCCATAGCGCAAGGCGTATGTTCTCCGCGCAAGTGCAAGAGTCCAACGGGAATAACTTGGGGCTGCCTCTTCATCACTCGCAGCCGAAAGCAGTTCGTCGCGGCGGACCCCAGCTTTTGCCAGAGAGGTTAGCAGCGATGCAGTGCCATCAGCCCGCGCCTCGGGTGACTTCTCCGTGGTCACTGTAGCAATGGCAACGCCAGCAAGGCACCCCTTGACATCCTTGGCGGAGAGACAGGGGGTGGCCTTGGGGCCTGCAGCGAACGCGGTGGATGTTGCCAGCGTCAGCAAAATACCAATCTTTTTGGCAATCATTGTTTCGAGCTTAGTTTGTCGATCGGATTGACGATGAACCCCGTCTTGTATGGCGAATCAGCACCAGACATTTTGGCGCCGATGTAAAGATTTCGCCCGTCGGCAGACCCGCAGGCGGAATCGAACGCTCTGTCTGTTTTCCTCCGGCTCTCACCAGAAGCGCACTCATCCCGCGATTTCCGGGCTGCGGCCTGACTGCCAAGCCTTGCGGCCTGAAACATCCAGTAACCGCGCCAAGGCTCGCCAGGATCGGACACCTTGCCCGAGCTTGTCATCTCGTACATTTTTAACATTGCCGTCGGATCGCCCTTGCCTGCGGAGTCACGAAGGGCTTTGTAGGCATTGGCGTCCGCTTGATTCTTGGCGACAATGACCGCCGCTAAGTTCGGCTGTAGCTCGACAGCGGCTAGAACAGGAGCCGTCTTGGCGGCGTCACTGGCTGCAAGATGCTCAAGCCCTTTTCCACCGGCGGCACCTTCAGACGCCCGTCCAGCGATCACGGCCTCCTTGGCAGCCCCACCCTTAAAAATCTTTGTTAAAAAGGTACCTATGGCCTCAAGCGGGAGAGCGTGGGCCTGTCCCGCCAGCAATGCGGCCGCAGCCGTAGCGATCATCCGCTTTTTTATTGTCACTTCCACTTTCATACCCAATCGTAATACGATCTGCACCCCTGCGAAATCGGATGCTGGACTTTATTGGGTACTATGACGAAACGAGTGGAAGTTGACGGCAGCCTGCTTTTGTGGAGGACCCAATCTGGGTGCCTCCTGAACCAATAACAACCTCAGGCATGAGTCGTTTACCGCAGCCCCAAGCTTGCGGTGTCTAGTCGCGCTTGGCAAAGCACACCCGCACCACGCCCTTCTCGAAGCCGTCGCCGTAGAAGGCCACTTCGGACATCTTGCGCGCGTGCAGGACTAAATCCCGTTAATCGACGCACTGGAAATCGCTGCACTCGTTGGGCAGCAGGCGCAGCCTGGCGCTGCGCCAAGCCATGCACATTGGGATATTGATGCCGAAGCCGCTGGCGACCAGCGCCCGCGAGCCTAGCCCACGATGTGGTGCTTGCCGACGATCTGCACGCTGCTGGCCTGTGGGCCTTCCTCGCCCACTTCCTCGCTGAAGCGCACCTGCGTGCCGACCTGCAGCTGGTCGTAGTCGTCGGCGACCAGGCTGTTGCGGTGGAAGTAGAGTTCGCGGCCGTCCGGGGTGGCGATGCGGCCGCAGTTACGGTCGGGGTCGAGCGCGCTCACCTGGCCGTGGCCGGGCTGCTCGTGCGTCTTGACCTTGCCCTGCTGGTGGCGGGCCAGGTCCTCGAGCTGGCGCTTCATCGCGTCGAAGGCGTCGCGGATCGCGACGTAGACGTCGGTGTAGGCGTGGTTCTCGTCGGGCTCGCGGCCGGCGACCAGCTCGTGGCCCGGCACCTTGAGGTCGATGCGGACGTGGAAATGCTTGCCCTGCTGGTGGTGGCGGTGCAGCAGCTCGACCGAGACCCGGCAGCTCATGATGCCGCCGTGGAAGCTGCCCAGCTTCTCGACCTTTTCCCGGATCCGGTCCTCGACCGCGTCCGAACGCTCGAGGTTGCGGAAGGTGACCTGCAGCGGCAGTTGCGGCATATGGCTCATTTCGACAGGCTCCCAGGCTGAGATTCCGGCAGACAGGGCCCCATGCCTTGTCCTGCGATGGAATGTGAAATTCGATAATCATCACATCTTGCCGCCGTGACAAGGGAACGTCAACGGCTCAGCGCCCGGGCATGCTCCAGAGCTGGCGGCGGTCGACCTGCAGGCGCGCCAGGCCTTGCAGGGCGTCGAGCGCGGCCGCCTCGGCGGCCAGGGTGGCGTCGATCGCGCTGCGGCGCGCGATCAGCAGCTCGGGCAGACTGCCTTCGCCGAGCTCGTAGGCGCGCGCCTGCAGCTGGGCGCCGCGCTCGGCCTGTGTCCTGGCCGTCTCGAGCTTGCGCCAGACCGCCAGCGCCGCAGGGTAGGCCGCGGCGGCCTGCGCCGCCTCCAGCCCGACGCGCTGGCGCGTCTCGGCCAGCCGGTCCTGCGCGGCCTGCGCCTCGCCCTGGGCCTCCAGCGCGGCGGCGCGCCTGGCCTCGCCGCCCAGCGGCATCGAGGCATAGACGCCGAGCAGGTTCTCCGCGCCGCCGCGCTCACGCGCCACGCGCAGGCCCAGCGTGGGGTCGCCGGTGCGCTCGAGCTCGGCGCGCTGCGCCTTCAGCAGGGACTGTCGAGCGCGCGCCTGCATGAGCGCGAGCTCGGGGTGTTCGGCCAGGATGCCAGCCGCGCAGGCTTCGGTCCAGCGCGCGGAATCCGGTCCGGCCACCCCTTGCAGGCTCTGCGGCAGGCCAGGCCAGACATCCGCAGCGGGCGGGGTCAGTCCGGCATGGCGGGCTTGCAGGGCGCGCAGCCTGGCTTGGGCCCGCAAGCGCGCCTGGGCGGCGGCCGCGTCGGCGCGCGCGAGTTCGGCCTCGGCCAGCAGCCGGTCGCGCGCGGCCACTTCGCCGGCCAGGACCCGCCGCTCGGTCAGCGCCAGCTGGCGCTGCGCCAGCAAGGCCTGGTCCTCGAGCAGCTCGGCGGCGCGCGACTCGCGCAGCAGCTCGAACCAGTCGTCCAGCAGGCGCCGCGCCGCCTGCTGCCAGGCATGGGAGAGCGCCAGCTCGCCGATACCGGCCTCCTGCGCCCCGAGCTCGCGGTCCGCCGCCGCCTTGGCCGGCCAGCGCATGGCCGTCTCCAGGCCGACCTCCTGCTCGGGGTAGCGGCCGCCCGCCTGGTCGCGGCGCCGGGCGGTGCCGGCCTTGGCCGACCATTCGTAGGGGCCCAGCTCCAGGCGGCGCCGGCGTGCCTGGGCGGTCGACGCCTCGGCCTGGGCCGCCCGCACTTCGGGCAGGCGGGACAGCGACTCGGTCGCCAGCGCCGGGGCGGGCAGCAGCGCCGCGGCCAGGCCGGCATCGGCTGTGCATGCATCCAGCCCGGCTGCCTGTAGCGCCGGCGCACCGGCCAGCGCCAGGCCCAGCGCAGCGGCGCGCAGCGCGCCCAGGGGCTGGCGGACAGTGCGGGCCGGACTCATGCGGCCTCCGCGAAATGGCCGAAGTCCAGCAGCGGCACGACCCAGTAGGCGATCTGCGGGCTGGGCAGGGCCTGGCGCAAGACCGCCAGCAGCGGCGCGAGGCAGTCCCGTCCGAGGGCGATCTGCAGCAGCACCCGGCGCGCGCGCCCCTGCACCTGCTCCAGGGTGGTCGCGAGCTCGACATCGGCCCCCACGCCCTGGGCCTGGATCACGGTGAAGCCGGGCACCAGTCCGGCCTGCGCTGCCAGCAGGTCGAGCATTTCCTCCTCCAGCGCCTTCGGGAGGGCGATGTGCAGCAGGCAGTCGGAATGCGGGGAGGGGCAGGACAGGGTCATGGAGCAGGCTTGCACGAGGGTTGGTGAAAGCGCCGGAACAGGATGGGCAGCAGCACCAGCGTGAGCAGGGTCGAGCTGATCAGGCCGCCGATGACCACGACCGCCAGCGGGCGCTGGATCTCGGAGCCGGGACCGGTCGCGAGCAGCAGCGGAATCAGGCCGAGCGCGGTGATGCAGGCCGTCATCATGACCGGACGCAGGCGACGCAACGCGCCCTGGCGCACCACCTCCTCGATCGGCAGGCCGCGCGCGGCCAGCTGGTTGAAGCAGCTCACGAGCACGAGGCCATTGAGCACCGCGATGCCCATCAGCGCGATGAAGCCGACCGAGGCCGGCACCGACAGGTATTGGCCCGAGAGCGCGAGCGCGACCACGCCGCCGATCAGCGCGAAGGGGATGTTGACGAACACCAGCACGGCCTGGCGCAGGCTGCCCAGCGTCGCGAACAGCAGGCCCAGGATCAGGGCCAGCGCGGCCGGCACCACCAGCGCCAGCCGCGCGGCGGCGCGCTGCTGGTTCTCGAACTGGCCGCCCCAGGCCAGGCTGTAGCCGGCCGGCAGCGCCACCTGGCGCGCCACCGCCGCCTTGGCCTCCTCGACGAAGCCGACCAGGTCGCGGTCGCGCACGTTGGCGCGCACCACCGCCATGCGCGAGGAGCGCTCGCGCCCGATCTTGACCGGGCCGTCGGCGATGCGCAGCCGGGCCAGCTGGCTCAGCGGGATCGCGGCGCCGTCGGCGACCGGCAGGCGCAGGCGGGCGAACAGCTCGGGCGTCAGGCGCAGTTCGTCGCCGCCGCGCAGCACCAGCGGCACCCGGCGGCCTTCCTGCATGACGACACCCAGGCGCTCGCCCTCGACCAGCGCGCGCAGGTCGTTCTGGATCTGCTCCACGCTCAGGCCCAGGCGCCCGGCGGCCACGCGGTCGATCTCGACCTGGAAATACTGCACGCCGCTGTTCTGGGCCGTGATCACGTCCTCGCTGCCGTGTATAGCCTGCAGCACCTTGACGATCTGGGTCGACAGGCGCAGCAGCTCGTCCGGATTGGGGCCGAACACCTTGACCGCCAGGTCGCCGCGCACGCCCGACAGCATCTCGGAGGTGCGCATCTCGATCGGCTGGGTGAAGCTGAGGTTCACGCCGGGCACCGCTTCGGCTGCCGTGCGGATGGCGTCGATCAGCGCCTCCTTGGTCGCGAAACGCCACTGCTCGCGCGGTTTCAGCACGAGGAAGGTGTCGGTATCGTTCGGACCCATGGGGTCGAGGCCCAGCTCGTCGGCGCCCACGCGCGCCACGATGCTGCGCACCTCGGGCACCGCCTGCAGGATGCGCCGCTGCAGCTCCAGGTCGGTCGCCCCCGATTGCTCGAGGTTGATCGAGGGCAGCTTTTCGACCTGCATGATGATGTCGCCCTCGTCCAGCGTGGGCATGAAGGACTTGCCGATGAAGGGGAACAGCGCGATCGCTGCCGCCAGCGCGACCAGCGCGGCGACCAGCACCGGGCGCGAGCGGCGCAGCGCCGCCTCGAGCAGCGGCAGATAGAGCGCCTCGAGCCGGCGCACCAGCCAGGGCGCGGCGTGATGGCCGGGGCGCAGCACGTAGGAGGCCAGCACCGGGATCACGGTCAGCGACAGCAACAGCGAGGCCGCCAGCGCGAACACGATGGTCAGCGCGACCGGACCGAACAGCTTGCCCTCCAGGCCCTGCAGCGTCAGCAGCGGCAGGAAGACGATCATGATGATCGCGATGCCGGCCGCCACCGGCGTCGCCACCTCCTGCGTCGCGCGGTAGAGCGCATGCAGGCGGGCCGCGCCGGCTTCCTGAGGGCGGGCCTCGATGTTCTCGACCACGACCACCGCGGCATCCACCAGCATGCCGATCGCGATCGCCAGCCCGCCGAGCGACATCAGGTTGGCCGACAGGCCCCAGCGCGACATCAGCCAGAAGGTGGCCAGCGCCGACAGCGGCAGGATGGCAGCCACCACCAGCGCCGCGCGCAGGTTGCCGAGGAACAGCAGCAGCAGCACGAGCACCAGCACGATGGCCTCGCCCAGCGATTTCGCGACCGTCTTGACCGCGCGCTGCACCAGGTCGCCGCGGTCGTAGAAGGGCACGATCTTCAGCCCCGCCGGCAGGGTCGGCTCGATCTCCTGCAGCCTGTCCTTGACGTCCCGCACCAGCTGCCGCGCGTTGGCGCCGCGCAAGCCCAGCACCAGGCCCTCCACGGCCTCGCCCTGGCCATCCTTGGTGACGCTGCCATAACGCGTCAGACTGCCCATGCGCACGCTCGCGACGTCGCCGACGCGCACCGCCGCGCCCTGGCGCTGCACCACCGCGATCTGGCGCAGGTCGTCCAGGCTGCGCACGCTGCCGCCGCTGCGCACCAGCAGGGATTCCTCGCCGCTGCTCAGGCGTCCGGCACCGTCGTCGCGGTTGTTGCCCGCGAGCGCCTCGCGCAGCTGCTGCAGCGAGACGCCGCGTGCGGCCAGCGCGGCGACGTCGGGCGCGACCTCGAAGGTCTCGACCAGGCCGCCCAGGCTGTTGACGTCGGCCACGCCGGGAATCGCGCGCAGGCGCGGACGGATCACGAAGTCCAGCACGCGGCGCTTCTCGCTGGCGCTGGCATCGCCCTCGAGCGTGAACATGAACATCTCGCCCAGCGGCGTGGTGATCGGCGCCAGGCCGCCCGTCAGGCCCGGGGGCAGGTCGCCCATCACGCCGCCCAGGCGCTCGTTGACCTGCTGGCGCGCCCAGTAGATGTCGGTGCCGTCCGCGAAGTCGAGCGTGATGTCCGCGATCGCGTAATAGCTCTGCGAGCGCAGCATCACCTGGTGCGGGATGCCCAGCAGTTCCTGTTCCAGCGGCGTGACGATGCGGGACTCCACCTCCGCGGGCGTCATGCCCGGCGCCTTCAGGATGATCTTGACCTGGGTGGTGGAGACGTCCGGAAAGGCGTCGATCGGCAGCTCGCGCAGCGCCAGGGTGCCGAACACCGCGAGGGCCAGCGCCAGCACCCCGGTCAGCAGGCGCTGCGACAGCGCGAAGGCAATCAGCCGCGCCAGCATCACTGTTCCCCGGCGCCCAGGCCCTGCCAGGCGCCCTTGAGCGCGGCGATGCCATGCACGACGACCGCGTCGCCCGGCCTGATCCCGCCGACGGCCGTCGCTCCCGCTCCGGCCCGCGGCGCCAGCTCGACCGGGGTCGGCACGAAGCCGCGCGGCGTACGCAGGAAGACGAAGGGCTTGCCCTCGTGATAGAGCAGGGCCTCGGACGGCAGCGCCACGCCTTGCGGCCCGGGCGCAGCCGCTGGCCCCTGGGCCGCCGGGCGGGCGCGCAGCGTCGCGGTGACGAACTGGTTCGCGCGCAGGCAGTCCTCGGTTCCGGCGAACTCGGCCACCAGCTGGACCGACTGGTTGCCCGCCAGCAGCTGAGGCACGATGGCCGCGAGCCGCGCCGGAGTCCGGCAGCCGGCCACGGCCAGCGCGTCGCCCTCGCGCAGCTGGCGGGCCTGCTCCGGCGTGGCCTGCAGCGCGATGGCCAGGCGCCCGTGGCGGGCGATCCGAGCCACCGGCATGCCGGCGTCAAGGCGCTGGCCCGGCGTCGCCAGCACCTCGAGCACGGTGCCGGCAGCGGCGCTGCGCAGCGTGAGCGCCGGCTGCAGCGTTGCGGTGGCGCCGGCCATCTTCAGCGCCAGCCGCCGCTCGCGCACGGCCAGCTGCGCCGACTCGTTATGGGCCCGGCTCTCGTCCAGCCGCATGCCGGCGATCAGGCCTTCGGCGTGCAGCTTCTCGTCGCGCTCCAGGCGCCTGGCGGCCAGGCCGGCCTGGGACTCGGCCTGCAGCAGCTCGCGCTGCCAGCCCAGCAGCTCGGGGCTGAACAGGGTGGCGGCCTCCTGGCCCGGGCGCAGCCTCTGCCCGACGCCCACGGCCACCTTCTGCACTACCCCAGCCACCGGGGTACTGATCAGCTCGATCGCCTGCGCCGGCCACTGCACCGTGCCCTGCAGCGCCAGCCCCTGGGCCGGGCTGCCCGCCTCCGCCTGGACGACGCGCGTGACCACCCCGGCGGCCTTGGCCTGCGCCTCGGACCAGGCGATGAGGGGTTCGGCCTGGCCGGCGGCCAGCGCCAACCCGCCGGACACGGAAAGCGCCAGGGACAGGATCAGGGCGCGCGCCGGAGAGCGCCGCGGGAAATGGGAAGGCATAGCGTCGGAATCCATGGGTCGCTGCCGTCGCGGCAGCATCCTTCGATGCTAGCGCACGCTACTGACTGGAAAATGAACGGCCGGCCGCCAGCCTGCGACGCCACGCCTGCGCGGCGCTCAGGCCCCAGCCAGCAGCGGATAGGCCGGCTGGTACATCATGGCACCAAGCGCTGCCTGCGGCTGCTGCGGGCGGGGCAGGGTGGCCAGGCCGTCGCGCCAGGCGACTTCGGCCACCGCGACGCCGACCGCCAGCGCCACCTCGCGCAGCCGGTCCGGCCCGGGAAAGACACGGCCGCACGCCAGGTCGGCCGCGCTGACCTGGCCGGCCAGCGCCTCGGCGGCGGCGAAGAACATCGCGTCGCTGACCCGGCTCGCGCCGCTGGCCAGCAGGCCCAGCCCCACGCCCGGGAAGATGTAGGCATTGTTGGCCTGGCCGGGCACCAGGGTCCGGCCGCCGAAATCGACTGGCGCGAATGGGCTGCCGGCCGCGAAGATGGCGCGCCCCTGCGTCCACTCGTAGGCCTGCTGCGCGGTGCACTCGGCCTTGGTGGTCGGGTTGGACAGCGCGAACACCAGCGGCCGCTCGCAGTGGCGCGCCAGCTCCTCCAGCACCGGCTGGCCGAAGCGCTGGGCCACGCCCGAGGCGCCGATCAGCATGGTCGGGCGCAGTTCGGCGACCGCGGCCTGCAGGTCCGCCAGCGCGGCGCGGTCCTGCGCGTGGGGGCGCTTGTGCTCGGGCAGGCCGGGTCGCCCCGCCACCAGCAGCCCCTGGGAATCGAACAGCCAGCAGCGCTGGCGCGCCTCCGGCTCGCTCAGGCCCTGCGCGACCATGGCCGCCTTCACCATGGTGGCGATGCCCAGCGCGGCCTCGCCGGCGCCAGCGAACAGCAGGCGCTGCTCGACCAGTTGCCCGCCCGTGATGCGCAGCGCCGAGCGGGCGCCCGCCAGCCCCATCGCGCCCGTGCCCTGGATGTCGTCGTTGAAGCAGCACAGCCGCTCGCGGTAGCGCGCCAGCAGAGCGAAAGCGTTGCGGTTGGAGAAGTCCTCAAACTGCAGCAGCACGCCGGGCCAGGTCTCCTGCACGGCGCCGACGAATTCCTCCAGCAGGGCGTCGTAGTCCTCGCCCTGCAGCCGCGGCTGGCGCAGGCCGAGGTAGAAGGGTTCCTCGCGCAGCGCCGCGTTGGCGGTCCCGAGGTCCAGCATCACCGGCAGGCAGGATTCGGGCGCGACGCCGCCGCAGGCGGTGTAGAGGTCGAGCTTGCCGATCGGGATGCCCATGCCATTGGCGCCGAGGTCGCCCAGGCCCAGGATGCGCGAGCCGTCGGTCACGACGATCACGCGCACCTCCCGCTGCGGCCAGTTGCGCAGCAACGTGCGGATCTGGCCACGGTCGCGCGCGCTCAGGTAGAGACCGCGCGGCACCTGGAAGATGCGCCCGAAGTTCTGGCAGGCCTGGCCGACCGTGGGCGTGTAGATCAGCGGCAACGTCTCGGCCAGGTGCTGCAGCACCGTCATGTGGAACAGGGCCTCGCTGCGTTCGCGCACCGCCGTCAGGTAGATATAGCGGTCGAGGTCGCTGGCCTGGCGGCGCAGGTTGTCCAGCACGCGCGCCACCTGCTGCGTCGGCTGCTCGACCGCCGGCGGCAGCAGGCCCCGCAGTCCCAGTGCAGCGCGCTCAGGCTCCGACCAGGCGGTGCCCCGGTTGAGGCGGGCGTCGCGCAGCAGGGCCGCGCCGCGGGGCTGGGCGTGGTCGTCGTGCAGGTGCTGGCTCATGCTCGGTCTCCTGGACTCGGGCAAAGCGCCCGGCATTGACCCGTTTCGGTGAAGCTGCCATGATGGATCCCAGACTATAAACGCCAGAAAGCGAAACATGCAGGGCTTTTTCCAGGACGAAATCCCGGGCAGGCCCGCACCCGGTCGCGCGCGGTCCCGTCGCTGCGGGTGCGGCGCCCGTCCATTCCACAGAACGGGAGCAAGACCCATGGGCGAACGCCTGAGCACCGGCGAGATCTGCACGCGCATCGTCACGATCGCATCGCGCAAGACCAGCCTGATCGAAGCCGCGCAGCTGATGCGCGAGAGCCACGTGGGCTGCCTGGTCGTGGTCGACGAGGTGAACAGCCTGCGCACCGTGGCCGGCCTGCTGACCGACCGCGACATCGTGACCGCGGTGGTCGCCGCCGGGCTGGACGCCGCGGCCCTGTGCGTCGAGGACGTGATGTCGCCCAGTCCGGTCACCGCGCGCGAGGACGACTCCCTGATCGACCTGATGCGCGGCATGCGCGACCACGGCGTGCGCCGCATCCCGGTGCTCGGCGCCCAGGGCGAGCTGCAGGGCATCGCGACGCTGGACGACCTGCTCGAGATCCTGACGCAGGAGCTGGGGCTGCTGGTCGCCGCGATCGCGAGCGAAGGCCGGCGCGAGCGCCGGCAGCGCCAGTAGCGGACCCGCGCAGGCGAGCGTCCTGGCCATGGCAAGGGCCGAGCGCGACACGGCTGGGCGCCTGCTGGACCTGATCGCCGGGCTCTGCCGCGAGCTGCGGCCGGGCCAGCCCGCGCCCGCGCTGGACCTCGACAGCCAGCTCGAGCGCGACGCCGAGCTCGACAGCCTGGGCCGGGCCGAGCTGCTCGCGCGCATCGAGGCCGAGTTCGGCCGCCGCCTGTCGCAGCGCCTGATCAGTGAGGCGCAGACCCCGCGCGACTTCCTGCTGGCGCTGCTCGGCCCCGCCGGCGATGTCGGCGCCGCTCCTGCCGCCGTAACAACAGGCGCCAGCCCGGTCTCCGGCGGGGAGCCGGCACCGGCCGGCCTCGCCACGCTCACCGAGGTGCTGGCCTGGCATGGGCAACAGCAGCCGCAGCGCCGCCACCTGATCCTGCTCGACGAGGACGGCGCCGAGCAGCAGTTGAGCTACGGCGAGCTGCTGGAACGCGCACGCGCCGTGGCCGCCGCGCTGCAGCAGCGCGACATCGGCCCCGGCGACGCGGTGGCCCTGATGCTGCCGACCTGCCTGGAATTCTTTCCCTGCTTCCTGGGCATACAGCTCGCCGGCGCGGTGCCGGTGCCGATCTACCCGCCGGCGCGCCCCGCCCAGCTCGAGGACCACCTGCGCCGCCATGCCGCGATCCTGGCCAACGCCGGCGCCCGGCTGCTGATCGCGAGCGGCGAGGTCGCGCTGCCGGCCAGCCTGCTGCGCGGGCTGGTCGCCGGCCTGCGCGGCGTCGTGCGGGCCGACGAGCTGCTGGCCTGCCGCGCCGCGGGCGTGGCCGTGCCGGCGCACGGACCGGACCTCGCGCTGCTGCAGTACACCTCGGGCAGCACCGGCAACCCCAAGGGCGTGACGCTGAGCCACGCCCAGCTGCTCGCCAACATCCGCGCCATGGCGCAGGCGGCCGCCGTCACGCGCGACGACGTCTTCGTCAGCTGGCTTCCGCTGTATCACGACATGGGGCTGATCTGCGCCTGGCTGTCCTGCCTGGTCTATGCCGTGCCGCTGGTCGTGATGTCGCCGCTGGGCTTCCTGGCCGCGCCGCTGCGCTGGCTGCAGGCGATCAGCGACTACCGCGGCACGCTGTCGGGCGCGCCCAACTTCGCCTACGAGCTCTGCCTGCGGCGCATCCCCGACGCGGCCCTGGCCGGGCTGGACCTGTCGCGCTGGCGCATCGCCTTCAACGGCGCCGAGCCGGTCAACCCCGACACCATGGAACGGTTCGCGGCGCGCTTCGCCGCCTGCGGGCTGGATGCGCGGGCGCTGGCGCCGGTCTACGGCCTGGCGGAATGCGCGGTCGGCCTGAGCTTCACGCCCGGACGCGGCCTGCTGGTCGACCGGGTCGAGCGCGCGGACTTTTCCGGCTACGGCGATGCGCGCCCCGCCGCGGCGGGCGACCCGAATCCGCTGCGCTTCGTGGCCTGCGGCCGGCCGCTGCCGGGCTACGAGGTCCGCGTCGTTGACGCCGCGGGCGCCGAGCTGCCCGAGCGGCGCGAGGGCCGACTGCAGTTCCGCGGCCCCTCGGCGACGGCCGGCTACTGGCGCAACCCCGCCGCCAGCGCCGAGCTGCTGCGCGGCGACTGGCTCGACAGCGGCGACTACGCCTACCTGGCGGGCGGCGAGCTCTACCTGACCGGGCGCGCCAAGGACATCGTGATCAAGGCCGGGCGCAACATCTACCCGCAGGAGGTCGAGGACGCGGTCGGCCGCCTCGCCGGCGTGCGCACCGGCTGCGTCGCGGTCTTCGGCAGCCCCGATCCGGCCAGCGGCACCGAGCGCCTGGTCGTCGCCGCCGAAACGCGCCTGAGCGAGCACGGCGCGCAGGCCGCGCTGCGCCAGCAGATCCAGGACACCGTGGTGGCGCTGCTCGGCATGCCGGCCGACGAGGTGGTGCTGTCGAACGCGCGCATCGTGCTCAAGACTTCCAGCGGCAAGATCCGCCGCGCCGCCAGCCGCGCGCTGTTCGAGCACGGCCTGGCCGAGGCGCGGCCGCGCGCGCCCTGGCTGCAGCTGGCCCGCGTGCTCGCGGCCTCGGCCGGCCCCTGGCTGCGCCGCGCCGCCAGCATGAGCACCGAAAGGCTGGCGGGCTGCTGGGCCCTGGCGGCCTTCGCGCTGCTGGCCGTGCCGGCCTGGGTCCTGGTTGCGCTGGCCCCGACGCCGGCGCTGGCCTGGCGGATAGGGCACCGCGCGGCCCGGCTTACGCTGGCGCTGGCCGGCATCCGGCTGCAGCTCGGCGGCGTGGCGCTGCCGCCGACCGGCCGGGCCAGGCTGCTGGTGGCCAACCACTCGAGCTACCTCGACAGCCTGGTGCTGCTCGCGGCGCTGCCGGCACCGGGCTGGCGCTTCGTGGCCAAGCGCGAACTGGCCGACAGCTTCCCGGTCCGCGTCTTCCTGCAGCGGCTGGGCTGCGAATTCGTCGAGCGCTTCGACTTCCTGCAGGGCGTGGCCGACACCGAGCGGCTGGCCGCGGCGGCCGCGCGCGGCGCCGCGCTGGCCGTCTTTCCCGAAGGCACCTTCACGCGCGTGCCGGGGCTGCGGCCCTTCCGCATGGGCGCCTTCCTGGTCGCGGCTCGCGCCGGACTCGAGGTGCTGCCGGTCGCGCTCGCGGGCACGCGCGACTGCCTGCGCGAGGGCCACTGGCTGCCGCGCCGCGGCATGGTGCGCGTCACGCTGGGCCAGCCGCTAGGCGTGCCGCCGCAGGGCGACGACTGGAGCCGCGCGCTCGCGCTGCGCGACGCCGCGCGCGCCTTCATCCTGGCCGGCTGCGGCGAGCCCGACCTGGAGGATTGAGGCGGCTCAGCCCTCCAGCGCCGCCCACGGTTCGCTGGATCCAGCCTGTGGCCCGACTGATCTATCAGCAACACTTATATCTATCTTTTATAAGCAATAGTTTTACAATGCATTTATAATGCCAAGCTTTTGATGCCACCCTGATGCAACATCACCTCCGCACCACGCTCCAGCTCGGACAGCTGCTGCTGTCGGCCCGCAAGCAACAGAGCATGAGCCAGGCCGAACTGGCGTCCCGGCTCGGACTCAGCCAGGCCCGCATCTCGCAGCTGGAACAGCAGCCGGAAACCATCACGGCGCAGCAACTCCTGCAGCTGACCAGCGTGCTCGGCCTGGAGCTGCTGGTGCAGAGTCGTGACAACGCCCAGGATGCGGGTGCCACCGACGCGGAGTGGTGAGCCATGGGGCGCCGATCGCATGGCCGGGCGCTGGAGGTCTGGTCCAACGGACAGCATGTCGCGACCTGGGCCATACCGGCCCGCGGCCCGATGGAGCTGCTGTACGACGAGGCCTGGGTGCAGTCGCCACTGGGACGCCCGCTGTCGCTGTCGCTGCCTTTCGGCTTCGGCGGTCTGGCGCTCAAGGGCGAGGCCGTCGCTCATTTCTTCAGTAACCTGCTGCCCGACAGCGAGTCCATCCGCCGGCGCATGGCCGCCAAGTTCAAGGCGGATTCCACGGAGGCCTTCGATCTGCTCGCTGCGGTGGGGCGGGACTGCGTCGGTGCCGTGCAGCTGTTGCCGCCGGGCACAGCGCCGGAGGGGTACGACCGCATCGAGGGACAGCCGCTGAGCGAAGCCGGCGTGGCGCGCCACCTGCGGCGAGTGGTTGCCGCGCCGGTCATGGGCCAGCCAGACGAGGATGACGAGTTCTGCATCTCCCTGGCTGGCGCCCAGGAAAAATCCGCCCTGCTCTGGCATGCCGGGCAATGGCAGCTGCCGCACGGCGCGACGCCCACGACCCACATCTTCAAGCTGCCGCTGGGCCTGGTGGGCAACAGCCGCGTAAACCTCTCGACATCGGTCGAGAACGAGTGGCTTTGCCTCAGGCTGCTCAAGGCCTATGGCCTGCCGGTCGCATCAGCCGAGATGGCGCACTTCGAGGACCAGCGTGTCCTGGTGGTGGAGCGCTTCGACCGGCAGCTGCACCCCTCCGGCCACTGGTGGGTCCGCCTGCCGCAGGAGGACTTCTGCCAGGCGCTGGGCTGCTCGCCCCAGCAGAAATACGAAGCGGACGGCGGCCCGGGCTTCGGCGACCTGGCCCGCATCCTCCAGCAGAGCAGCAGGTCCGAGCAGGACCTCGACACCCTGCTGGCCACCCAGATCCTGTTCTGGATGCTGGCCGCCACCGACGGCCACGCCAAGAACTTCAGCCTGCGTTTGCTGGCAGGCGGGCGATTTCACCTCACTCCCGTCTATGACGTGCTGTCAGCCTGGCCCGTCATCGGTCGCGGCCAGGGCAAATGGGAGGCGCAGAAGGTCAAGCTGGCCATGGCGGTGGAAGGCAAGAACCGCCACTACCAGCTCAAGAGCATCCAGCGCCGCCATTTCAACCACATGGCACAGCGCCACGGCTACGCGCGGGGAGCCGAGCCCGTCATTCGGCAGCTGCTGGAACGCACCCCGTCGGTGATCGAGTCAGTGCGCGCCGAGTTGACCGCTGATTTTCCGGGCCAGGTGGCGGATGCAATCCTCAAGGGTCTCGAAAGCTCGGCGCAGGCCCTGGCGCAGATGCCGGCAGCCTGAGCCTCAGCCCTCCAGCGCCGCGCGCCGGCCGCGCTCGGTGTCGACCCCGGCCAGTAGCAGCAGGCCGACGACGAAATAGCTGCCAGTCGCGAGGATGGCCAGCCGGTGGTCGCCCGCGCTGAGCCAGCTGACGGCGCCATAGGTCAGCGGCCCGAAGATCGACGAGAGCTTGACCGCCAGGCCCCAGAGACCGAAGAACTCGCCGTGCCGGTTCTCGGGCGCCAGCCAGCCCACCAGCGCGCGCGCCGCCGACTGGCTCGCGCCCAGGCACAGCCCTGCGAGGTTGGCGGCGATCCAGAACGGCAGCGGCGTGCGCGCGCTCCAGGCCAGCAGGATCATCACGATCCAGCCCAGTAGCGTCAGCGCGATCGCGCGCACATGGCCGATGCGGTCCTGCCAGCGCCCGAAGGCCAGCGCGCCCAGCGCTGCCGTGATGTTGACGAGGAAGATCAGCTGGATCGTGTCGCTGGTGGTGAAGCCCATGGCCTGCTCGGCGTAGATCGCCGCGAGCGCGATCACGGCCTGGATGCCGGCCTGGTAGAACACGATGCAGACCATGAAGCGGCGCATGTCGCGAAAGCGCCGCGCGTGGCGCAGCGTGTCGAGCACCCGGGCCCAGGCCGATTCCGACGCGGCCGCCTGCGGCGCCGCGCGCTCGCGCAGCAGCAGGAAGGTCGGCGCCGACGCCAGGGCAAACAGCCCCGCCGTGATCAGCATGCAGGCCGGCACGAACTGCGCCGCGCCCGCGCCCTGGCCCTTGGCCCAGGTGATGTAGCCCAGGCAGGCGCCCAGGCTGAGCAGGCCGCCGACATAGCCCAGGCCCCAGCCCCAGCCCGAGACCCGGCCCAGGCTGTCGGGCTCGGCGAGCTCGGGCAGGAAGGCGGCGATCAGGTTCTCGCCGGTGCCGAAGCAGAAGTTGGACAGCACCAGGAACACCAGCGCCACCGCGATCCCGCCCGGCCCGGCCAGCGCCAGCGCGGCGGTGCCGAGCACGCAGCCCGCCGTGCTCCAGGCCAGCGCGCGCTTCTTGCCCGCGTGCGTGTCGGCCCAGGCGCCCAGCAGCGGCGCGCTCAGCAGGATCAGCGCGTAGGACAGCGCCAGCGCGGCGGTCCAGGCGAAGGTGGCCCAGGGCGCGCCGCCAGCCACCACCGAGACGAAATAGGCGTTGAACACCGCCGTGATCACCACCGTCGTGTAGCCCGAGTTGGCGAAGTCGTACATGGCCCAGGCCCAGGCTTCGCGCGGGCGCACGCCGGGCTTGAGCGGACCGGCGCTCGCGGTCGGGTGTGACGGGGTCTCGGGTCGGTGGATTTCGGACATGCGGGGAATATTAGCCCTGCGGCATGACGCCTGCTCCGTCGCGCCAGTCCACCCGCCAGCTGCCGTCAGGCTGCTCGGCCAGCGCAATCCCGAATTGGTCGGAGTCGTGCAGCAGCAGGTTGCGCAAGCTGTGCCGGGCGTCCGCGTCGGCGCGCGCCAGCTGCAGGCGCCGCAGCCGCAGCGGAACGATTTCCAGCCCTTGTAGAAAACCTGATTCCCGCGCGATGCGAGCGAACCACAGGCAGACCGCAGCGGGGTCGTAAGGCCCCTCGCGGCCTATGCCCTCGTAGTCGTTGATCAGGTCGCCGCAGCCGTAGAGGATCAGCTTGCCCTGCCAGACCTCGTGCGGCCGCGGACAGTGCGAGGAATGGCCATGCACCAGGTCGACCGCGCCGAGGTCGATCAGCCGGCGTGCAAAGCGGCGCTGCTGCGCCGGAATGTCGGCACCCCAGTTGCCGCCCCAGTGCACCGACAGCAGCACCCGGTCGCCCGGGCGGCGCCAGCGCGCCACCTCGGCCGCGAAGGTCTGCGCCGATGCATCGCCCAGACCTTCGAGCAGGGCGACGCCGCTGCGGCGCGCCGTCGCACGCCAGCCGTCCGGCACGCCGCTGTCCGCGGTCGCGCGCGCAAACACCAGCAGGCGCCCGCCGCCCGGCAAGGGCAGGGCGGCAGGCGCATCCGCCGCTGCTTCGTCGGCGCCGGCTCCGGCACAGGCAATGCCCGCCCGCGCCAAGGTCTGCAACGTGTCATCCAGCCCCTCGCGGCCCCAGTCGAGCACATGGTTGTTGGCCAGCGTGCAGCAGTCGGGGCTGGCCGCAGCCAGCAAGCCGACGTTGTCCGGGTGCATGCGGTAGTGGATGCCCTTGGCCGGCCAGGGCTCGCCGCGCGCGGTGACGGCGGTCTCGAGGTTGATGAGGCGCAGGTCGGGCTGGCGCGCCTCGATCTCGGCCAGCGCCTCGCCCCAGACGTAGGCCAGCTCGACCGGCGCGGGCACCGGCCCGTTCACCTGCTCGGCCAGTCGCACGTAGTCGCGCGCGTCGCGCACCCAGGGCTCGTACAGGCGCGGGTCGCAGCGGTGGCGCTGGATCTGGTCGATGCCGCGCCCGGTCATCACGTCGCCGGCCAGCCAGAGCGTGATGCCGTCCCCGGCGGTGCGAAGTTTGTCGTTCATCCGGCGCGGCCCTGCGTGACCAGCATGCCGAGCGGGTGCGCGCGGATGATGCGGGTCAGTTCATCGGGGCGGGTCTCGGCGAAGTGGGCAGGGACGTACATCGTGGACTGACGGATGAAATGCGAAGCCAGCCCTCACTGTCGCCCACAAGCGGCGTCATGGGAAGACCCAGTCCTCGGGCATTGGGGCCAGTTTCTCCAGCCAGGCGCGGGACATCACATCTGCGACCAGCTAGGGGCTGTTTAGTGAGATTTCCATAATTCCGAAATTTTCTTGCCATCGGGCCTGTTTAGCGTCAAAATTTCGGATTATCAGAAATATCCGTATCCGCTGGCTCGCGGATGCAAGCGCTTACTGAAAGTCCGAAATGAACCAGAGCTCGCCTGCCGTCACGGTACTGGACACCCCCGATGCCCTGGGGCCGGTCGTGCGCGCCCGTCGCAAGTCCCAGTCATTGCGCATCGACGATGCGGCTGCCCTGCTCGGCGTGTCCGTGGACCTCATGTCACGGCTCGAGAACGGGCAAGGCTCGGTCCGCCTGGACAAGGCCATGGCGGTGCTGGACGGCCTGGGCCTGGCGCTGATGGTCCTGCCCAAGGAACACCCCTGGGTGCGCGAGGCTGAAACCGCGCTCAGGCCAAGCCACCCTGGACCGCAGCCATGAACCACGAACTCCATCTGTGGACAAATGGCCACAAGGTTGCCGTCATCTCCCACGAGGCCAGGGACGATCAATGGTCGATGGCGTACGACCAGGCCTGGGCTGCCGACCCGCAGTCCTTCCCGCTCTCGCCGGCTCTGCCCATCCATCGTCCGGAGGCGGGATACGCATCCCACTCTTTGAAGCGCTTCATCGAGCATCTGCTGCCGGAAGGCAGGGCGCTGGATGTAGCGGTGGCTTACAACGGTCTCGCGAAGAGCAATGTGTTCGGCCTGATTCGCGCGCTCGGTGCCGAAACGGCAGGCGCCCTGCGGTTCACTGCCGAGGCTGTCGACACCGCCCTCGATGATGACCCTGCTCCACGCGAGATCACGCTGCAGGAGCTGGATGAGCGCATCGCCCAACACGAACAGCTGCCGCTGACCGTCTGGGACGGCAAGGTCCGCATGTCGGTGGCTGGCTTGCAAGACAAGTTGCTCGTCTTCATCGACCGCCCGGTGGCGGAGGGCGGGCGGTTGTTCCTCGTCGATGGCCGACGTCTGGCTTCTACCCATATCCTCAAGCCCGACACCGCCCAGGCCAGGACCCCCCACCTGGCCGTCAATGAGCATTTCTGCATGTCGCTGGCCCGCCGAATGGGCCTGCCGGCGGCCGAGGTCAGCCTGCTGCGTACGCCACGCCCCGTGCTCGTGGTGCGCCGGTTCGACCGCGAGGTGCAGGGCGCCGGAGACCAGGCTCGGGTCAACCGGCTACACATCATCGATACCTGCCAGGCCTGCGATCTGCCGGTCAGCTACAAGTACGAACGCAACCTCGGCAGCGCGCCCGCGGTTCGCCATATCCGCGACGGCGTGAGTTTCGAGCGCCTGTTCCAGTGCGCCGAACTGAGCAGCAACAAGGCCGCCACGCGGCTCACGATGTTGCGCTGGGCGTTGTTCCAGTTCCTGATCGGCAACAGCGACGCGCACGGCAAGAACTTTTCCTTCCGGGTGCGGCCAGGCGGACTGCTCGAACCCGCCGAGTGGTACGACCTGGTCAGCGTGCTGCAGTACGACGGCTTCGACACGGAACTGGCCATGGCCTACGGCGATGTGTTCGCGCACGAGGAAGTCTCGGCCTTCGCGCTGGCCGACTTCGCGACACGCTGCGGCATCGACCGCAAGCTCATGCGTCGCGAAGGGCAGCGACTGGCCAAGCTCGCGCTCCAGGCGGCCGCACAGCAAGCCGAATCCCAGCTCTACCTGGCCAATGAGCGGCCATTCCTCCAAGGCATCGCCCACTTTGTGGCGCAGCAGGCACAACGACTGTCCAAGCTGGTTAGCGATGCCGCGGCCATCAAGGCCGACTATCTTTGATCCACCCCCATGATCCACGGCCAAACCCTAGCAACCTGGTACGCCAGCCACCCCCTGATCCGCGACCTGGTCGCACTGCACGAAACCACCTGGTTCAACCCGGCCATAGCGCCCGCTGCCACGGCTCTGGCCGACGTCGGCCTGGGGGCCGATGATGTCGCGCAGGCCAGCGCGCGCCTGCGGCGCTTCGCGCCCTACATCGCCCAGGTCTTCCCTGAAACCGCGGCGGCGGGCGGGCTGATCGAGTCGGGCATCCGGCCCCTGCCGCGGATGCAGCGCCTGCTGCTGGACGAGGCCGGCTTGGCCGAAGGCGGCCAGCTCTGGCTCAAGCTGGACAACGAACTGCCGATCTCGGGCTCGATCAAGGCGCGCGGCGGCATCCACGAGGTGCTCAAGCATGCCGAGGACCTGGCGCTGCAGGCCGGGCTGATACGCCCCGGCGACAGCTACGCGGCGCTGGACAGCGACGCCGCGCGCGAGTTCTTCGGCCGGTACCGGATCGCGGTCGGTTCCACCGGCAACCTCGGGTTGTCGATCGGCATCATGAGCGCGAAGCTCGGCTTCCAGGCCAGCGTCCACATGTCGGCGGACGCGCGGCAATGGAAGAAGGACAGGCTGCGCGCCAGCGGCGTGACGGTGGTGGAGTACGAGTCGGACTACAGCGCGGCGGTGGAGCAGGGGCGCCGCCAGGCCGAGTCCGACCCGGGCTGCTACTTCGTCGACGACGAGAACTCGCCCCACCTGTTCCTGGGCTACGCGGTGGCGGCGGAGCGGTTGAAGCACCAGCTGGACCAGGCCGGCGTGCGCGTCGACGCGGAGCATCCGCTGTTCGTCTACCTGCCCTGCGGCGTGGGCGGCGGCCCGGGCGGGGTCGCCCTCGGGCTCAAGCTGGCCTTCGGCGACGCGGTGCACTGCGTCTTCGCCGAGCCAACCCACTCGCCCTGCATGCTGCTGGGCGTGTACACCGGGCTGCACGACGCGGTCAGCGTGCAGGAGTTCGGCATCGACAACGTCACCGCCGCCGACGGCCTGGCGGTGGGCCGGCCATCGGGCTTCGTCGGCCGTGCCATGCAGCGCCTGATCGACGGCTACTACACCGTCGCGGACGAGGAACTGTTCCGGCTGCTGGCGCTGGCCCACCGGGAAGAAGGCGTCAAGCTGGAACCCTCGGCGCTGGCCGGCATGCCGGGCATGGTGCGGGTGCTGCGCGACCGGGACTACCTGGCACGCATCGGCGTCACGCCGGAGCGGCTGGCCAACGCGACGCACCTGGCCTGGGGCACGGGCGGCAGCATGGTGCCAGAGGGGGAGTTTGCGGGGTATGTCGAGCGGGGGTGCAAGCTGTAGCGCCAGCTAGGTCGGCTACCGGATCAATTCGGTGCGAGCGACCCGGGTGCTGGACAAATGCCCCTCACCCCAGCCTGTCGATCCGCCTGGCCGCTTCGTCCAGATGCGCGGCCAGGGCTTGCAGGCAGGGCGCGAAGTTGCCGGAGAACCGTCCATCCGCGCGCAGCCTGCCCAGGTAGTCACACGCCAGGGCCAGCATCGCGGGCCAGACCTCGTGCGCCACGCCCGGGTGCAGCTCAAGCGGCGGCAACTGGTCCGACAGACCGCCGCCCGAGCGGGGCGCGAACGCCATCGGCAGCATGTCGTAAGCCGGGGCCAGCGCGTAAGGCCGGCCATGGCCGCTCACGAACGACAGGTTGCCCGCGTGCATATCGCTGTTCCCGATCAGCCGGCCGAACGCAAACAGCGCCTGGGTAGTCCTGACGGCTTCGGTGCCCACCGCGCGCTGACTGGCCAGGCGCTCGACCAGCACGGGCCAGGGGGCCTGGGCATTGCCGATGAACTCGGCCTCCAGCGCGCTGAGCGAGAACAGGCCGCATCGGCCACTGCTGCCCACCCGGTCGAAGCGCTCAACCTCCAGGAAGCGCTGGCCATCGTGGTCCACGATCCAGGACCTGGCCGCTGCCATGCCTGCGCTGCCGAGCACGGCCAGCGCGTGGTGCTCGGCCAGCAGCAGATCGCGCCAGCGTTCGGTGATGGGGTTGGCATCCGGCAGCGAGAACTTGACCAGCAGGTGGCGTGCGCCGTCCGGCGTGTCGGCAAACACCGTGAACTTGGGTTGTTCGCCACCCGCCGAAGACACCGGCGTGTCGCCCTGGATCGCGAGCCGGGCCAGACGCGCATATTCGATCGCCTTGTCCGCCTGCCGCACCGGATCGGCTGGCGGTGCGTCCAGGAAACGGTCGCGTGCACCGTCGCCCAGCAGCAGGTTGCCCACCGCGTCATGGCCGTGTACCAGCAAGGCACGGATCGCGTCGGCATCGCTCCACTCATTGACGCTGGCCGGCAAGCCCAGGCCGACGGCATGGCGGCTGGCGTAGGCCCGCCCCAGAAAACCCTGCGGCCGCATGTCAAGCAGCCACCAGGGAAGGCCCTCGCTGTGCAAGAGCTGTCCGTCGTCCTGCTGCATCACGTAGCCTTCCGGACGCACGGGGATCAGCAGGCCCAGACGGCGGATGCGGCCCTCGGCATCGACCCGGTACACCGGAACATCGGCAAAGCCTCGGTTGCGATCGCGCAGCAGGTATTGAATGGATCGGGCTGCGCCGATCCGCACCAGCTCGTCGCCCAGCCGGCCCAGCGCGCGCGACAACGTGGGCTGGCTCAGCCCGAGCTTTTCCTGCAGGGCACGGGGCGTGGCGGGGCCTCGACCCAGGTGCAGGCGGAGGCTGTCGGCGTGGAGTGGCACGGCTTGAATCGATGCATGAATCTATTTATGAATGGATTTTAGGCTATCGGTCCGCACCTGCCCCGAGCGGTGCACTGCGTCTTTGCCGAGTCGCCCCACTCGTCCTGCATGCTGCTGGGCGTGTACTCCGGGCTGCACGACACGGTCAGCGTGCAGGAGTTCGGCATCGACAACGTCACCGACGTGCAACCGTTCCGGCTGGTGGCACTGATCTACAGGGAGGCGGGCGCCAATCTGGAGCCTTGGCGCTGACGGGCATGGTGCGGGTGCTGCGCGACCGGGACTACTTGGAGCGCATCGACGTCACGCCGGAGGGAGAGTTTGCTGCTTATGTCGAGAAGGGGCTTGGCGTGCAGCGCAAACTGTCACGCAGCCTAACAAGGTAGTTGGGAGACACAGGCCGTTGAGGCGGCTGAAGGCCCGAACCCAGTGGACGTCAGCCTGCAAAGCTTGCAGGATTTAGTGAAATATATGAAACTTCTCTAGGTGATCCGCATAGGACTTTAGTGGAGCCCAGCGATCGGACCGAGCTGGTCTTGATGGCTTGATAGGACTATTTTTGCACAGACTATGCCATGTGCATTGAGACAGCAAGCAAGTTGTGACACAGGTCGTTGTTCGATATGGAGTAGTAACTAAGTTACAAAATAGGGATATTCCCTAAAACAGCGTTGGACGTCATAAACCAAAATTACCCTAGACCGGAGCAGAGGCCCATATGTTTGGATTCGACATCTTCGCTGAAATTATGGTCGTTGGAGCCCTTACCCTCCTTGCAATGGTGCCGCTTGTATTCCTAAAGAGTGAGACTGGGGGATTTCTTCCTTGTGTAGTTGAAAAACTTAAGGAAGGCACCATTCAATTCATCCTTGCGTCACTCCTCGCCTATACCGTTGGGGTAATCGCCAATAGACTATTTGATGATGCATTCGATCTGGCATTCAACAAAATTCATTACGTATTCAAAGTTGATCTTGAACCCGGCGCCGAATCAGAAAAAGATTATGCGAATTGGGCGAAAAATCATTCCGGCGTACCAGAAAAGTTGAAGAACGCCGAATTCTTGCTTCGCGAAAGAAACGAAGCAACGGCAGCATGGCTTGATCGACACAAGTCCAACATTCGGATTCTCCGCGGAGCGTCAGCAACATCGGCATTGCTGATCATCACAATGTCAATAAACATAATTTACCGCCGCAGGAATTCTAGATATCGTGTCATTCACCTTCTAATTACCACCACCCTGTTGGCGGCATCATGCACTGCTTACAACTTTGAAAGCTTAAAGTATAAGAATCGTGAATATGAGTTAATGATCGAAATCCAAA
>JBEEPT010000065.1:0-3678 GCA_041190985.1 Pseudomonadota bacterium
CGCGCGCGCGCTCGACCTGCCCGAGCTCAGCTACGACGAGCCGGCCTTCCGCCTGGCGCTCAACGAGGACGCCATGGCGACCGAGAAGCTGGCCGAGGGCATCCGCGCCTTCTGCGCCGACGCGCTCAAGCTCGAAGCCCTGATCCGCGCCGCCTGAGCTAGCGTTCTGCGGGGGCCGGCCCGGCCTGTCCGGGCGCCGTTGCGGTACCGGGCAGTGCCTCGGGCGGCCAGTTCCCGCCCGCGATGCCCGCTGCCTCGAACCATTGCGCCAGGAACTCGACCGCCGCGCGCAGCCTGGCCGAACGCTCCAGCCGCGTCGTGTACACCGCCCAGACCTTGGCCGGCTGGGTCCAGCCCGGCAGGACCTGGACCAGCTGGCCCGATGCCAGCAGCGGCGCCACCTGCCACAGCGAGCGCAGCACGATGCCGCGCCCGTCCAGTGCCCAGCGCAGCGCGACTTCGCCGTTGTTGCTCGACAGCGGCCCCGACACCTTGAGCACCTGCGCGCCACCCTCGTGCTGCAAGCGCCAGACACCGAAGGGATGGTCACGCTCCTTGATCACCAGGCAGTCGTGCCCGCGCAGCTCGTCGGGGCTGAGCGGCGTGCCGCGCCGCGCGAGATAGGCGGGCGAGGCGCACAGCACGCGGTGGTTGGCGGCGAGCTGGCGCGCGATCAGGTGGGGGGCGATCTCGTCGCCGACGCGCACGTCGAGGTCGAAGCCCTCGGCGGCCACGTCCACCAGGCGGTCGAACAGCTCCAGCCGCACCTGCAGCTGGGGATGGCGCTCGACCAGCGCGCCGAGCGCCGGCGCCACCAGCTGGCGCCCGAAGCCGAAGCTGCTGCAGACGCGCAGGCTGCCGCGCGGCTCGGCCCGCGTGCCGCCGACTTCCTGCAGCAGCTGGTCGATGTCGTCCAGGATGCGCAGCGCCCAGCGATAGACCCGCTCGCCTTCCTCGGTGAGCGCCACGCGGCGGGTCGTGCGCAGCAGCAGCCGGCTGCCGAGCTGCTGCTCCAGCACCCGCACCCGCTTGCTGACATAGGCGGGCGACACGCCCAGGTCCTGCGCGGCGGCAACGAAGCTGGACTTGCGCACCACCACGCTGAACACGCGCAGATCCTCGTTGGAGGGGGGATGATTGGTCACGTTCCGTGAATTATCGATTTCCGATTTGATCGATTGTAGATGGATGGTTCATGATTAAGATGCCTGCTTTCAAGCAACGGAGTCATTCATGAGCGACAGCTACCGCATCGCGGTCATCCCCGGCGACGGCATCGGCAAGGAAGTGATGCCCGAGGGCCTGCGCGTGCTCGAAGCCGCCGCGCGGCGCTTCGGCATCGCGCTGGAGCTGACCCACATCGACTGGGCCAGCTGCGACTACTACCTGCAGCATGGCAGCATGATGCCGCCCGACTGGAAGCAGCAGCTCGCGGGCATGGACGCGATCTTCTTCGGCGCCGTGGGCTGGCCGGCGACGGTGCCAGACAATGTCTCGCTGTGGGGCAGCCTGCTCAAGTTCCGGCGCGAGTTCGACCAGTACGTCAACCTCAGGCCGGTGCGGCTGTTCGACGGCGTGCCGTGTCCGCTGGCCGGCCGCAAGCCCGGCGATATCGACTACCTGATCGTGCGCGAGAACACCGAGGGCGAATACACCAACCTCGGCGGTGTGATGTTCGCCGGCACCGAGCGCGAGATCGTGATCCAGGAGTCGGTGTTCAGCCGCCACGGCACCGACCGCGTGCTCAGGTTCGCCTTCGAGCTCGCGGCACAGCGCGAACGCCATCACCTGACGGTGGCGACCAAGAGCAACGGCGTCGCGATCAGCATGCCCTGGTGGGACAGCCGCGCCGACGCGATCGCGCAGGACTACCCGCAGGTCCAGGTCGACAAGCAGCACATCGATATCCTGAGCGCGCGCTTCGTGCTGCAGCCGCAGCGCTTCGATGTCGTGGTCGCGAGCAACCTGTTCGGCGACATCCTGTCCGACCTCGGCCCGGCGTGCGCGGGCACCATCGGCCTGGCGCCGTCGGCGAACCTCGATCCCGAGCGGCGCTTTCCCTCGCTGTTCGAGCCGGTGCACGGCTCGGCGCCCGACATCTACGGCCAGAACATCGCCAATCCGGTGGCGATGATCTGGTCCGGCGCGCTGATGCTGGACTTCCTGACCCGCGGCCAGGGCGCCGGCCGCGCCGCGCACGACGCCATCGTCGGCGCGATCGAGACCGTGCTGCGCGACGGACCGCGCACGCGCGACCTGGGCGGCAGCGCCAGCACGACCGAGATGGGGGCGGCGATCGCGGCGCTGATCTGAGCCGGCCCGGACGCCGGCCCGCGACTCAGCGCGGCTGGCCCCAGCGCTCCAGCAGCAGCCGCGCCGTCGCCAGATTGGTCGCGCAGGGCACGTCGTGCACGTCGCAGGCGCGCACCAGCGCGTTGATGTCGGGCTCGTGCGGCTGCGGCGTCATCGGGTCGCGCAGGAAGATCACGGCGTCGAGCTCGCGGCAGACCAGCCGGGCGCCGATCTGCAGGTCGCCGCCGAGCGGCCCGCTGTGCAGGCGCTCGACGTCCAGGCCGACTTCGTCGCGCAGCCGCGCGCCGGTGGTGCCGGTCGCGCAGAGCTGGCAGGACGCCAGCAGCTCGCGGTATTCGCGCGCCAGCGCGACCATGTCGGCTTTCTTGCCGTCGTGGGCGATCAGTGCGATGCGCATGGCCGGCTCAGCCCGTGTTGCGCAGCCCGGCTGCGATGCCGTTGATCGAGATGTGGATGCCGCGCTTGACCTTCTCGTCCTGGCTGCCGGCGCGGTAGCGTCCGATCAGCTCGACCTGCAGGTGGTGCAGCGGGTCGATGTAGGGGAAGCGGTGCTCGATCGAGCGCGCCAGCGAGCGGTTGGCTGCCAGGCGCTGCCCTGCGCCCGTGATGCGCGCCAGCGCCTCGTGGGTGCGCTGCCACTCGGCCTCGATCAGCGCGAACACCTTCTTGCGCAGCCTGGCGTTGGGCGCCAGCTCGGCGTAGCGCGTGGCCAGCGACAGGTCGCTCTTGGCCAGCACCATGTCGATGTTGGACAGCAGGGTGCTGAAGAACGGCCACTTGGCGTGCATCTGGCGCAGCAGCTCGTCCGCCTGCTCCTCGCCAAGCGCGGCACCGAGCTGCGCGACCGCGCTGCCGAAGCCGTACCAGCCCGGCAGCGTCAGGCGGCACTGGCCCCAGCTGAAGCCCCAGGGGATGGCGCGCAGGTCCTCGATGCGCTGGTTGGCCTTGCGCGAGGCCGGGCGCGAGCCGATGTTGAGCTCGGCGATCTCGCGGATCGGCGTCGCGGTGAAGAAGTAGTCGGTGAAGCCCGGGGTCTCGTAGACCAGCGCGCGGTAGGCCGCCATGCTGGCCTGCGACAGCTGCGCGGCCGCATCGAGGAACTTGGCCGGCACCGGCTTGACCGCCGGCAGCAGCGTCGCTTCCAGGGTGGCGGCGACCAGCGTCTCGAGGTTGCGTCGGCCGATCTCGGGGTTGGCGTACTTGGAGCCGATCACCTCGCCCTGTTCGGTCAGGCGGATCTGGCCGCGCACGGTGCCGGCCGGTTGCGCCAGGATGGCCTGGTAGCTCGGGCCGCCGCCGCGACCGACGGTGCCACCGCGGCCGTGGAACATGCGCAGCTTGATCGGCCCTTGCTCGCGTCCGAGC
>JBEEPT010000066.1:0-3489 GCA_041190985.1 Pseudomonadota bacterium
CGAGCCAGATCAGCCCCGAGGAGGAGGCGGCCCGGCTGCGTGCGCGGCTGCTGCTGATGGGCAACGGCACGCGCGGCGGGCGCCTCGGCATCAGCGGCGGCGGCTTCCTGGGCGTGCGCTCACTCGGGGCCATGTGATGGCAGCGACCACGCTGCGGCAGCGGCTTGACCGCCGGTTCGTCTCCCTCAAGAGCGAGCGCTCGGAATGGGAGCACGAATGGGATCTGATCAAGCGCTACGTCACCCCGCGCCGCGGCCGGCGCACCCCGACCGAGAAGACGGTCGGCCGCCACCTGCACCGGCACATCATCAACTCGACCGCGAGCAAGGCGGTCCGCGACCTTGCCTCCGGGCTATCGACGGCAGTGGTCAATCCGGCCACGCCCTGGTTCCGCTTGGCGCCCGAGGATAGCGACCTCGAGGAGTTCGGCGGCGTCCGGCAGTGGCTGGATGCGGTCGAGCGCCGCGTCGGCCAGATCCTGACGTCGGGCGGCTTCTACAGCGCGGTGACCACCGCGTTCTACGAGCTGGCGGCGTTCGGCACGGCGGTGCTCGCCGAGGAGTCCAGCTTCGAGACGGTCCGCCGCTGGCACACCTTCACGGCCGGCGAATACTACCTCGGCAACGGCGCCGACGGTCGGGCGACCACCTGCTATCGGGCCTGGGAGATGACCGTCGAGACGATGGTCGCCATGTTCGGCCTCGATCGCTGCTCTCGCCCTGTCCAGGAGGCGTGGCGCAACGACAACCTCGACCACAAGTTCGAGGTCCGGCACGCGGTCGAGCCGATGAGCGACCGCTTCTCGCGGCAGCCCGGCATGCAGCGATGGAAATATGCCAGCGTCTACTGGCAGCCCGGGAACGAGGAGCCCGACAAGTTCCTCCGGCTGGGCGGCAACAGCTATTGCCCTGTGCATGCGGTGCGGTGGGCGCACGTCCCGCCGGACCCCTACGGCGACGGACCGCTGGCGCATGCCCTGGGCGATGTGATGGGCCTCCAGTCGGTCGAGCGCGACATGACCGTCGGCGCCCGGCACAAGATGAACCCGGCGATCCAGGGGCCTGCGTCGGCCGGCGCTGCCGGCGTGATCGACCCGACGCGGATCGAGCCCGGGCAGTTCTATCCGGCGCGGGGCGCGGACAGCTACGGGCCGATCATCGACCCCAACTCCTTCCGGCTCGATGACGGCATCGCCTACATGCAGATGCTGGAGACGCGCATCCAGCGGATGATGTTCGTCGACCTGTTCCTGATGTTCGCGGAGAACCAGCGTGCGCAGCCGATCACGGCGACCGAGGTGATGGAGCGGGCGCGAGAGAAGCAGCTGATCGGCCCGGTGCTGCACAACATCAACAACGAGCTGCTGCAGCCGGTGATCAGCAGCGTGGTCAGCACGATCTTCGAGGAGAGCGTCGACTTTTGGGCGCGCGGCGAGGCCGGCATGGTCCCGCCGCCGCCGGAGGAGATCCAGGACGCCGACCTCAAGCTCGAGTTCATCGGCGAGCTGCAGCAGGCGCTGCGCCTGTCGAAGGCCGAGCCGGTCTATCGCGTGATGGGCCTCGCTGCGGAGTTCTCCGCGATCGACCCGACGCTGCCGATGAAGATCGACTTCCAGCAGGGCATCGACGTTGCCGCCCGTGCCTGGGGCGTGCCCGCGGGCGTGGTCCGCGACGACGAGACGGTGGCGGCGATGATGCAGGAGCAGGCGCAGCAGCAGGCGGCGGCGCAGGCGCAGCAGCAGCAGCTCGCGGACGCCGAGACGGTGGCGAAGCTGGGCAAGGTGAGCACGGAGCCCGGGACGCTGGTGGGTGACGCTGCGGCGATGGCGGGGGCGGCATGAGCGAGGAAGTCGAACGCCGGATAGCTGCGATCGAGGAGAGGCTGGCCAAGCTGGAGGAGAAGGTTTTCCAGCCCCAGGCGAGCGCTGAGATGATCGAGGCCATGCTGGATGCCATGCGCCGCCCGATCTGGCCGACCGTGCTCAAGGAGCCCGAGTGATGGCGATCGACAATCAGTCGGCGGCGATCCCGTGGCTCGGCACCACCACGTACCCGAACGACACGATCGGCAAGCGGCTGCAGGATCTGGCGGCCGAGGTGTCCAGCGCCACGATCCCCGATGGGTCGGTGACGACGGCCAAGCTGGCATCCAATGCCGTGACCGGCCCGAACATCTCCAGCGGTGCTGTGACCTCGGCGAAGCTGGGGAACAATGCGGTCCAGTTCGCCAAGTTCCAGGCGGTCGCGGCCTACAAGCTGATCGGGAACAACACCAACGCCTCGGCCAACATCGCGGAGATCACCAGCACGGCCTTCATCCTGGGAACGCTGCTGGCCTGCGCGGATGCGGCGGCGGTGCGGACGGCCATCGGGCTCGTGCTCGGGACCGACGTCCAGGCGTACGATGCGGACCTTGCCGCGATCGCTGCGCTCACCTCGGCGGCCGACAAGCTGCCCTACGCCACCGGCGCCGGGACGTGGGCGCTGGCGGACCTGCCTGCCGTCGGCCGGGCGCTGATCGCCACGGCGCAGACCAAGGATCTGATCCTCTCCACGGCCTCGGTGACCGGCGCCACCCAGACGATGGACTCCACCCATTGGGGCCGCCTGGTCAGGTTCGACCGGACCACCGGCATCACGGCGACGCTGCCGGCCAATGCGCCCGTCGACACGCAATTCGACTGGCTCCAGACGAACACCGGGCAGGTGACCTTCGCGGCCGGCTCGGGCGGCACGCTCGTCAACCGGCAGGGCCACACCAAGTCGTTCGACCGCTGGGCCGGCGGCTCGGCCATCGTCAATGCCAACTCCGGCGGCTCGGCGGCGCAATGGGTGCTGCTGGGCGACACGACGACGTAGATGCCGCTGACCTTCGCCGGTGGCCTGGGCGCGGTATCGCCGCCGCGCACGCAGCGGTTCACGCCACAGGTCGTCACCTTCACCCGCATCCAGATCAGCCACGCGGCGGCCTATGCGAACTTCACCGTCGGGGCCAACAGCCCGACCGGGCACCTCGTGGTCATGTTCGTCTCGCGGTACCAGGGCAGCATCGCGCCGACCGGGACGTTCTCGAGCGTGACCTGGGGCGGCGACGCGCTCACGCAGGTGCTGAACCCGGTCAAGACGGGCAGCCAGTTCGGTGGCACCGGCGTCGGCTATGCCGGCTACATCCGGGGCGGGCTGACGGGCCTGCGCAACCTCGTGGTGACGCCGGACGCGACCGAGCTGTTCGACGCCATCGGCTGGATCGTCTCGCTCGACCGGCTGCACGAGTCCGACCCGATCGGCGCGAGCCAAGGCACGACGGTCAAGGTGCTCCAGTCGGCCTACGACCTGACCCTCAACTGCGAGAACAGCCAATCCCTGCTGCTGGGCGGCGTGGCGGCGCTGAACGACGACGCGCACCCGCTGAGCATCTCCGCCGGCTGGACGCTGGTCGACGGCGAGAAGACCGGCAACGCGGGCGGTGGCGACATCGCGGGCGTGCTCG
>JBEEPT010000067.1:0-4269 GCA_041190985.1 Pseudomonadota bacterium
GCTGAAGCGGCCGACGTCGCCGTCGATCTTCAGGTTCACGTCACTGAGCGATAGGGTCTTGCGCAGGAGCATTGCTGCCTCCGGTGGCGGTGCCCAGCTTGTCGAGCGGCACCAGGTTGGATTGGGCGGTGAGTTGGTCGGCCCCTGGGCCTGGCATGGGCGGCCAGTTTTCGAGCTGGCGCACCTCGTTGCGGGTCATCAGGCCGTTCTGCACGTTCTTGGCGTGGATCTCGGCCCGGTCCTTCGCGTTGCCGCGCAGCAGGGCGTCAAGGTTGAACTCGGCCGACATGCGCGCGCGCTGCGCTGGCGTCATCACGCGCTTGCGCACGGCTTGCTCGATGCTTACCAGCATGGGCCGCACGGTGAACTTGTGGAACCCGTCGATGATCTGCTCCACGCCAGAGCCCCAGGTCGTCACGTTGCTGTGGTGCACCAGCACGGGCGGCACGTCGAACCAGCGGCACATCTGCTCAACGCTGAATCGCCGCGTCTCCAGCAGCTGCTGGTCCTCGGGCGACAGGCTCAGCTGCTGGTACTTCATGTTCGCTTCCAGCACGTACAGGCGGGCGATGTTGCCGCTGGCCATCTCTGCGAAGCGCTCCTGCAGCGTCTTGCGCTGGTCCTGCTTGAGCACGTTGTCGACCATCAGCACCCCGGTCGGTTTGCCGCCGTTGCCGAAGATGCGCGACGCACTGGTCTGCGCTTTGGCCGCTTCGTCGGTGGTGGCGCGCATGAACTCCAGTTTGGCCAGCCCGGTGGTGCCGTTGCCCAGGCCCTTGAGGTGCAGCACGTTTTCAGCGGCCAGCACGGCCACATCGTTGTCGATGCGGTAGGCGTA
This sequence comes from Pseudomonadota bacterium, assembly GCA_041190985.1. Taxonomy (GTDB): domain Bacteria; phylum Pseudomonadota; class Gammaproteobacteria; order Burkholderiales; family Burkholderiaceae_C; genus Malikia. The sequence goes on from JBEEPT010000067.1 coordinate 839, forward strand.
GGCCATGGTGCCGTCGTCGAGCACGTAGGGCGTCACCTGGTCGGCCGGCATGGGCCACAGTGCAATGGCTTCGCCGGTGCGCGTGTCTCGCGTGATGCGCGCGTAGGCGTTGCCGCGCAGGTCGTGGTTCATCACCATGGCCCGCCAGAACTCGAACGGCGTCATGCGCTCGTTCGGGCTGTCGTGCAGCAGTGCATACAGCCGCGATGAGCGCGCCAGCGTCTTCTGTCCGGCGACTTGTTCGTACGCAAAGAACGGCAAGCTGGCGATCACGGTGGCGCGGCGCTCGATGCAGGACCATACGGTGTCGAGCTGCAGCGCGCTGTCGACGCCGATGTTCTGCGTGTCGGAGATCAGCGCCGTGGACGGCGTGCTGGTCTGCTCGCCGGCGGCCTCTCCGGTGGCGCTGCCGCCCCACATCCCCATCCATCCGAACACGCTGTTAAGCAGGCCCATCAGGCGATCACTGGAGAGTTGAGGAAGTCACTCAGATCCGCCTCTACCGGCGTCGCCGACACGCTGGCGTAGGCCATCACCGCAGCCACCACCAGGTCGATCCGCCCTGTTGCCTTGATCTTGTCGAGCTTGCGGTTTCCGGCTGGGTCGCTGGTCGTCACGGCATTGGCGGCACAGGCGGTCAGCACCGGGTGGCCGTTGTGCCGGACGTTGCGGTTCAGCAGCGCGGTCTCGAAGGCGTCGATGGCCGGGCTCATGTCTTTGAATCCCTGGCCAAACGGCACCATCTCTGGCAGTTCGATGCCTTCGTCTGCGGCCTGCTGTCGGAACTCCTCGAGGCGCCAGCGGTCGGCCGATATGCCCAGCACGTCGAACTGCGCGCAGATCTGTGCAACTCGCTGCAAGACGTGTCGTTTGCTGATCGCGCGGCCTGGCGTGGTTTCCAAATGCCCTTGCTTTTTCCATGTCACGTAGTCGACGCGATCGCGCTCTGCGCGGTCGGCCAGGCCTTCCTCTGGCAACCAGCACCACGGCAGGATGCTCCACGGATCACCGGCGGTCAGCGGCTCGACCAGCAGCACGAATGCCGTCAGGTCGGTGGTGGCCGACAGATCAAGCCCGGCATAGGCACGGCGGCCCCGCAGGTCGTCCACCGTGTACGCCGCTCGGCAGGGATCCCAGACGTGCGCGCTCAGCCATGGGTTGATGGCCGCGGTCCACTCGCAGAAATTCAGGCGCCGAACTATGGCCTCCTTTGCCGGCATGCCGCGGGCCTCGGTCACTTGCTCGCGCAGGTATTGCAGGCCGGGCAGGTTGGCAAACTGCAGCGACGGGTTGGCCTTGTGCCAGCAGGATTCGTCGGTCAGCGGATCTTCGCCTTCATCGAGCGCGCAGACGTAGCTGAAGAACGCATCGTCGACGGCCGGTTGGCCGTTCTTGCGCTTGCCGGCCGCGATTTCGCAGGCATAGTCGTGGTACATGCCGCACGGGGTGTTTGCACCGGCGCCGCTGTTGGTGATCATGAAGATCAGCGCCTGGCGGCGGCTCTTGGTGCCGGCGCGCATCATTTCCACCACCACGGCGGTCTTGTGCTCGTGCACTTCGTCGATTAGCGCTACATGCGGTCGCGGGCCGCTCTGGCCCTCATCCGCCGATATGGCGCGGAAGAAACTGCCGGTCTTGCGATAGGCCAGGTTCCAGATGTTCTCGGCCGCGCCGCTGGTCGTCAGGCGCACCTGCAGCTCGGGGCTCTGCTGGTACATCGCCACGGCATCGCGGAACAGGACCATGGCCTGGTCCTTCTTTGTGGCGGCGCAGTAGATCTCAGCTCGCGGTTCCTGGTCAGCGGTCAGGCCCTTCAGGCCGATGCCGGCGGCCAGCGGCGACTTGCCGCTGCCCTTGCCGGTCTCGACGTAGGCAACACGGAAGCGGCGCACCCACTCGGCGCGCTGGTCGTCGAATCGCTGCCAGCCGTAGAGGCTGCCGACGATGAATGCCTGCCAGGCTTGCAATTTGAACGGCAGGCCCTCGAAGGCGCCGCCATTCAGGCACAGCACTTCCTCGAAGAACGCGATGGCCTCGGTGGATTCGTGCAGGTTCCAGCGTAGCGCGCGGGCGTCGCCATCGCGTAGATCGCGCAGGTGCCTGCCGCACGTATCGCGCACATGCGGGCCGGCGATGATTGCACCGGCCAGCACTTGCTCTGCGTACTGCGTAGCACGGTCGATCGGCGCAGGCTTGCGCGGCGCACGCTTGCGCGCCGGTGCCTCGCTGGGCCGGTCGATGGTGGCTGTGGTCATGGGCTGATCAGGCGCCGAAGAAGCGGCCTGTGCCGGTTGGTGCGTTGCCGAACAGGTCTTGCTGCGGATCGACCATCACGCGGCTGCGCGCTGCCGGCGTGGCGCCCCACTCGCGCAGGGCGGCCAGGCCCTGCTTGAACGACATGCTCTGCAACATGGTCCATGGGCTGAGACTGACGCTGCCGGTTTCCTGGTTCTTCATCATCACTTTGCCGTTGGCCGTCTTCTCGACGGCGAGTCGGTGCATGGCGATGGCGTGGCAGGTCATCTCGAGCAGCGGCGTGTCGAGCTCGGTCAGCACCATGGCGCGGCGCAGTTTGGGGGCCAGCTCACGCCAGACAACAGCAGTCGACTCGGGCAGCGTGCTTGGCGGGTCGAGATCCTGCAGCAGCGCCGGCTCGGGCTCGTTGGCGTTGATGGCGCGCTTGCCGCGGTTGCCCTCGACCAGCTTGAGCGCCGTGGGTTTACGAGGCCTGGCCATGCGGCACCCAGTCGGCGAAGTTGTCGTTGAATGACTTGATGCTGTTGAAGAAGTCGGCGTAGAAGCGGAACAGGCCGGCATCGGCAGTCACGACGGTCTGCTCGGTGCGTGGGTTGGTGTTCACGTTGGCGCTGCTCTCGATCACGAGGTGGCGATGCGTGCGTTGGCAGCCCAGCAGCATCACCTTGCTGTGGTTGCGGAAGGTGGCTACGCGGCCACGATGGCGGCGCACGGTGGCGCACAGCTCGGCATAGGCGGCTGCGTACTGGTTGGGGAAGATCTCGCCCACGTAGCAGTCGAGCCAGCGCAGCTGGCCTGCGTCAAGCCAGCGGCCAAGCTGCTGCACATCGTCAATCGACATGCACCAGGTGGATAGCGCCATGTAGTCGAAGGGCTCGCACTGCAGTAGGTGCTTGGCGAAGCTCAGGCTGTCGACGTCGCCGCCGCTGATGACGTGCCAGCTGTCGCCGTCTTCGATGTAGGGCGGCAGCAGGTCAGCCAGCTGCGTCTCGGACTTTGCGCGGCGCACGCTTATGCGGCTGCGGGTACGCAGCGCGCGGGCGATCACGCGCTGCGCCTTGCGGGCGGCGCTGGCTTGGTGGTCGTCGAACTCGGACAGGTCGACGAAGCAGTCTGCCTCGCCTGCCAACTCCAGACTGTCGAACACCTCCCCCCTATCCATTTTGCGGTCTTGC
>JBEEPT010000068.1:0-6780 GCA_041190985.1 Pseudomonadota bacterium
AGACGGTGAAGGAGTTCGCCGCACTCGGGAAGGACCCGGTCGACGCCTCGGCCAAGCTCAACGAGCAGTACAACTACCTGACGCTGTCGGTCTACGAGCAGATCAAGGCGCTGCAGGAACAGGGCCGGGTTACGGAGGCGGCGGCGCTGGCCCAGGCAGCGTTCGCGGACGCCCTGAACACCCGCGCGGATCGGCTGTCGCAGAATCTGGGCTACATCGAACGCGCGTGGCGCGGCGTCACCGGGGCGGCGAAGGAGGCCTGGGACGCGATGCTCAACGTGGGCCGGGCGAGCACTCCCCAGACCGAACTGGCGGGCCTGCGCCGGCAGCTGGAAGCCCTCGACCAGGGCGCCAACCTGGGGCCGGAGTTCGGCGGCACGCAGGGCAGTCCTGCCGCGGCGCGTGCCCGGCAGCAGCTGCTCGACCAGATCGCGGCGCTGGAGGACATCAACCGCGAGACGTCCAAGTACGCGACGGCGCAGGGCGAGGCAACCGAGGTCACGCGCCGGGGCATCGAGGCCGAGCGGGAGATCTCTCGCATCCGGGAGGCGTCGCGGTCGAACACCGAGAAGCTCAACGCCGAGCTGAAGAAGTACCGCGACAACCTCGACGCGGTGCGCCGCGCCAACCCGCAGAGCCAACTGCTTGACCCCGGTCGCATCGCGCGGGACGAAGCGGCCATCCGCGCCAGGTTCACGCCTCAGCGCGCGGCGGCTGCCGTCCGGGACGACGCTGCCGAGCGGATGCTGCAGGGCCTGCGCGAGCAGGAGGCCACGCTCAACGCCCAACTGTCCACGACCGTGCAGCTCACGGCCACGGAAAAGGAGCGGGCGCAGTTCGAGCAGCTGATCGCCGACCTGAAGGAGAAGCGGGTCCTGACGGCCGACCAGAAGTCGCTGCTGGCCGCGCGTGAGGCGATCCGCCTGCAGCTTGAGCGCAACATCGCCGCCGAGAAAGAGGTCAAAGCCCGGGCCGACGCCACCAAGGAACTGGAGCGGCAGCGCCTTGAGCTGGAACGCTTCCTGGAACGCTCGGCGCAGATCCAGCAATCGATCGGCACGGCCAACGCGAACCGGCGCGATCGCTTCGAGGACGAACTTTCCGGCGTTGGATTGGGCGACAGGGCGCGTGAAGAGCTTCGCGCGCAGGCTGAGGTGCAGCGGGAGTTCCAGCGGTTCCAGGAACAGCTTGACAAGGCCACGCCGAAGAACCTAATCGGCGGCCCCGAGTACCAGAAGGCGGTCGACGCCATACGGGCCGGCGCGGCTGACGCCCAGGCGGCGCTGGCCGACTTCTACCAGCGCGATTCCGCGGCCCGTCAGAACTGGGCCAACGGCGCCAACGAGGCGTTCGCCAACTACGTCGACAACGCCAGAGACGTGGCGGCGCAGACCGAGCAGCTGTTCACCCGCGCGTTCCAGGGCATGGAAGACGCCCTGCTGAAGTTCATCACCACCGGCAAGCTCGACTTCAAGGCGCTGGCCGACTCGATCGTCGCTGACATCACCAGGATCATCATCAAGCAGCAGATCATGCTGCCGCTGCTGCAGGCCATGGGCTTGAACTCTGGTGGCGGCGGGTTCGCCGGGTTTTTCGGCAGCCTGTTCGGCGGTGGCCGCGCAGCCGGCGGACCCGTGGCGCCAGGGCGCGTCTACGAGGTCAACGAGCGCGGGCCCGAACTGCTCGAGGTCGGCGGGCGCGACTACCTGATGATGGGCGCGCAAGGTGGCAACGTGAAGCCCACCCAGGGTGAAGGCCGCGCGATCAACCTGACGGTGAACGTGCAGGCCGCGCCGGGCACGTCGCGTCAGACGGCGCTGCAGACCGGGTCGGCTGTCGGACAACGTGTTCGGGAGGCGCTCGCGCGCAACGGCTGATGACCATCCTCGCCCAACGCCTCAGCTCGCGCATCGAACGCGGCGCCACGCGAGTGGTGCTGCACCCGTCGCGCGTGAAGATCTACACCGGCAACGGCAACCTGCGCCAGGTCTTCCCATCGGGTCGGCTCAAGCACACCTTCGACGCCAGCCACGGCGTGCGCAGCCAGGCCGACTACATGGAAGTGCTCGGCGCGTTCTACGCGGTGATGGGCACCCCGTATGACGGCCTGCTCTGGCGCGACTGGGCCGACTACATCGCCACGCGGGCCAACACCACGTGCACCTCGCTGGGCGGCGGCACCTACCAGCTCGGCCGGGTCTACTCCTTCGGCGGCGTGGACTACGTGCGCACGATCACCCGGCCGGTGAACGACGGCACGCTGGCCGTCTTCGACTCCGGCGGCTCGGCGCTGACCGCCACCGTGGATTACACGGACGGCACGTTCACCGTCGCCTCTGGAACTCCGGACACCTGGTCGGGCTACTTCGACGTTCCGGTGACCTTCACCGACAACGAGTGGCGGGCCCGGCTGGAGGTCAGCACGCAGAATCTGCACCTCGTCAACGAGTCGATCATGCTGGAGGAGGTCTTCGAGTGAAGACCATTCCGAGCGATCTGCTCACCGAGCTGCAGTCAGGATCGGCTCGGGCGGCGTTCGGCATCATCATCGAACGCGAGGACGGCACGCAGCTTCGCCTGACCGGAGCGCACCAGGACGCGACGATCACCGGAGTGCCGGTCAACGGATCGGCCACCGGGTCGCTGGTCTACTCGGCCACCGCCGGCCTGTCGGTGTCCAACATCCGCAGCGCCGAGGGCTTCGCGGTGGACAACCTGGAAGGCACGCTGCTCGAGGGCGGCGTCGTCACCCGGGCCGACGTGCTGCGCGGGCTGTGGGACGGCGCGGCGTGGACGCTGTTTCGCTACAACTGGGCCGACCCGAGCGACGGCATCGAGGTGCTGAAGTGCGGCCGAATCGGCAACATCAGGCCGCGAACGGGGCACTTCGTCGTCGAATTCCGCGACCTGCGCCAGGCGCTGCAAAGCGAGTACGCGGTCGTCACGCAGGCCGACTGCCGCAACGAACTGGGCGACGCCCGCTGTGGCGTGAACCTCGCCTCGCACACGCACACCGGCACCGTGACCGGCGCAGCCAGTGCCCAGGTGTTCACCGACACGTCGCGCACCCAGACCGGCGACTACTTCGGCAATGGCTACGTGACCTGGCTGACAGGGCCTAACGCCGGCATCACCGTCAAGGTCAAGTCCTACGACGGCACCACGGACACCTTCACCCTGGTGCGCGCGATGCTGTCGGCCATCGGCGTGGGCGACACCTACTCGGCTATCCGCGGCTGCCGCAAGCGCCGCACCGAGGATTGCGCCGGCGTGTTCTCGAACGTGGCGAACTTCGACGGCGAGCCCGACAAGGCCAAGGTCAACGACATCGTCGCCGGGGTGGAACCGTGAGCCCGCAGGCAGTAGTCGAGGCGGCGCGCGGCCTCATCGGCACGCCGTACCACCACCAGGCGCGGCTGCCCGGCGTCGGCCTGGACTGCGCCGGCGTGCTGATCGTGGTCGGACGCCAGCTGGGGCTGGTGGCGGACGACTTCGACGTCGGGGCCTACGGTCGCGTGCCAGACGGCGTCGCGCTGCGCGCCTACTGCGACGAGCACCTGATCAGGCAGCCCGCGCCGGCGCCAGGCGGCGTCGTGCTGGCGTCGTGGAAGGACGGCCCACCGCAGCACCTGGGCATCGTCGCTGATCACCCTGCCGGCGGCCTGTCGTTCATCCACGCCGATGGCGAGCGCGCCAAGGCGGTGATCGAGACCCGGCTGCAGTTCTCGCGCTACTTCCGGCTGGTGGCGGCCTACGGGCTGCCCGGCGTGGACTACGGGACCGTCTGATGGCACAGCTCGCACTGGCCGCGGTGGGCGCCGCGATCGGCGGTGCCACGCTCGGCGCCGGCACCGTCTTCCTGGGCCTGACCGGGTCGTCGATCGGCTGGATCGCCGGGTCGATGATCGGCTCGGCGCTGTTCCGGCCGAAGTTCAAGGCACCCGACCCCGGCGACCTCACGGCGCCACAACTCGAGTACGGACAGCCGATCCCGTACCTGTTCGGCACGGTCGTGACCAGCGGCGCGCTGACCTGGATCAGCGACCTGCGGGCGACCGAGGTCGAGGCCGAGACCGGCAAGGGCGGCGGCTCCCAGGTCGTCGGCTACACCTACTCGGCGGACCTGAAGTTCGTGGTGGCGCGGCGCAAGGGCGCGCACGACGTCATCGCCGTCACCAGGATCTGGCGCAACGGCGACCTGGTCTGGAGCGCACGCGCCGGGTCGGACGCCGACACCAGCCTGGCGAGCGCCAACACCGAGCACTGGGACGACATCGAACTGCGCCCCGGCGGCCCGACGCAGACGGCGTGGACGCCCTACGAGACGGCGGTCGGGTCGTCCCTGGCGGTGGCAGACCGGCACGTGGCGACCATCTGCATCACCAACGCGCGCTTCGGCAACAGCAAGACGCCGCCGGTCTTCCGGTTCGAAGTGATCACGGCCGGGTCAGCGTCCCCAGGTTCGGTCTTCTGGCTGCTGAACAACGACGGCACGCTGGGCGCCTCGACCACCGTGGACACGTCCAGCTGGGCGAACTCCGTCACCGTGACGAACATGGTGCAGTCCGCACTGGCGGCCTTTGGCACCACGGGGATGGCGAACGTCACCACGTCAGGCGGCTACGGGCTGTCCTCGACCCTGTCCGTGCCGTTCGACCCGACCACCACCGGCCTGACGCTGGAGGGCCGCGCACGGTTCGCCGGTGACCTGGGCGACGGCAGCTACGTGATGCTGGGCGTGGATCTCGACGTCGGCGGCAGCATCACCCTGGGCGTGGTCGACGACGTCTCGCCGGACCTGAAGCGCCTGACGCTCAACCTGATGGGCCAGACGGTGAGCACCGCATCGGTGGCGCCTCCGAGCTATCCGGTCTCGACCTCGGCCTTCTTCGCCGCATCGATCGACTTTGACCCGGACACGGCCACGGCCACCGCGCGCATCAACGGCGTCGAGGTCCTGTCGATCACCTACTCCGGCTCGCTGCCGGCTGCCACCGCCATCACCCGGGCCTATGCGGGCGAGGGCTCGTCCGGCGGCAACGTGGCCGGCGACCTGGCAGTCGATGCCATTCGGTACTCGCTGGGCCGGCGCTACACGTCCGACTACACCCCGCCGACCACCGCGCCGATCGACGACGGCGGCACCTTGTACGAGCCCGGCACCGTGGATCTGGACGACGTCGTCTCCACGCTGCTCGACCGCACGCCGATCACCTCGTCGCTGCGCGACGTGACGGCCCTGAACAGCGTGCCGGTGCGCGGGTTCGCCGCCACTGGCAACCTGCGGGCGAGCCTCGAGCAGCTGGCGGCCTGGTACGGGTTCGGCGCGGTCTGCAGCGACAAGCTGTACTTCCGGCGGCGCGCCGGGTCGGTGGCGGCGACGATCCCCTTCGCTGACCTGGGCGCCGGCGTCGACCAGGCGCGCGAGGAACCGCTCGACCTGGACCGCGGCAACGACGACGAGGTGCCGCGCCGGCTGACGCTGTCCTACGTGAACGTGTCGGCCGACCACGACGTCGGGAGCGTCACCGGTGATCGCGGCGAGGGTCGCGTCGACCAGGCGGACACGGCGACCGTGGCGATCCTCGCCAACCCTGGCGAAGCGCAGGCGGTGGTCGACGCCTGGATTCTGGATCGCAAGGCTGCGGCGACGCGGTTCCAGACGTCCGTGACCGACTACTACGCCCGCCTGGAGCCGACCGATGCGGTCGTGCTGACCGACCTGGACGGCACCACCTATCGCGCCCGGATCGTCACCGAGGACTTCGCGCAGGGCGTCAAGGCGCTGGAACTGGTCCTCGACGACGCCAGCGTGTTCACACAGCCCGGAATCGCCAGCGACTACTCGACGCCGACGATCAACGTGCCCAACCCGGGCGAGACGGTGCTCGACCTGATGGACGTGCCGATCCTGCGCGACGCCGACAACGACCCAGGCTTCTACGCGGCGGTCAGCGGCGGCACCAGCTGGCCGGGCGCCGTGATCGCGGACAGCGCGGACGGCGTGGCCTACACACAGCGCATGACCGTGACGGCCAACGCCACGCGCGGCCAGGCCACCACCGCCCTGGGCAACTGGTCCGGCGGCAATGTCATGGACCACGGCAACAGCGTCACGATCCGCATCAACGGTGAGGCCGCCAGCTTCACGGACGACCAGGTGCTGGCCGGCACCGCGCGGGCCTGGCTGATCGGCGACGAGATCGTGGTGCCCAGGACGGCGACGCTGGTCTCGACGGGCGTCTACACCCTGTCCAACCTGCTGCGCGGCCAGCGCGGCACCGAGTGGGCAATGGGAACCCACGCGGCCGGCGACCGCGTCGTCGCCCTGGACGCCTCGACGCTGCGCCGGCTGACGCGAGACGCCGGCCAGCTTGACGTCGAGTACCAGTTCAAGGCGCCGACGATCGGCAGGTCGCTGGCGACAACGCCTGCACAGGCCTTCACCGACACCGGCGTCGGCCTGAAGCCCCTGGCGCCGGCGGACGTCGAGGTCACGCGCGACGGGTCGAACAACGCCACGATCACCGTGCGGCGCCGCAGCCGGCTGTCGCACCGCTTCCTCCGGGAAGGCATCGACACCCCGCTGGGCGAGGCCGACGAGTCCTACAGCGTGGACGCCTACACGGACGGCACCTACACCACCGTGGCGGCCACGTTCACCTTCACCGGCGCCGCGGGCAGCTTCACGGCAGCCGCGCAGACCACGGCCGGCCTGACGCCCGGCGACACCCTCTACCTCGCAGTCCACCAGCTCAGTGCGGTGGTGGGCCGCGGCTA
>JBEEPT010000069.1:0-23558 GCA_041190985.1 Pseudomonadota bacterium
GCCCAGGCGGGCCGGCAGCAAACCGGGGATTGTCCCATGGCAGATGCGGCCGGCCGGGCCCGCGCACCCGCCCCCACGCCTGCAAAGCCCCCTGGCGCTCCGACGTCATCGGGCCCGCGCCTATAATCGCCGCCATCCCGAGGAGCGTTGCAAGGCCGATCGACCCCGATCCGCCCCAGGCTCGAAGACCCTTGAATGGCCAACGGCGCTCACCCGCTCGCATCCCGCGCGAGTCTCCAGGGTGAGTCGCAGCACGTCCGATCCGCATCGGGCGGCGGCCCGGCTTCCCCTTGCAGACCGCGTCAGGCGACGGACCCACCGGAGTCTTTCGATGAACGCTGTTGTCAAACCCATCCCCGCCGTCGACCACGTCGTCGCCGACCTGTCGCTGGCCGCCTGGGGCCGCAAGGAAATCAGGATCGCCGAGACCGAGATGCCCGGCCTGATGGCGATCCGCGAGGAATTCGCCGCCAAGCAGCCGCTCAAGGGCGCGCGCGTCACCGGCTCGCTGCACATGACCATCCAGACCGCCGTGCTGGTCGAGACGCTGCAGGCGCTGGGCGCCGAGGTCCGCTGGGCCTCGTGCAACATCTTCAGCACCCAGGACCACGCCGCCGCCGCGCTGGTCGCCGAAGGCACGCCGGTGTTCGCCTACAAGGGCGAGACGCTGGTCGACTACTGGGACTACACCCACCGCATCTTCGACTTCGGCCCCGCCGGCACGCCCGGTGAAGGCCCGAACATGATCCTGGACGACGGCGGCGACGCCACGCTGCTGATGCACCTGGGCAAGCGCGCCGAGAAGGACCTGTCGGTGCTGGCCAACCCGGCCAGCGAGGAAGAGGTCTGCCTGTTCAACGCCATCAAGGCCAAGCTCGCGGTCGACCCCACCTGGTACAGCCGCAAGTCGGCCGAGATCATCGGCGTGACCGAGGAGACGACGACGGGCGTGCACCGCCTGAACGAGATGAGCGCCAAGGGCACCCTGCTGTTCCGCGCCATCAACGTCAACGACAGCGTCACCAAGAGCAAGTTCGACAACCTCTACGGCTGCCGTGAATCGCTCGTCGACGCCATCAAGCGCGCGACCGACGTGATGGTGGCCGGCAAGATTGCCGTCGTCGCCGGCTATGGCGATGTGGGCAAGGGCTCGGCGCAGGCGCTGCGCGCGCTGTCGGCCCAGGTCTGGGTGACCGAGATCGACCCGATCAACGCGCTGCAGGCCGCGATGGAGGGCTTCAAGGTCGTGACCATGGAGTGGGCCGCCGACAAGGCCGACATCTTCGTGACCACCACGGGCAACCGCGACGTCATCACCTACGCCCACATGGCCGCGATGAAGGACCAGGCCATCGTCTGCAACATCGGCCACTTCGACAACGAGATCCAGGTCGCGGCGCTGGAGCAGAACTGCCAGTGGGAAGAGATCAAGCCCCAGGTCGACCACGTGATCTTCCCGGACGGCAAGCGCATCATCCTGCTGGCCAAGGGCCGGCTGGTGAACCTGGGCTGCGGCACCGGCCATCCGAGCTTCGTGATGTCCAACTCGTTCGCCAACCAGACCATCGCGCAGATCGAGCTCTTCACCCATCCCGAAGGCTACGACGTGGGCAAGGTCTATGTGCTGCCCAAGCACCTCGACGAGAAGGTGGCGCGCCTGCACCTGAAGAAGGTCGGCGCGATGCTGACCGAGCTGAGCGACGAGCAGGCGGCCTACATCGGCGTGCCGAAGCAGGGCCCCTACAAGCCCGACACCTACCGCTACTGATGTCCGCGGCGACGGCGCGGCTGTGAGCCTTCGTTGCGGGTCCCGCCCGCGCATCGGCTGGCAGCCGCTCGCTACGCCGCTTGAAATGCTTATGCGTGCAGATCAATTGCTGGTGGAACGCGGCCTGGCGGCCTCGCGCTCGCAAGCCGCAAGACTGATAGCGGCCGGCCTGCGCTGGCGCCTCGGCGGCGGTGCCTGGAAGACCGTGGCCAAGAACGGCGACCTGGTGCCCGATGCGGCCGAGCTGCAGCTGGCCGACGCGGCCGAGGCGCGCTACGTCTCGCGCGGCGGGCTCAAGCTCGAGGGCGCGCTGGCGCGCACCGGGCAGCCGGTCGCGGGCCTGCGCTGCCTTGACGTCGGCCAGAGCACGGGCGGCTTCACCGACTGTCTGCTGCAGCAGGGTGCGGCGCAGGTGGTCGGCGTTGACGTCGGCCACGGCCAGCTCAACGAGCGGCTGCGCGTCGACCCGCGCGTGGTCTGCGTCGAGAAGCTCAATGCGCGCGAACTGAGCGCCGAGGCGCTGGTCGCGGCCGGCGGCGAGCGGGCGGCTGCGCCCTACGACCTGGTCGTGGGCGACCTGTCCTTCATCTCGCAGACCCTGGTCTGGCCCGCGCTTGCGCCGCTGCTGAGGGCTGACGGTCATCTGCTGATGCTGGTCAAGCCGCAGTTCGAGCTGCAGCCCGAGCACATCGGCAAGGGCGGCCTGGTGCGCGATCCGGCGAGCTACGCGCTGGTGGAGGCGCGCATGCGCCAGGCCTGTGCCGAGCTCGGCTGGCGCGTGCTCGATTACTTTGAAAGTCCGATCACCGGCGGTGACGGCAACCGGGAGTTTTTTGTATGGGCCTGCCCCTGAGTATCGAATTTTTCCCTGCCAAGACGCCCGAGGGCGCGGAGAAGCTGCGCGTCGTGCGCCAGAAGCTCTACGCGCTGAATCCCGAGTTCTGCTCCGTGACCTATGGCGCGGGCGGCTCGACGCAGGAGGGCACCTTCAACACGGTGCGCGAGATCCTGGCCGAGGGCCAGGCCGCGGCCTCGCATTTCTCCTGCATCGGTGCCTCCAAGGCCAGCGTGCGCGCGCAGCTCGCGCAGCTCAAGGCCATGGGCGTCAAGCGCCTGGTGGCATTGCGTGGCGACATGCCGAGCGGCTATGGCATGAGCGGCGAGTTCCAGTACGCGAGCGACCTGGTCGCCTTCATCCGCGCCGAGACCGGCGACGACTTCGCGATCGAGGTCGCCGCCTACCCCGAGACCCATCCGCAGGCCAAGTCGCCCGAGGCCGACCTGCGCGCCTTCGCGACCAAGGTCAAGGCCGGCGCCGATTCGGCGATCACGCAGTACTTCTACAACGCCGACGCCTATTTCCGCTTCGTCGACGAGGCGCGCAAGCTCGGGGTCGAGATCCCGGTCGTGCCGGGCATCATGCCGATCACGAGCTCGTCGCAGCTGCTGCGCTTCTCGGATGCCTGCGGCGCCGAGGTGCCGCGCTGGATCCGCCTGCGCCTGCAGGGCTACGGCGACGATGCCGAATCGATCAAGGCCTTCGGTCTCGAGGTCGTGACCGAGCTCTGCGAGCGCCTGATCCGGGGCGGCGCGCCTGCGCTGCACTTCTACACCATGAACCAGAGCGTGGCGACGCTGGAGCTTGTGCGCCGGCTGGGTCTCGGGTAAATTCCGGGCCCGAGTCTTCCCGCCTTCCCGCACTTGTCGAGTCGTTCAGCGCAGCCCTTTCGCCAGATACCCCCAGCCGTGGCGCCCGCTCCGGCGGTGTGGCTGCGCGCCTGCGCGCTGCTGGCGGCTGTGCTGCTGGGCTCAGTCTCGGCGCCGGCACGCGCGACCGAACGATTGCCGGCGCCTGCCGCCGTCGAGGCGACGCCCAGCGTGGTGCGCCAGATGCAGGACGCGGTGCAGGACACCTGGAAGGGCGGGGTGGACTGGCTGGCAGGCGGCGCTTCCGAGCCGCTGGTGCTCGAGCAGGGGTCGGCGTCCTTCCTCTGGAGCGGGCTGCAAGGCCGCAAGACCGCCAGCGGCGAGCGCTACGACATGAACGAGCTGACTGCCGCGCACAAGTCCCTGCCCTTTGGCACGCGGGTGATCGTGCGCAGCCTGCAGACCGGGCGCGAGGTGGCGGTGCGCATCATCGACCGCGGCCCCCACCTCAAGAACCGAATCATCGACCTTAGCCACGCCGCCGTGGCCGCCCTCGGCATCAAGGGCAAGGGCGTGTCCGAGGTGCAGATCATCGAGCCGAAGTGAAGCGGGCCTGGGCCTGTCGGTCAACGACAAGACCATTCCCGAGGTCGATTTCAGCTACTTCTTCAGCAAGAACCTGGCGGCCGAGCTGATCCTGACCGTGCCGCAGAAGCACATCCTGCACTCGAGCGTGCTGAACGCGGATGCCGGCACCCTGAAGCACCTGCCGCCGACCCTGACGTTCCAGTACCACTTCGACCCGGTGTCCGGCTTCAAGCCCTATGTCGGCGCCGGCGTCAACTTCACCAACTTCACGGTCGTGAACGTGCCCGGTTTCGACGTCAAGCGCCAGAGCTATGGCCTGGCGCTGCAGGCCGGCGTGGACTACGAACTGTCCAAGAACCTGGACCTCGACGTCAAGAAGGTGCAGATCGGCACCGATGTCCTGGATGCTGCCACTCGCACCAAGGTGGGTGGATTCAAGGTCGATCCGCTGCTGGTCGGCGTCGGCCTGGGCTGGCGCCCGCCCGTGCGGGCTGGCCGAGGCGGCGGCGCTCAGTTGCCGCCGTGCTCGACCGTCCAGCCCGAGCCCGTGGGCTCGTGCAGCGCCTCGGTCACGAAGGGCAGGGCCTCGCGCAGCTGGGCCGCGAGCGTGAAGGGGGGGTTGATCACGTGCATGCCGCTGGCGCGCATCGAGGTCTGGGCGCGGCCCTGTGCGACCTGGGCGCTGCTGCCCTCGGTCGGGGTCAGGCCCACGTTGAGCTCGGCCTGCACCCAGCTGCGGCCCAGGCGCTGGCTCATGGCCTTGAGCTTGCGCGCCAGCGCGTGCGCCTCGGGGCGGCCGATCACCGGGTACCAGATCGCATAGGTGCCGGTCGGGAAGCGCCGGAGCGCTTCCTCCAGGCTGTCGACCACGGCGGCGTAGTCGGTCTTGAGCTCGTAGCTGGGGTCCATCAGCACCAGGCCGCGGCGCGTCGGCGTCGGCAGCAGGCTCCTCAGGCCCTCGAAGCCGTTGCGCCGCAGCACCTCGATCTGCTTGCCGCGGCCGAGCTCGGTGACTTGGCGGTCGAGCAGGCGCGCGTCGGTCGGGTGCACCTCGAACAGCTTGAGCTTGTCCTGCGGCCGCAACAGGGCCTGGCTGATCCAGGGCGAGCCGGGGTAGGTGCGCAGCTGTCCGCCCGGATTGAAGGCCCGCACCTGCTCGAGGTAGCGCAGCACGACCTCGGGCACCGGCTGGCCGCCGGCCTGCGCGGCGTCGACCGCGGCGCGCAGGCGGAAGATGCCGGCGTCGGACTCGGCCGAGGTGCGCGCGTGCTCCTGGTCCAGCCGGTAGACGCCCGCGCCGGCGTGGGTGTCGACCACGGTGAAGCCGGTGTCTTTCTGACCCATGTACTGCAGGATGGCGACCAGCGTCATGTGCTTGAGCACGTCGGCGTGGTTGCCCGCGTGGAAGGCGTGGCGGTAACTGAACATGGGGCGCATGGTACCCCAAGGGGACGCCGGCCCGAATGGAGAACGGCCCTCGCGGGCCGTTCTCGGATCAGTGCGGTTGCCGCTCGGCCGATCAGCTGGTCAGCGGATCACCGCCAGCTTGGCGCGCTCGCCGCCCTTGAAGGTGTAGAGGGTCAACGCGGCGTTCTTGCGGTCGCCCTTCTCGTCGAACTCGATGTGGCCCGAGGCGCCCTGGTACTTGATCGCCTTCAGTGCGGGCAGGTACTTGGCCGGCTCGCTGGAGCCGGCGGTCTTCATGGCCTCGGCCAGCAGCTTCACGCCGTCGTAGGCATAGGGCGAGTAGGCCTGCACCTCGGCGCCGTACTTGGCCTTGTAGTCGGCGCGGAACTTCTCGGCGACCGCGACTTCGTCACCATCGACGCCGCCGGCCTCGACGCAGTAGACCTGCTCGTCGCCCAGCGCCTCGGCCGCGAGCTTGATCATCTCGCCGGTGCACAGGCCGTCGCCGCCCACGAGCTTGGCCTTCATGCCCAGCTGCTTCATCTGACGCAGCATCGGGCCGCCGACGGAGTCCATGCCGCCGAAGAAGATCACGTCGGGCTTCTTGGCCTTGAGCGTGGTCAGGATGGCCTTGAAGTCGGTGGCCTTGTCGTTGGTGAACTCGTGTCCGACCACCTTGGCGCCCGCGGCGGCGGCGGCCTTCTCGAACTCGTCGGCCAGGCCCTGGCCGTAGGCGGTGCGGTCGTCGATGACGGCCACGTTCGCGGCCTTGAGCGTCTCGACCGTGTAGCGGCCCATGGCGCTGCCCTGCTGGGTGTCGTCTGCCACCAGGCGGAACACGCCGGCGTAGCCCTGGCGGGTGATCTTGGGATTGGTCGACGAGGGCGTGATCTGCGGAATGCCGGCCTCGTTGTAGATCTGCGAAGCGGGCAGCGTGGTGCCGGAGGTCAGGTGGCCGACGACGCCGTTGACCTTGGCATCAGCGAGCTTCTGCGCGGCGGCGGCGCCTTGCTTCGGGTCGGCGGCGTCGTCCTCGGCCAGCAGTTCGAACCTGGCGGTCTTGTCGCCGATCTTGATGCCGGCGGCGTTGAGCTCGTCGATCGCCAGGCGGGCGCCGTTCTCGTTGTCCTTGCCCAGGTGGGCGACCGGGCCGCTGGTCGCCCCCGCGTGGCCGATCTTCACGACCAGCTGTTCGGCGGCGGGGGCGGCTGCCGGCGCCGCGGCTTCTTCCTTCTTGCCGCAGGCGGCCAGTGACACGGCGGCGGCCAGGACCGCCAGTTTCAGTTCAGTACGCATAACAGTGGGGCTCCATGATCCTGCTGCAGACCCATGTTTTGCGAAGGTGCAGCATAGGGGGTTAACTTGAAATCCTGAATTGTAGATTTGGCCTGGGCGCCCCGGGGCTTTCCCATGGGCCTGCCGGGTGCCGGGTGCCGGGTGCCGGGTTTGCCCTCCGTCAAGCGAAGATGGCATTTCATCCAGGCGGCGATGCCATGGACTTGCCTGGATTCCAGGTGGGTTCTATAATGGCAGGCTTCGCAGCGAATTCCCTGGGCTCCGCGGCGAAGATCTTGAGCCACCTAAGAGGCTTCCTCCAGAGAAGCACCGACCGTGGAAAAGAGCCCGCCAAACCCAACTCTTCAAAGAGAGACTTATGCAAAAGACTACTGTCAGCGCCAAGCCCGCTGAGGTCGTGCACGAGTGGTTTGTGGTTGACGCCACCGATAAGGTGCTCGGACGTGTCGCCAGCGAAGTGGCACGCCGTCTGCGCGGCAAGCACAAGGCCATTTACACCCCGCACGTCGACACCGGTGACTTCATCGTCGTCGTCAACGCAGCCAAGCTGAAGGTCACGGGCACCAAGGCCCTGGACAAGGTGTACTACCGTCACTCCGGTTTCCCGGGCGGCATCTACGGCACCAACTTCCGCGATCTGCAAGCCAAGCACCCCGGCCGCGCGCTGGAGAAGGCCGTCAAGGGCATGCTGCCCAAGGGCCCGCTCGGCTACGCCATGATCAAGAAGCTCAAGGTGTACGGTGGTGCTGAGCACCCGCACACCGCCCAGCAACCCAAAGTGTTGGAAATCTAAGGAGCTGACATGATCGGTGATTGGAACAATGGCACCGGCCGTCGCAAATCGAGCGTCGCCCGCGTGTTTCTGAAGAAGGGTACCGGCAAGATCACGGTCAACGGCAAGGACATTCAGCAGTTCTTCGGCCGCCAGACCTCGATCATGATCGCCAAGCAGCCCCTGGTGCTGACCGAGAACGTCGAGTCCTTCGACATCCAGGTCAACGTCCACGGCGGTGGCGAATCCGGTCAGGCCGGCGCTGTGCGCCACGGCATCACCCGCGCCCTGATCGACTACGACGCAGGCCTCAAGCCCGCTCTGAGCGCTGCCGGTTACGTGACCCGCGACGCCCGCGAAGTCGAGCGTAAGAAGGTCGGTCTGCGTTCTGCACGTCGCGCCAAGCAGTTCAGCAAGCGTTAATCCGCGCGCTTCACTGCCGGCAAGCCGCCTTCCAGCTCCGTGCTGGGGGCGGTTTTTTCTTGGGTCGGCATGGACAAAGACCCTGCTGGCCGTGTCGGTATCGCCGGTCGCGCCAGACGCTATTCCCGACTTTTTTGCTATAGTATTTCCATCGTATTTCCGAACCCCAAGGTTGCACACCATGAGCGCACAAGCCGTTGCCGTCGAGGCCGACATCGAAATGCCCGCACCGCTGATCTTCACCGACGCGGCGGCGGCCAAGGTGGCCGATCTGATCGCCGAGGAAGGCAATCCGGACCTGAAGCTGCGCGTCTTCGTGCAAGGCGGCGGCTGCTCGGGCTTCCAGTACGGCTTCACCTTCGACGAGATCACGAACGACGACGACACCACGATGACCAAGAACGGGGTCTCGCTGCTGATCGACGCGATGAGCTACCAGTACCTGGTCGGCGCCGAGATCGACTACAAGGAAGACCTGCAGGGCGCGCAGTTCGTGATCAAGAACCCGAACGCGACCACCACCTGCGGCTGCGGCTCGAGCTTCAGCGTCTGAGTCCGTCCGGGCCCGGCCCGGATTGCCATCTCCACTGGGTCCGCCGGCTTCTGGCCTGCGGGCCCTTCGTGCTTTGCGGATCGGCCGTTCAGGCCGGGTAGATCGCGCCGAGCACGCGCGCGCCGGCGGCGCCCGTGACGGCGGGCAGGTTGCCCGGGCGGCCCTCGATGGTCTGCCGGGCCAGCCAGGCAAAGGCGGCGGCCTCGACCAGGTCGACCGGCCAGCCGCGCTCGGCCGTCGTCAGCACCGGGCAGCCGGGCAGTGCCTGGCGCAGCAGCTCCATCAGCAGGGCGTTGCGCGCGCCGCCGCCGCAGAGCAGCACCTCGGCCAGGGGTGCCTCGCCCCAGGGCAGGGTGCGCAGGCTGGCGGCGATGCTGTGCGCGGTCAGGGCCGCCAGCGTGGCCTGCACGTCGGCTGGCGGCAGCGCCTCGAAGTCCTGCAGCTGACGCTGCAGCCAGTCGGCGTGGAACAGGTCGCGTCCCGTGCTCTTGATGCCCTGCAGGGCGAAATAGGGCTCGTCCAGCAGGCGCTGCAGCAGGGCTGGGACGACGCGTCCGCTGGCGCCCCAGGCGCCGTCGCGGTCGTAGGGCTGGCCGGTATGGCGCGCGCACCAGAGGTCGAGCAGCATGTTGCCGGGGCCGCTGTCCAGGCCGAGCACGAGCCCGTCGCCGGTCAGCGCCGTGGCGTTGGCGATGCCGCCGATGTTGACGATGGCGACCGACTGGCCGGGGCGGCCGAAGATCTCGCGGTGGAAGGCCGGCACCAGCGGCGCGCCCTGGCCGCCGGCGGCGACGTCGCGGCTGCGGAAGTCGGCGACCACGGCGATGCCGCTGCACTCGGCCAGCAGGCTGGGCTGGTTGAGCTGCAGGGTGTAGGGCGGGAAGCCAGGGTCGTCGGTCGCCACGCGGCGCCCGCGCAGCAGGGCGCCCGGCGGATGGTGGCGCACGGTCTGGCCGTGCGCGCCAATCGCGCGGACCTGGGTCGGCTTCACCCCGCCGGCCGCGAGCAGCGACGCCACGACTTCGGCATAGGCCAGCGTGAGCTGGTGCGCCGCTACGGCGGCGCGGTGCAGTTCGTCGGGGCCGCTGCGGTTGAGTGCCAGCAGCTCGGCGCGCAGAGGCTCGGGCAGCGGCAGGCCGTGGCTGGCCAGCACGCGCGGGCTGGCGTCCGCAGAGGCGTCGAAGTCGACCAGCACCCCGTCGACCCCGTCCAGCGAGGTGCCGGACATCAGGCCGATGTAGAGCGCCCGTTGCGGCACGCGCTTACTCCGCGCTGGCCTGGACCACGGTCGAGGCGGCGTCGAGCTGCTGGCGCATTGCCTGCGCCTGGCGCCTGAATTCGCCGCGCGCCGCAGCCGAAATCGACTGGCTGTCCCGGTTGTGCGCCAGCACCAGCGGGTCCTGGTGCCGGTCGTTGACCAGGTATTCGAAATGCAGGTGGGCGCCGGTGGAGGCGCCGGTGCTGCCGACCCGGCCGATCAGGTCGCTCTGCGCGACATGCTGGCCCTTGCGCACGGCGATGCGGCTGAGGTGGGCGTAGGCGGTCGACTTGCGGTCGCGGTGCTGCAGCAGCACGAAGTTGCCGTAGCCGTTCTTCCAGCCCGCGTACTGGACCGTGCCCTCGGCGACCGCGCGCACCGGGGTGCCGGTGGGTGCCGCGAAATCGACGCCTAGGTGGGACGTCTCGCGGCCCGAGATCGGGTGGAAGCGCATGCCGTAGCCGCTGCTGACGCGCGAGAAGGCCAGCGGCGATGTCAGGAAGGCGCGCTTGAGGCTCTGGCCGTCCAGCGTGTAGAAGGCGCCCTTCTGGCCGGGCTCCTGGAACCACATGACCTGGTGGCGCTTGCCGCCGTTGACGAACTCGGCGCCCAGCAGCTGGCCGTAGCGCAGCACCTCGCCGTCGGCCTCCAGTGTCTCGTAGGCGACCTGGAAGCGGTCGCCGCGCTTGAGGTCGCGGCGGAAGTCGATTTCGCCCGAGAACACGTCGGCGAGCTGCTCGGCGACGTTGTCGGGCAGGCGCGCGTCATCCATGGCTTCGAAGAAGTTGCCGTGGATGGCGGCTCCCGCCAGGCGGACCGAGCGCTTCAGCGGGCCGAGCTCGAGCCTGGAGCGCAGGCCGCTGTCGTCGGCCATGACCTGCAGGCGGGCGTATTCCTTGCCGCTGCGCGCCAGCCAGAGCACCGTCATCCGGTGCAGCCGGCGCTGGTCGTCGGTCTGCACCGTCACCAGCTTGCCCGCCGGGCCGTCGAGCAGCAGGCGGCGCGTCGTCGGGTCGCGGCGCAGGAATTCGGCCGCGTTGCCGTCGTTGACGCCCAGGCGCCGCAGCAGGCTCTGGACCGAGTCGTCTTCGCGCGTGACATCGCTGCGGAACAGCAGGAAGGGGGCAGCGGTGGCAGCGGTGGCGTCCGGCGCGGGCGCGCGCACGGGCGAGACGGCTTCGACGATCTGCCGCACCGGCAGGTCGGCGGCGTCGGGTGTCAGCGGCGCGACCGCGACCGCGGTGACGCCGGTGCCCAGCAGCAGGGCGCCGAGGCCGGCCATGATGCGGCGCGGGTGACGCCGCACGGCCTGCGCCAGGAGATCGAACTTGTCGTTCATGAATAGGCCAATAAAGTGCTGTCCTGCAGGCAACTGGGCCTGCAGGAGAAATTCAGGAATAGAAATGGGGCCCGCCAGACCAGCGGGCTGGGGCGGGATCGGCTGTCTCGGCAACCTTGCGGCGCGGCAAGAAGCGCGCCAACTAAAATCCCGCTCTAAAGCAAGCCACCATTTTACCTCGGCCACCGATTGCCGCATCTGGAAATACCCTTATGAATGAACAAGTTGAGTCCGGGAAGAGCGCAGATCTGACAAGCGATGCGGCGCCGCCCGTGCTGTCCGACGCGGTGCGTCATGCCCTGGCCGTGACGCGTCGCGGCTGCGAGGAGCTGATCCCCGAGGCCGACTGGGTCAAGAAACTGGTCAAGAGCGAAGCCAGCGGCGAGCCGCTGCGCATCAAGCTCGGCCTGGACCCGACCGCGCCCGACATCCACATCGGCCACACCGTGGTGCTCAACAAGATGCGCCAGCTGCAGGACCTGGGCCACCAGGTGATCTTCCTGATCGGCGACTTCACCAGCCTGATCGGCGACCCGTCAGGCCGCAACAGCACCCGCCCGCCGCTGACGCCCGAGCAGATCAAGCTCAACGCCGAGACCTACTACAAGCAGGCCAGCCTGGTGCTCGATCCGGCCAAGACCGAGATCCGCTACAACAGCGAGTGGAGCCTGCCGCTGGGCTCGATGGGCATGATCCAGCTCGCGGCCAAGTACACGGTCGCGCGCATGATGGAGCGCAACGACTTCCACGACCGTTTCAAGGCCGGCACGCCGATCTCGGTGCACGAGTTCCTGTATCCGCTGATGCAGGGCTACGACTCGGTCGCGCTCAAGGCCGACCTGGAGCTCGGCGGCACCGACCAGAAGTTCAACCTGCTGATGGGCCGCCACCTGCAGGCCGAATACGGCCAGGAGCCGCAGTGCATCCTGACCATGCCGCTGCTCGAGGGCCTGGACGGCGTCGACAAGATGTCGAAGTCGAAGAACAACTACATCGGCATCACCGAGCCGGCCAACACCATGTTCGCCAAGGTGCTGTCGATCAGCGACGAGCTGATGTGGCGCTGGTACACGTTGCTGTCGTTCAAGTCGCTCGAGGAGATCGCCGCGCTCAAGGCCGCGATCGCCCAGGGTGCCAACCCCAAGGACGCCAAGGTCGCGCTGGCCAAGGAGATCACCGCGCGCTTCCACAGCGCGGCGGCGGCCGATGCGGCCGAGCAGGACTTCATCAACCGCTCCAAGGGCGGCGTGCCGGACGAGATCCCCGAGCTGTCGCTGTCGGGCGCACCGCTGGGCATAGCCTTGCTGCTGAAGTCGGCCGGCCTGGCGCCCTCGACCAGCGAGGCAAACCGCCTGATCGACGGCGGCGGCGTGCGCGTGGACGGCTCCGCGGTCAGCGACCGTGGCCTCAAGCTGGACGCCGGCACCTATGTGGTGCAGGTCGGCAAGCGCAAGTTCGCGCGCGTGACGCTGGGCTGATGCCGCCCGGGTCTGCACCCGTGGCGGCTGGCCGCGGCCTCAGCGTCCCGCGGTCGCCTTGAACAGGGCGACGCGGTTCTGCAGCAGCGCGTAGCGCGTCTGCACCAGGGCCTGTTCGGCCGCGAACAGGCTGCGCTGCGCGTCCAGCACGTCGAGCTGGCTGGCCACGCCCTGCTGCAGCCGCAATCCGGACAGGCGCAGGCGCTCGGCCTCGGCGCGCGCCAGCGCCTGCTGGGCCGCGAGCTGCTCGGCCAGCGTGGCGCGTCCGAGCAGGCTGTCGCTGACCTCGCGGAAGGCGACCTGGATCGCCTTCTCGTACTGGGCCAGCGCGATCTCGCGTCCGGCGCGCGCCGAGTCGAGCCCGGCCTGGTTGGCGCCGGCGTCGAAGATCGGCAGCAGCGCCTGCGGCGCCAGGCTCCAGCCCCAGCTGCCGGCCTTGAACAGGCCCGAGAGCTCGGAGCTGGCGCTGCCCGCGGCGGCCGTCAGCGCGATGCGCGGGAAGAAGGCCGCGCGCGCCGCGCCGATCTGGGCGCTGGCGGCGGCGAGCTGCTGCTCGGCCGCGCGCACGTCGGGCCGCTCCAGCAGCACCTGCGCTGGCAGACCAGGTGCGAGTTCGGCCAGCGCGGCCGGCGCGCCGGCTTCCGGGGCGGGCGGCAGCTCGAGGGCGTGGTCGAGTGGCTGGCCGACCAGCAGCGCCAGCGCATGCCGCGCCTGACCCTGCTGCAGCCGCTGCTGCGCCAGCGTGGCGCGTGCGGATTCCACCAGCGACTCCGCCGAGCGCAGCTCGAGCGCCGAGGCCGTGCCGCTGTCGTGGCGCAGGCGCACCAGCCGCAGCGACTGCTCGCGGCTGGCCAGGGTCTGGCGCGTCAGCTCGAGCTGCGCCGTGCCCGCCTGCAGTTCGAGCCAGCCGGAGGCGACCGCCGCCACCAGGCCGATGCGGGTGCTGCGCTGCGCCTGCTCGGACGCCAGGTACTGCGCCAGCGCCGCCTCGCGCAGGCTGGCCAGGCGGCCGAAGAAGTCGATCTCCCAGGCACTGATCTGCAGCCCGGCGCTGGCGCTGTTCTTGAACGACTGGTTCGAATCGCTGGTCTGGCGACTCGCCGCCAGGCCGAGGTTGACGGTCGGGGCCAGCGCGGCGCGCCGGATCTGGTACTGCGCCGCCAGCTGCTCGACCTGCAGCGCGGCGATGCGCGCGTCGCGGTTGGCGGCCAGCGCCTGCTCGACCAGGGTGCGCAGGCCGGGATCGACGATGAAGTCGCGCCAGTCGCGCTCCTCGTCCCGGGGTGCGGCGGGCGCAGCGGTCGTGGCCAGCCCGGCCCAGGCCTGGGGCAGCGGCGTGTCAGGCCGCTGCTGCGGCGGGAGCTGGGAGCAGGCGCCGAGCAGGGTGGCGGCGCACAGGGCCGCGAGTGGACGCAGGGAGTTCATGGTTGCGATCTCATTCATGCTCATGGCCGTGCATCCCGAGTCGGTCGGCGTCGGCGTGGTGCACCCGCTGCTGGCGTTCGCTGTCCTGGAAGAAGCGGCGCACCAGCACGAAGAACAGCGGCACGAAGACCACGGCCAGCACCGTGCCGCTGATCATGCCGCCGATCACGCCGGTGCCGATCGCGCGCTGGCTGGCCGATCCGGCGCCGGAGGCAAGCGCCAATGGCAGCACGCCGAGGGTGAAGGCCAGCGAGGTCATCAGGATCGGTCGGAAGCGCAGGTGCGCGGCCTCCAGTGCCGCTTCGATCACGCCCTTGCCCTGGGCCTGCAGGTCCTTGGCGAACTCGATGATCAGGATCGCGTTCTTGGCCGACAGGCCGATGATGGTGATCAGGCCGATCTGGAAGTAGACGTCGTTGGCCATGCCGGCCAGCCAACTCGCCAGCAGCACGCCGAGCACGCCCAGCGGCACCACCAGGATGACCGCGAACGGGATGCTCCAGCTCTCGTAGAGCGCGGCCAGGCAGAGGAAGACCGCCAGGATCGCCAGGGCGTAGACCACCATGGCCTGGGAGCCGGCGAGCTTTTCCTCGCGCGACTGGCCGGTCCACTCGTAGCCCATGCCGGCGGGCAGCTGGGCCGCGAACCGTTCCATCTCGGCCATGGCCTCGCCGGTGCTGCGCCCGGGCGCGGCGGAGCCGCTGATGCGCATGGCCGGGTAGCCGTTGTAGCGCACGGTCTGCATCGCGCCGCTGATCCAGCGCGTGGTGGCGAAGGCGCCCAGCGGCACGCTCTGGCCGCGGCTGTTGAGCACGTGCAGCTTGAGCAGGTCCTCGGGCTGCATGCGCGCGGGCGCATCGGCCTGCACGACGACGCGCTGCAGGCGGCCGGCGTTGGGGAAGTCGTTGACGTAGCTCGAGCCCAGGGCGGTCGAGATCGCGGTGTTGATCGTGTCGAAGCCCACGCCCAGCGCCTGCGCGCGGTCGCGGTCGACGTCGATCTGCAGCTGCGGCGCGTTCTCCAGGCCGTCGGGGCGCACCTGGGCCAGCACCGGGCTCTTGGACGCCAGGCCCAGCAGCTGGTTGCGCGCGGCCAGCAGGGCCTCGCGGCCGAGGCCGGCGCGGTCCTGCAGCCGGAAGGTGAAGCCCGAGGCGGTGCCGAGCTCGGGGATGGGCGGCGGGCTGAGCGGGAAGATGAAGGCGTCGCGCACCCCCATCAGGGCACCGAAGGCGCGCTGCGCCAGCGCCTGGGCCGAGTGCTCGGCGCCGTGGCGCTCGGACCAGTCCTTGAGCGTGACGAAGGCCAGCGCGGCGTTCTGGCCCTGGCCCGAGAAGCTGAAGCCCAGCACGCCGACCATGCCCTGCACCTCGGGCTGCTTGAGCATGAAGCCCTCGACCTGCTCCATCACGCCGCGGGTGCGCTCCTGGGTCGCGCCCGGCGGCAGCTGGACGTTGACCAGCAGCGTGCCCTGGTCCTCGTTGGGCAGGAAGGAGGTCGGCAGGCGCAGGTAGACCACGGCGGCCGCGGCGATGATGGCGGCGTAGACCAGCATGCTGCGGCCGGCGCGCGGTGCCAGCCGGGACAGCCAGCCCTCGTAGCCCTTGGCGGTGCGCGCGAAGCCGCGGTTGAAGCGGCCGAAGAAGCCGGTCTTCTCGTGGTGATGGCCGGCCTCGACCGGCTTCAGCAGGGTGGCGCACAGCGCCGGCGTCAGCGTCAGCGCGAAGAAGGCCGAGAACGCGATCGACAGCCCCATCACGGCGGCGAACTGGCGATAGATGTTGCCGATCGAGCCGCTGAAGAAGGCCAGCGGCACGAACACCGAGATCAGCACCACGGTGATGCCGACGATGGCGCCCGAGATCTGGCCCATGGCCTTGCGCGTGGCCTGCCAGGGCGGCAGGCCTTCCTCGCTCATGATGCGCTCGACGTTCTCGACCACCACGATGGCGTCGTCGACCACGATGCCGATCACCAGCACCATGCCAAACATGGTCAGCACGTTGATCGAGAAGCCCAGCCCCAGCAGCGCGCCGAAGGTGCCCAGCAGCGCGACCGGCACCACGATGGTCGGGATCAGGGTGTAGCGCCAGTCCTGCAGGAACAGGAACATCACGAGGAAGACCAGCAGCACTGCCTCGAACAGGGTCTGCGCGACCTGCTTGATCGAGATCTTGACGAAGCGCGAGCTGTCGTAGGGGATGGTCCACTTGACCCCGTGCGGGAAGTGGCGCTCGAGCTCCTGCAGCCTGACTCGCACCGCCTCGGCGGTGGCGAGCGCGTTGGCGCTCGGGGCCAGCTGCACGCCGATGCCGGTTGCCGGCTTGCCGTTGAGGCGGGCGCTGGTGGCATAGGCCTGGCCGCCGAGCTCGATGCGCGCGACGTCGCGCAGGCGCACGGTGGAGCCGTCCGGGTTGGCGCGCAGGACGATGCGGCCGAAGGCCTCGGGGTCCTTGAGCTGGCCATCGACCACCACGGTGGCGGCGATGCCCTGGCCGGCGACGTTGGGCAGGCTGCCGATCTCGCCGGCGGCGACCTGGGCGTTCTGGGCCCGGATCGCGGCGCTCACGTCGGCCGCGCCCAGGCCATAGCCCTGCAGCTTGGCCGGATCGATCCAGACCCGCAGCGCCTGCTCGGTGCCGAACAGCTGGACCTGGCCGACGCCGGGCACGCGCTGCAGCTCGGGTATCACGTTGCGCGCGGCATAGTCACCGAGACGGACCGGGTTCCAGGCCGGGTCGTCGGACGAGAGCATGGTGAACAGCAGGAAGTTGCTGCGCGACTTGTCGACCCGCACACCCTGCTGCGTGACCGCGCTCGGCAGCCGCGGCGTGGCGCGCGACAGGCGGTTCTGCACCTCGACCTGCGCCAGGGCGGGGTCGGTGCCGGGCTCGAAGGTCAGCGTCAGGTTGCCGGTGCCGTCGGCCTGCGCGACCGACTCCATGTAGATCAGGCGGTCGGCACCGTTCATCTCGCGCTCGATCACGGCCAGCACGCTGTCTTCCAGCGTCTGCGCCGAGGCGCCCGGGTAGGCGGTGGTGACCACGACGGACGGCGGCGCCACCGGGGGGTATTGCGAGATCGGCAGCCGCGTGATCGCGAGCGCGCCGAGGCCGGCGACGAACAGAGCGATCACCCAGGCGAAGATGGGGCGGTCGAGGAAGAAGCGGGACATGCTGCCTTCCCCTTACTGCTTGGTGGCGGCGGGCGCCGCCGAGCCCGGCGCCTGCCAGGGTACGGGCTTGACCGGCGCGTCGCCGCGCAGCTTCTGGAAGCCGTCGACCATGACCTGCTCGCCGGCCTTGAGCCCGTCGAGCACGATCCACTGTCCGCCCTGCTGGCCGCCGACCTTGATCGGGCGCGGCGCGACCTTGCCGTCGGCGCCGACCACCATCACGCTGTCGCCCTGGGGCGAGCGCGTCACCGCCTGCTGCGGCAGCGTGATCGCCTCGCTGGCGCGCGCCTGCTCCAGCTGCACACGCACATAGAGGCCGGGCAGCAGCTTGCCGCCCGGGTTCGGCACCTCGGCGCGCAGCGTGACCTGGCCGCTGGTGCTGTCGACCGTGAGGTCGCTGAACAGCAGCCGACCCGCCTGCGGATGGACGCTGCCGTCCTCCAGCACCACCTTGATCCTGGCCGCGCCCTTGCCGCTGCGCTGGTACTGGCCGGCCTCGATCGCGCGCTGCAGCCGCAGCGCCTCGGCCGCCGGCTGGGTGAAGTTGACGAACAGCGGGTCGATCTGCTGCACCACCGCCAGCGGCGTGGCCTCGCCCTGGCCGACCAGCGCGCCCTCGGTCACCAGCGCGCGGCCGACGCGGCCCGCGATCGGCGCGCGCACGTCGGCGTAGCCGCGGTTGATGCGCGCGTTCTGCACGGCGGCGCGCGCCAGGCCGAGGTCGGCCTCGGCCTGGCGCACCGCGATCTCGGCGTTGGTGTAGTCCTGCGGGCTGACGGCGCGCTCGGCCAGCAGCGGGCGGTAGCGCTCGAACAGCGTGCGCGCCTGCGCGAGCTGGGCCTCGGCCTTGGCCTGTTGCGCCTGCGCGCTGGCCAGCGCCGCCTCGTAGGGGGCCGGGTCGATGCGGAACAGCGGCTGGTCAGCCTGCACGTCGCTGCCTTCGCGGAACAGCTGGCGCTGCACGACGCCGGCGGCACGCGCGCGCACCTGGGCCACGCGCGAGGCCTCGAGCCGGCCCGGCAGCTCGCTGACCAGGCCGACCGGGCCGGGGGTGACGGTCACGACGCCGACCTCGGCCGGGGGCATCTGTGGCGGGCCACCGGCGGGCGCCTTCTGGCCACAGGCGGCCAGCAGCGCGAGGCAGGACAGGGTCAGCCCGGCCAGCTGCACCGATGGACGGCGATCGGCGGCTTGCGGGTGGAAGGCTCGGATGTGGATCATGGCGAGGGAAGGGTTGCTGCGGGCCGGCAGGCGTGCCGCGCCGAAACTGGAAACTGTGGCCGGAAATATACATACATTCTAAAATGTATGTTTTGGCCAAAACCTATTCCCCATTCCCCGCATGGTCCGTAAAACCAAGGCCGAAGCCGAACTGACCCGCCAGCGCCTGCTCGACGCCGCCGAGCAGCTGTTTTGCGCGCGCGGCGTGGCCCGCACCTCGCTGCAGGACATCGCGCAGGCGGCGGGCGCCACGCGCGGCGCGGTCTACTGGCATTTCGAGGACAAGGCCGCCCTGTTCCAGGCCATGCTCGAGCGCGTCACGCTGCCGCTGGAGCAGGCGCTGCAGCAGTCGGCCGAGCCCGAGCCGGCGGGCCGCCCGCCGCTCGCGCGCCTGGTCGAAGCGCTGCTCGCGGCGCTGGAGGTCACGGTGCGCGACCCACAGGTTCGGCGGGTGTTCGAGATCGCGACCCACAAGGTCGAATACGTCAACGGCCTCGAGGCCGTGGGCCGGCACCGCGTCGAGGTGACGCAGCGGCTGCTCAATTCGATCGAGCAGGCCTTGCGGCTGGACGCCGAACGAGTCGGCTGCGCGCTGCCGCTGCCGGCTGCGGCCGCCGCGCGCGGCCTGCATGCGCTGATCGATGGCCTGCTGTGCAACTGGCTGCTCGAGCCGCAGGCCTTCGACCTGGTCGCCGTCGGCCGCCAGACGATCGTGCGCTATCTGTGCGGCCTGGGCCTGGGCCTGGAGCCGGGCGGGCCGGCCTGAGCCGGTGCGCGACAATCCGGCCATGGATTCAAGCATCAGTGCAGGCAAGCGGGAGCGGGCGTCATGAAGGCGGTGTTGCAGCGCGTGAGCGAGGCGCGCGTGGCGGTGGACGGCGAGGTGATCGGTGCAATCGGCCAGGGCCTGCTGGTGCTGCTGTGCGCCGAGCGCGGCGACACCGACGCGCTGGCCGACAAGCTGCTGGCCAAGATCCTCAGGCTGCGCATCTTCGCCGACGAGGCCGGCAAGATGAACCGCAGCGTGCAGGACGTCGGCGGCGGCCTGCTGCTGGTGAGCCAGTTCACGCTCGCGGCCGACACCTCGGGCGGCAACCGGCCCAGCTTCGGCCAGGCCGCCGCGCCCGACGAGGGCCGGCGCCTCTACGAGCATTTCGTCGCCAGGGCGCGCGCCGCGCATCCGCTGGTGCAGACCGGGCGCTTCGCCGCCGACATGAAGGTGAGCCTGGTCAACGACGGGCCGGTGACGATACCGATGCAGATGAGTGCCTGAGCGATGGCGCTCAATGAACCGGACTCCACCCTGCCGACCGAGGGTCTTGCCGCATTCCGCTGCCAGCCCGCGACCGGTGCCGCGCCAGACCCGTTCGCGCCGCTCGCGGCC
The DNA here is from genome assembly GCA_041190985.1 of Pseudomonadota bacterium. Lineage (GTDB taxonomy): Bacteria > Pseudomonadota > Gammaproteobacteria > Burkholderiales > Burkholderiaceae_C > Malikia. Next base: position 19,732 of record JBEEPT010000069.1, read on the forward strand.
TCAGGCATCAACCTGCACGCGGTGTTCGATCTCGCCGCCCTGCCGCCCGGGATCCTGGCCAGCCTGGGCGTCGACAGCGCCGTGCTGGCGCGCCAGCGCCAGCTGATCCTGCTCGGGCACCTCGGGCGCGACTTCTGGGCCGCGCTGCAGCGGCGCGGCATGCACGGCAGCGATCCGGTCGACCAGTTCGTCAGCGAATGCGTCGCCGACTGGATGCGCACGACGCTGCCGGGCCGGGCTTGGCACCAGGTCTTTCCCGGTCCGGCACCGGTCGGCCTGCAGCGCCTGGGGGCGCTGGCCGGCTGGCACCAGGCCTCGCCGTTCGGCGTCGGGGTCGATGCCGGATGGGGCAGCTGGTTCGCCTACCGCGCCGTGCTGCTGGCCGACACCGCGCTGGCGCCAACGCCGCGCCGCGAGGGCGCATCGCCCTGCGCGGCCTGCCGCGACCAGCCCTGCGTGAGCGCCTGTCCGGCCGGCGCGCTGTCGGCCCCCTCCGACCTGCTGAGCGCCGGCATGGGCCCGGGCTTGCGGCGCTGCCTCGAGCACCGGTTGCGGCCGGACTCGAGCTGCCAGGACCGCTGCCACGCGCGCAACGCCTGTCCGGCCGGCGCGTCCCATCGGTACAGCGATGAGCAGACCGCCTACCACTACCTGCAGTCGCTGCATTTCATCCGCGAGCACTGTTGAGGCCGTGCCCGCGCCAGGGCCGGGGTGGCGCCGGGTTCCTCATGCTGCAAGCAGAAATCGTCATCCGGCGCCACCCCGGCCCTGTCGCTCTTTGGCGACCACGCGGATAATCGCGCGATGAATGAATCCCTGAAAAGCGCCACCGCCGGCACCCCCTTCAGCCAGCTGCCGCTGGCCGCCTCCATGCTGGAGAACCTGGGCCAGCTCGGCTACACCGCGATGACGCCGATCCAGGCCGCCAGCCTGCCGCTGGCCCTGGCCGGGCGCGACCTGATCGCGCAGGCCAGCACCGGCAGCGGCAAGACCGTCGCCTTCGGCATCCCCTTGGTGAAGCAGCTCGACCCGGCGCTGTGGCAGGTGCAGGCGCTGGTGCTGTGCCCGACGCGCGAGCTGGCCGACCAGGTCACGCTTGAGATCCGCCGCCTGGCGCGCGCGCACGGCAACATCAAGGTCGTGACCCTGTGCGGCGGCGTCGCGCTGCGCGGCCAGACCCTGAGCCTGGAGCATGGCGCCCATGTGGTGGTCGGCACGCCCGGCCGCATCCTCGACCACCTCGAGCGCGGCAACCTGAGCCTGGCGGCCGTGCGCACCCTGGTGCTCGACGAGGCCGACCGCATGCTCGACATGGGCTTCTTCGACGACATCGCCCAGGTCGCCAAGCTGTGCCCGGCCGAGCGCCAGACCCTGCTGTTCTCGGCCACCTACCCGGAGGGCGTGGAGCGGCTGGCGGCGCAGTTCATGCGCACGCCGCAGAACGTCAAGGTGCAGGCGCTGCACGACGCGTCCAAGATCCGCCAGCATTTCTACGAGGTCAGGAACAGCGAGCGGCTGGCGACGGTGGCGCGGCTGCTGAACCACTTCCGGCCCGAATCGACGCTGGCCTTCTGCAACACCAAGCAGCAGTGCCGCGACCTGGTCGCGCTGCTGCAGGGCCAGGGCTTCGCGGCGCTGGCGCTCTACGGCGAGCTGGATCAGCGCGAGCGCGACCAGGTGCTGGTGCAGTTCGCCAACCGCAGCTGCTCGGTGCTGGTGGCGACCGACGTCGCGGCGCGTGGCCTCGACATCGCCCAGCTCGACGCGGTGATCAACGTCGACGTCACGCCCGACTCCGAGGTCCACATCCACCGCATCGGCCGCACCGGCCGCGGCGAGGCCGAGGGCCTGGCGCTGACGCTGGCCAGCCTGGACGAGATGGGGTCGGTCGGCAAGATCGAGCAGCTGCAGGGCCGCGAAGTCGTCTGGCAGCCGCTCGAGAGCCTGACCCAGGCGCCGGGTGGGCCGTTGCGCCCGCCGATGGCGACGCTGCAGATCATGGGCGGGCGCAAGGAGAAGATCCGCGCCGGCGACGTGCTCGGCGCGCTGACCGGCGAGCTCGGCTACACCCGCGAGCAGATCGGCAAGATCAACATCAACGAGTTCTCGACCTATGTCGCGGTCGAGCGCTCGATCGCCAAGCAGGCCGAGGCCAGGCTGGCCGCCGGCCGCATCAAGGGCCGCAGCGTCAAGGTGCGGCTGCTGTAAGCCACACCTGCTCCGGGCTCAGTAGGGGTTGGGAAAGCCCAGCCCGGCCAGGATCTCGATCTCGTAGGCCTCCATCTCCTCGGCGTCGGCCTCGCTGGTCTCGTGGTCCCAGCCCTGGGCGTGCAGCGCGCCATGCACCAGCAGGTGCGCGTAGTGCTGCTGCAGCGTCTTGCCCTGCTCGGCGGCCTCGCGCGCGACCACCGGCGCGCACAGCACCAGGTCGGCCATCACCACCGGCTCCTGCGCGTAGTCGAAGGTCAGCACATTGGTCGCGTAGTCCTTCTGTCGGTACTCGCGGTTCAGTGCCCGGCCTTCCTCGGCGTCGACGATGCGCACCGTGATCTCGCCGTCGCTGGCCAGCGCATGGCGCAGCCAGCGCATGACCTTCTGGCGCGGCAGCGCGGCACGGTGCTCGGCGACGCCGTCGAAGCGGGCGAATTGCAGGGAGAGGGTCAGGTCGGGCAGGGGCATGGTGTGAGGTGGACCAAAAGGTCATTGCGGCGTGATGTCGCCTGAAAATTCTTGTTTGGCCAGCAGTGTGGTCGACGGCAAGCGCTTACTTTAGCGCGGTATTGCCGGGGCAGCCCGGACTCGGCGTTTGTTCTGGCGGCAGGAAAAGGGAGTGGCCAACCAAAAGCATTCAAGGAAGTCGGAGCACGCTACAAGGCCTTTTTATGTCGAAGAATTTTACAAAACAAAAATTTTATAGCATGAATAAATTATAAGTTATTGATTTAACATTTATTGTTCTTCTTGGCATGGTTTGTGCGTGAGGGGGCGCAGCACGAAAACATCGTGAGATGTGGAGTGCACTCAACGCAACCCCTGGAGGACCCATGTTGAAAAGACCACAGCTGCGGCAACTGCTGCAACCCGGCATCGTCGTGCTCGCGATGCTGCCGTGCGTCGCTTCCGCGATTCCCGTCGGCACAATCGTCAAGGCCATCGCATCGCGGGCCACCACCGTGGCGGCCACCTTCGCGGTCGCACACACCGTCGGCGGCAAGGGCCCGAGGTCCGGCTCCTGTTTCGACCCGGGTTTCTCCATCTTCGGCGTGTCGAAAGCGTCGTGTCACAACGACGACACCTTCCGGCACCCCATACCGCCGCCGACAGGCGACGACCACGCCGATGCCAATGCCAGCGCATCGAGCAGCTTTTTCGGCGGCGGCGGGGTCAGCACGAAGCCGACGATCATCTCCAAGGGTGAATTCGCGGCGGCGGGGGCCTACGCGCGCACCGCCGCGAACATATCCATCGATGCCGCCCTTCCCCTCGGCACCCCTGCCGCCGTCGTGACTTTCACGCTCCCCGGCGGCGACACCTACACCGCGAGGAAGGACCCCGAGACCAGTTTCTACGGCTACTTGCTCAGTGACCTCGGGGAAGAACAATTCGACCTGTCCCTGTTGGCGCACGAGGTGAAGGGACTGTCCTTCCGGGACTATCTGCCGCCGAGCGTGCAGGATCAACTCGTGACCCCGGACAACATCTACTTCGCTCTATGACGAAACGAGTGGAAGTTGACAGCAGCGTGCTGCTGTGGCGGGCACAATCTGGACGTTTCCTGAACTGACATGGCCGCCCTCTCATGAGTCTCCAAGTCGAAACCCTGTTCA
>JBEEPT010000070.1:0-39277 GCA_041190985.1 Pseudomonadota bacterium
AAGCAATGTTCCAGCCGGGATGCTTTGTTGTTCTTCATCCTGATAGCAAGCATCCAGACGCTGGCCGAGTCGGCAAGATCGTCAGTCGCAAGGGTAAAGAGATGTTGGTCGAGTTCTTCAACGACGAACTGATCGGCAAGAGCGAGTTCAGCATGATCCCGTTTGGACATTGGCTGCCGGTCTGTGATTTTTTGGTTGAGGAATACGAACCACGAGCTAAGAAACGCGGCTGGCGTGTCTCTCTGCGCGGCATAGAAATCTTCCGCAAGATGGGATGGGAGTACACCGCTGCAACTGAGGGCAAAGCATGACCACCAAACAGGCTATTCAGGATGTAGCGATGATCGCTCGCAACGGAATTGATCGCGTCATCGAGCTTGAGCGAGATAAAGCCAGCCTACAAGCCGAAGTAACACGGCTGCGAGAACTGTCGGATGAAATGTTCGCAACGATGGTTGCGGCGCTATCGCTGGCCCCGCACGGCTGTGGTGCATACGGCGTGCTGGATGAGGCGATCAAAAGCCTACAACCCAAAAGGTGATTCGTAGCGCAGAGGTGACGTTTGGCACGGACGGGAAGATCGAAGGATGGCTGCGGCCCAAGATTGAGGCGGACTCATGGTCTGCCTGTGTGGACTAACCCAGCATGCAACCCTGAATCCACCAACCAACCACACCCGGCCCAGCGCCGGGTTTTTGCCATGACCGAATCCGATCTCATGCGCTCTATCATGATAGCCCTCAGCGAGGACGGGCACGCCGTGTTCCGTGGCCAGGTCGGCCAGTTCTTCACCAAGGACGGCCGGCCGATCCGGTCAGGCCTGCCCGTGGGTTTCTCCGACCTGTTCGGGTTCCGGGCCGGTGATGCGCACGCGTTCTTCCTCGAGGTGAAGACCCCAACCGGCCGCGTCTCCAAGGAGCAGGCCGCCTTCCTGGCCGCCATGCAAAAGCGCGGGGCCATCGCATCCGTCGTCCGTTCGGTCGATGATGCGCGGGAAGCGTTGCGATTATCTCATCAGTTGATGCTATGATCCGAATCGGCGCGGGCTAGGGTAGCTCCCGAAAAGCCGTCTCGTCAGCGGTCTGCCCTGCGTCCCTTTAACTGACGGGCTTTTGACGCAAGCACATATGGACCACATTCAGGCCTTCAGGGAGGCAATTGCAGCCTCCGGCATCGTGCCCCCCGACACGATCAAGGACGACGGGAAGCGGCACCGCTTCTCTAGCACTGGCAAACCCCGCGACGACTCAGGCTGGTACATCCTCCATGGCGACGAGCGCCCCGCCGGCGCTTTCGGCTGCTGGCGCCTGCAGATCAGCGAGAAGTGGAAGCACGACACCAAGCGCGAGTTCACGCCCGCCGAGCGCGAGGCCTGGAAGAAGCGCATGCAGGATCTCGAGGCCGCCCGCGAGAAAGAGCGCCAGGAGGCCATCGCCTATGCGGCCAAGACTGCCGACTACCTGTGGAACGCTGGCACCCAGCGCGAGCACGCCTACCTCACGAAGAAGGGCATTGCGGGCATCGGCACCCGCGTGACCGGCGGCAAGTACCCCAAGGGCCACGAGTTGGAAGGCCAGGCCTGTCCGGTGCTGCTGGTGCCCGTGCGCGGGCCCGGCAAGAAGCTGATCGGCCTGCAGCGCATCTTCCCGGACGGCCACAAGACCTTCGTCAAGGGCACGCCCATGGACCTGGGCGGCTACTGCCGCATCGGCGACCTGACGCCCACCATGGTGATCTGCGAGGGCTATGCCACGGGCGAGTCGATCAACATGGCCACGGGCTTCGGCGTGGTGGTGGCGTTCAACGCGGGCAACCTGGCGCGGGTGGCCGAGGCCATGCAGCAATTGGTGCCCAGCGTGCAGTGGGTGATCGGCGCCGACGATGACGCCTTCACGGTCTACCCCGAGCGCCATCCCAAGGCAGGCCAGCCCTGGAACCCGGGCATCGAGGCGGCCGCGGCCACGGGCCTGCCCGTCGCCACCCCGCTGTGGGCCGGCGATCGCGGCCGCGGCACCGACTTCAACGACCTGCACTTGGCCGAGGGCCTCGACGCTGTGCGTGCCTGCTTCGAGGATCCCCAGCCGATCCGGCCGCAGGATGACGCCCTCGACGAGGAAATCTTCGGCGCCGAGCTCAGCGCGTTAGCTGCCGATGCCGGCGTGCCGGCCGTTGCCGAGGCCAGCGCCGAGCTGCTGCCCGCCGTCACCGATGAGTGGGCCCCCAACTGTTCCGACGACGACTTGGCCGCCAGGCACCTGCAGCGCATGCAGCAGCTCACACTTTGGTGCGAGGTCTGGGGCCGCTGGCTGATCTGGAACGGCGACCGCTGGATCAAGGACGAGTCCCTGGCCGTGCAAGACCAGGTGCGCCAGACCCTGCGCCACATCGCCAACGAGGTGCAGAACGACACGAGCATCAAGCCTGACAAGCGCGCCCGCCAGGCCGACAAGATCTCGAGCTTCAAGTCCGTGCAGAACGTCGAGCGCATGGCCCGCACCTACCGCCAGGTGGCCACGCATCCCGACGAGTGGGACGCGGATCTGTGGGCCCTGAACACCCCCGGCGGCGTGGTCGACCTGCGCACCGGCGACGTCAGGCCCCACACGGTGGCCGATCGCTTCACGAAGATCACGGCCGTCGCCCACGGCGGCGAGTGCCCGACCTGGCTGCAGTTCCTCGACCGGGCCACGGGCGGCGACAAGCAGCTGCAGGGCTTCCTCAAGCGCATGTGCGGCTACGCCCTCACCGGCGAGGTGCGCGAGCATGCCCTGTTCTTCGTCTACGGCACCGGCGGCAACGGCAAGGGCACGTTCCTGAACACCATCACCCACATCATGGGCGACTACCAGCGCGTGTCCGGCGCCGAGACGTTCACCGAGTCCCCCGGCGACCGCCACACGACCGAGCTGGCCCGCCTGCAGGGCGCCCGCCTGGTGACCGCGCAGGAAACCGAGGAGGGCAAGCGCTGGGCCGAGTCCCGCATCAAGTCCCTGACCGGCGGCGACCCCATCACAGCCCGCTTCATGCGCCAGGACGATTTCACCTACATCCCTCAGTTCAAGCTGGTGATCGTGGGCAACCACAAGCCATCGTTCCGCAGCGTCGACGAGGCCATCCGCCGGCGGCTGCACCTGATCCCCTTCACGGCGAGCATCCCGGCCTCTGAGCGCGATCCGCTCTTGCCTCAGAAGCTCAAGGCCGAGGCCGGCGCGATCCTCTCTTGGATGATCGAGGGCTGCCGCGAGTGGGCCATCCACGGCCTGCAGCCGCCCCAGATCGTCAAGGAAAGCACCGACCACTACCTGGGCGCCGAGGACAGCCTGCAGCAGTGGCTCGACGAGTGCTGCGATGTCGGCACCGGATTTGCCTCATCCAAGGCCCTGTTTAGCAGTTGGGCCCGCTGGTGCGAGGAGTCTGGCGAGTTCGTCGGCACCATGAAGCGGCTCATGGCGAAGCTGGAAAGTCGCGGAATCAGCACGGGCCAGAAGTTCAAGGGGCAGCGCGGGTGTCTCCGCATCATGGTCAAGAATGAGGAAAGCAACCTGCTGTAATCCGTCCAATCCGTCCAAAGTGTCAACAGTTGCCGCATTTTGTGGACGGATGGACGCTTCGGACGGGTTCTAAGGTAAGTCTCTACACGTGTGCGTGTACGCATGCGCACACATAAGAAAACAATCCCGAGAACCCGCCCAATCCGCCCGATCCGTCCAAGCGTCACTGTTGCGAATTTTTCACCACCTGCTTACCATCCCGCATCATGAATGCTCCCGTCATCAAAAAGATCCCGGTCGCTGCCCTCGTGCCCTACGAGCGCAATGCCCGCACGCATTCGCCCGAGCAGGTCGAGCAGATCGCCCGTTCCATCCGCGAGTTCGGGTTCACGAGCCCGCTGCTGGTCGACGAGCAGGGCCGCATCATCGCGGGCCACGGCCGCCTGCTGGCGCTGCGCTCCCTCGGCGAGACTGAGGCCTCGTGCATCGTTCTGTCGGGCCTGACGGATGCCCAGCGGCGCGCCCTGGTGATCGCGGACAACAAGCTGGCCCTCAACGCTGGCTGGGACACTGAGCTGCTGGTGGCCGAGCTGAAGGAGCTGCAGCTCGAGGGCTTCGACGTCTCCCTCACGGGTTTCTCGGCGGCCGAGCTGGCGGAGTTCTTCCTCGAGCTTGCGCCCGATCGCGACCCTGACGAGGTGCCCGAGCTTCCGGCCGAGCCCGTCACCAAGCCCGGCGACGTGTGGCGTCTGGGCGCTCACCTGGTGATCTGCGGCGACTCGACCGACGTGTGCACGCTTGGCCGCGTCATGGGCAACGCCCAGGCCGATGCCGTGATCTGTGCTGAGGCCACCTGGACGGATCCGCCCTACAACGTCGCCTACGAGACGAAGGCGGGGAAGATCGCCAACGACGACATGAAGGACGGCGAGTTCCTCGACTTCCTCACCTCGGCGTTCTCGTCCGTCTGGACCTGCATGAAGCCCGGCGCGGCCATCTACGTGGCCCATGCTGACGGTGAGCCGGGCCTTTCCTTCCGCACGGCCTTCCGGGCCGCTGGCTTCAAGCTCTCCGGCTGCCTCATCTGGCGCAAGGACAAGTTCACCCTGTCCCGCTCGGACTACCAGTGGCAGCACGAGCCCATCCTCTACGGCTGGAAGCCTGGCAGCGCGCATCGCTGGTACGGAGGCCGCAAGGAGACGACGGTCTGGGATCTCGGCGACCGCTCGCCCTTCGTGCGCCTCGAGGACGGCCGCTGGCAGCTGACCGTCGGCAATCAGACTATGATCGTGGCAGGGGACGTGCGCGTCTCTGAGGTGGTGCCCACGGTCATCGATGAGCCCAAGCCCAAGCGCAACGGCTCGCACCCCACCATGAAGCCCGTGGCCCTGATCGAGCGCATGCTCAAGCACTCGGCCAGGCCCGGCGACCTGATCCTTGACCCGTTTGGCGGCAGCGGCTCGACGCTGATCGCGGCTGACCGGCTCGGCATGGAAGCCCGGCTGTGTGAGCTGGATCCGCGCTACGTCGATGTGATCGTCAAGCGGTGGGAGGACTACACCGGCCGCAAGGCTGTGTTGGAGACGACCCATGACTGAGCCCAAGAAGCAGCACGGCGGGGCCCGGCCTGGCGCAGGCCGCAAGCCCCATCAGCCGACTCCTGAGCAGCGCAAGACCGTCGAAGCCCTGTCCGGCTACGGCGTGCCCATGCCCGAAATCTCGGCCGTTGTTGGCGTGGACGAGAAGACCATCCGGGCCCACTACCAGGCCGAGCTGATGCAGGGCCGGGCCAAGGCCAATGCCGCGGTGGTCAAGCGCCTGCACGAGAAGGCAGCCAAGGACGGCGACACCACGGCCCTCATCTGGTGGACCAAGTCCCGCATGGGCTGGTCGGAGAAGCAGCAGGTGGAGCACTCGGGCCCCGATGGCGGCCCGATCAAGCACGACGTGTCGCTGGATCCCAGCGAGGCCTACAAGCGCATGCTCACCCCTCATGGCTGACTTCGACTGGAAGAACCCCGACTATGCGCCGGTGTGGACTGAGCGCATCGAGCGGCTGAAGCGGCTGCGCTCCGATCCGGCGATCCTGGCCGGCGTGAAGGCCTTCTACGCTGACCACCCGGTCGAGTTCATCACCGACTGGATGTGCACCTTCGACCCGCGGAACGTGGAGCGCGGCATCGAGGCCGTGACGCCATTCCTGCTGTTCCCGCGGCAGGCCGAGTACGTGCGCTGGGTGGTGGAGCGCTGGCAGGGCCGCGAGGATGGCCTGGTCGAGAAGTCCCGCGATGCCGGCGTGTCCTGGCTGTGCGTGGCCATCGCGGTGTGGATGTGGCTGTTCAAGCCTGGCGTCGTGGTCGGTTTCGGCTCTCGCAAGGAGGAGTACGTCGACAAGCTGGGCGATCCGAAGTCGCTGTTCTGGAAGATCCGCGAGGCGATCAAGCTGCTGCCCGTCGAACTGCAGCCAACGGGCTACGACGAGCGCAAGCACGCGCCCAGCATGCGGATCGTGAACCCGGAGAACGGCAGCACGATCATCGGCGAGGCTGGCGACAACATCGGCCGCGGCAACCGCACCTCGATCTACTTCAAGGACGAGTCGGCCTTCTACGAGCGGCCCGAGTCGATCGACGCGGCGCTGTCCCAAACCTCGAACTGCAAGATCGACGTGAGCACGCCCAACGGGGCGGGTAATCCGTTCTACCGCAAGCGCATGGGCGGCAAGATCCCGGTCTTCGTGTTCGACTGGCGCGACGACCCCCGCAAGGATCAGGCCTGGTACGACAAGCAGAAGGCCACGCTGGATGCCGTGATCGTGGCCCAGGAAATCGACCGCGACTACACGGCCTCCGTGTCGAATGCCTTCATCCCTGGCGATGCGGTGACCGAGGCCATGGGCCGGGGCCCGGCTGACGTGCAGGCCCTGGGCCCGCTGCAGTGTGCGGTCGACGTGGCCCGCTTCGGTGACGACAAGAGCGTGATCACGTTCCGGCAGGGCCGGGTGGTGTTCCCTCAGATCGTCTTCGGCCAGGCCGATGTGGTGGACGTGGCCGGTCGTGTGAAGGACGCGTGCGATGCCTGGCGCATGCCGGTGGCCCAGATCGCTGTCGACACCATCGGCATCGGGGCGGGCGTGGCCGACACGCTGCGCCGGCAGTTCCCCCGAGGCGTGGTGGTCGACGTGAATTCGAGCGTGCGGCTGTCCGATGGGCAGAACTACAACCTGCGGGCCCGCATGTGGCGCGACATGCGTGAGTTCATCAAATCCGGCGTCAGCCTGCCAAAGGATCCTGAGCTGGCTGCCGAGCTGACCGCGCTGCAGTACCAGTACCGCGGCGGAGAACTGTTGATCGAGGCCAAGGATGATGCGAAGAAGCGGGGCGTGAAATCGCCCGACCGGGCCGATAGTCTTGCGCTCACCTTTGCCGTGCCTGTTCGCTCTACTGGCTCAACCGGTGTAGAGTCACGGGCAATCACTGACTACTCGATGTTTGACTGAGAGGTGCCCCATGGGTGGACTGTTCCGACCGAAAATTTCCATGCCTCCCGCTCCGCCTCCGGCTCCGACCGTGAACCAGGAGATCGTCGATCGCCAGCTGCAGGACGTGATGCGCCGTCGCAAGGGCTCGGCTGCCGGCGTGACCGGTGCAGCGTCCCTTGGCACTACGGCCGGTTCTGTGGCCACCAAGGATCTGCTGGGTGGCTGACATGTCTGGCATCATCGGCCGCGTTTCCGGCGGCATCACTCAAGCGGTCGACCAGAAGGCTGGTCTCCCTGGCTTTGCCGGCATGTGGGCCCGCGGCATGGCGGCGTCGCGCTTCTATCAGCCCGGCGACACGTCGGCCGCTGCATCGCCTGCACCTTCTGGCCAGGCGTCTTCTGGCACCCAGCCCATGGGTGGATCCGCGCCTCAGCAGCGCAAGCGCCAGGCCGGCGCGCAGAGTCTGGCCAGTACTGACATTCTTGGAGGCTGATCCATGGCAGACACCCGTGCGAGTGAAATCCTCGACATGCACGCTCGCATGGCCAACCAGCGCGAGCACTTCGAGAAGGTGTGGGATGACATTGCCGAGCGCGTGGCGCCCCGCAAAGCCGAGTTCAAGCGGCGCAACACGGCGCAGACGACCAAGGGCAAGCAGCGCACCGAGAAGATGTTCGACGCGGTGCCGGCGCTGGCCCTGGATCGCTTCGCGGCGGCGTTCCATTCCCTGGTGACGCCCCGCAACCAGCAGTGGCACAAGGTCAAGACCGCGAACGAGGAGCTGGCCGAAGACACCGACGTGCAGCGATACCTGGACGAGGTGAACCGTCGGCTGTTCGCTGCGCGCTACGCTGGCAACTTCGACAACCAGGTGCACGAGTGCTATTTCGACGCGGGCGCGTTCGGCACCATGGGCCTGTTCGTGGCCGACATGCCGGGCCAGAAGATCCTCTACCGCTCCGTGCCGATCGACCAGCTGTTCATCGCTGAGAACGAGCACGGCCAGGTCGACGTCGTGCATCGCTACTTCTGGATGACGGCTCGCCAGGCCTACCGCAAGTGGGGCGACAAGCTGCCTGGCCACATCAAGACGGCGGCCGAGCGCACGCCAGATGCCGAGTTCCCGTTCCTGCACTGCGTCAAGCCGCGCGAGGATCTTGACGTGCGGCGGATGGACTACCGCGGCATGCCGTTCGCCAGCTACTTCGTTTGCGTCGACAGCAGGATGATCTTGGGGGAGGGCGGGTTCCGCGTGTTCCCTTACTGCGTCGGTCGCTACTCCGTGACGGCCGGCGAGGTCTATGGCCGCTCGCCCATGATGACGGCTCTGCCCGACGTCAAGATGCTGAACGAGATGAACAAGACCACCATGCAGGCCGCGCAGCTCGCTGTGCTGCCGCCCATGCTGGCCGCTCGTGATGGCATCCTTGACGCGATCCGCCTGACGCCCGCGGCGATCAACTATGGCGGCGTTGATGACCAGGGCCGGCAGATGCTGCAGCCGCTGCGCCTGGGCGAGAACCTGCCCGTTTCCATCGAGCTGATGGATCAGAAGCGCAAGGTCGTGCAAGACGCGCTGTGGAACACCCTGTTCCAGATCCTCGTGGACAACCCGAGCATGACGGCTACCGAGGCCATGCTTCGCGCCCAGGAGAAGGGCGCCCTGCTGGCGCCGACGGCCAGCCGCACCGAGTCCGAGTTCCTGAATCCGATGATCACCCGCGAGCTGCAGCTGCTCGAGGATGCCGGCATGCTGCCCGAGAAGCCAGAGAAGCTGCAGGGCCAGGCCTTCATCGAGGTCGAGTACACGTCGCCTCTCGAGCTGGCCCGGCGTGCCCAGGAAGGCGTGGCCATCCTGCGTGCGGTCGAGCAGCTGGCGCCGCTGGCCCAGGTGCTGGGGCCCGAGGCCTACAAGCGCGTGAACGTCGACGAGGCGTCGAAGGTGATCTTCGAAGTCAACGGCGTGCCATCCAAGGTGCTCTACTCCGACGACGAGATGGCCGCCATCGACGAGCAGAAGGCCCAGCAGGCCGAGATGCAGCAGGTGCTGCAGGCTGCACCGGTGGCCGCGTCTGCCGCCCGCGATCTGGCCCAGGCTTCGGCGCTGTCGCAGGGCATGCCCAACCAGTCGTCCATCCTTCCTGATCCGGGGGCATGATGCGGCTGTGGGTGCATTTCTGGAACCTGAGAGAATCGGCGCGGGCGCTGTTTGTCCGGCGTGACGCCACACCGGCGCAGGCCCGGCCGATCCTCGATGAGCTGCGCGAGTTCTGCCGCGCTGATGTGTCGTGCGTGGTGGTGGCCAAGGATGGCCGCATCGACACGCACGCGACCGCTGTTGCCGAGGGGCGGCGCGAGGTCTGGCTGAAGATCCAGCAGATCCTCGAGCTGACTGACGAGCAGATCAACAAGCTGAAGGACGAGAACCATGACGACTGACGAAACCATTGAGCAAGAGATTCAGGCCAAGGGCCTGACGGCGCCGCGCATCACGCCGGCTGACATCGAGGCGAACATCGCCAGCGAGCACTACTTCACGGCAGGAGACGGCGTGTTCGGCCGAGAAGTGGCTGCGTGCGGCACTCCGGTGACGAGCGAGCCGGCGCTGAACCTGCTGACCTTCTGCGTGCTGACCCTCAAGAACGGCTTCACCGTCACGGGTGAGAGCGCCTGCGCCAGCCCGGCCAACTTCAACGCCGAGGTGGGCCGCAAGATCGCCCGCCAGAACGCGATCAACAAGGTGTGGCCGCTGATGGGCTACGAGCTGCGCAGCAAACTTGCCACCGTTTAACGAGAGGACTGAACCATGACGACTGACGAAACCATTGAGCAAGAGATTCAGGCCAAGGGCCTGACGGCGCCGCGCATCACGCCGGATGACATCGAGGCGAACATTGCGAGCGAACACTACTTCACCGCCGAGGATGGCGTCGGGCGCGCCAACCGAGGGCAGACGAGTAACGGGGGCAAGAACCCGTCTGCACTGTCGCTGCTGACGTTCTGCGTGCTCGTGCTCCGCAACGGTTTTACCGTGACCGGCGAGTCAGCCTGTGCCAGCCCAGAGAATTTCGACGCCGAGGTGGGCCGCAAGATCGCCCGCCAGAACGCGATCAACAAGGTCTGGCCGCTGATGGGCTACGAGCTGCGCAGCAAACTTGCCACCGTTTAACGAGAGGTCTGAACCATGACGACGGTTGATCCTGGCGTGGCACCTGCTGCCGCCACTCCCGCACCTGCTGCTGCAGCCCCTGCTGCCGGCGCATCCGTGGCCGCCGACCTGCTGGGTGGTTCGCCTGCTCCGGCTCCTGGCGCTGCTGCTCCCGCTGCTGCCCCTGGTGCTGCACCTGCTGCCGATGGCCAGCTCACTGGCGAGGCCAAGCCCGAAGGCGAGCAGGCCCTGAAGCTTCCCGGCAAGGACGCCACGCCCGAGGATTGGGCCGTGTTCTACAAGTCGATCGGCGCGCCCGAGACGGCCGACGCCTACAAGCTGCCCGTGCCCGAGGGCGACGATGGCGTGTTCGCCAAGACTGCATCCGAGTGGTTCAAGGAAGCCGGCGTTCTGCCCCGCCAGGCCGAGGCGCTGGCCGGCAAGTGGAACGAGTACGTGGCCTCGCAGATGCAGTCCTTCGAGAAGGCCGAGGCTGACCGCATCGCTGCTCTGCACGCCAAGAACACGGCGGAGAAGCAAGACCTGATGAACGAGTGGGGCCAGCGCGCCACCGAGAACATGGAGTTCGCCAAGCGGGCCGTTTCTCAGTTCCTGCCCAAGGAGAAAGCGGCCGACGTGATCGGCGCGCTCGAGGGCGTGCTGGGCTACAAGGGCGCGATCCAGTTCCTGCACGGCATCGGCAAGGGCCTGGGCGAGCATGACGCCACGGTCGGCATGGGCCAGTCGGCAGGGCAGGGCGGCGTGCAGAAGTCGCTGGCCGAGCGCATGTTCCCCAACATGCCGAACTGATCCGGCGTTGAGATTTTCAGTTGTATTGACGCAACGGCATCACAGGCTGAGAATTCGCCCGGTGATGCTGTTTTCTCATCATCTGGCGCGATTGCGTCATCAACTTTGATAGGAGGCCGTAAATGGCAACGATTGGCGCAAACGTCCTCACGCTGACCGATTGGGCGAAGCGTGTTGACCCCTCCGGTGACGGCGTTTCGCCCGTCGTCGAACTGCTCAACCAGAGCAACGAAGTCCTGACCGACATGCTGTGGCTCGAGGGCAACCTGGCCACCGGCCACCGCACCACGGTGCGCACCGGCCTGCCGTCCGTGGCCTGGCGCAAGCTGAACTACGGTGTCCCTCAGTCCAAGTCGACCACCGTCACCGTGGACGACACCTGCGGGATGCTGGAAGCCTTCGGTCAGGTGGACAAGGATCTGGCTGAGCTGAACGGCACCACGGCCGCCTTCCGCCTGTCCGAGTCGGTCGCGTTCATCGAGTCGATGAACCAGGCCATGGCTCAGACGCTGTTCTACGGCGACAGTGAGCAGAACCCCGAGCGCTTCCTGGGCCTGGCCCCGCGCTACTCCACCATCTCCGGAGCCAACAACGGCCAGAACATCCTGAGCGCTGGCACCGTGACCGGCGGCGACGGCACCTCCATCTGGCTGGTGTGCTGGGGCCAGAACTCCGTGCACGGCATCTTCCCCAAGGGCTCGATGGCCGGCCTGCAGCACGAAGACCTGGGCCTGGACACCGTGACCGATGCCGTCGGCGGCAAGTACCGCGCCTACCTCGACCGCTACCAGTGGAAGTGCGGCCTGGCCCTGCGCGACTGGCGCTATGTGGTGCGCGGCGCCAACATCGACGTGTCTGCCCTGATCGCCGACACCGCCGGCACCACTGTGCGCATCATCGAGCTGATGAGCCGCATGATCGACCGCATCCCGAACTTCGGTTCGTGCAAGCCCGTGTTCTACATGAACCGCACCGTCTTCTCGATGCTGCGCGTGCATGCCCTGAACCGTTCGGCGAATGCGCTGGGTCTGGAGCAGGCGATGGACCAGTTCGGCAACCCGATCCGCGGCGGCCTGAACTTCCTGGGCATCCCCATCCGCCGCGTGGATGCGA
Source organism: Pseudomonadota bacterium (assembly GCA_041190985.1). Lineage (GTDB taxonomy): Bacteria > Pseudomonadota > Gammaproteobacteria > Burkholderiales > Burkholderiaceae_C > Malikia. The sequence continues at coordinate 12,045 of JBEEPT010000070.1, forward strand.
TCACCAACACCGAGGCTCAGATCAGCTGATAGCGGGGGCTCATGCCCCCTTGAAAGGAAACACCATGATTCTCGATCGCGAAAACGCGTTCTCGATCCAGCAGGCGCTGACCGCTACCGCTGTCTCCACCGACTTGATCGACCTGTCGCAACTGCGCCAGATCGGCTTCGGCAAGGATCTGTACCTGGTGATCACCGTGGATGTGGCCGCTGGCGGCACCTCGCCAACGCTGCAGGTCAACGTGCAGACCGACGACAACTCGGGCTTCTCGTCGGCAGCCACGGCGCTGACGTCGCCCACCTACTCGCAGGCGCAGCTGGGCCTGTCCACGCAGATCGTGCTGCCCATGCCTCAGCAGGGCTGGGAGCGCTTCGTGCGCTTGCAGTACGTGCTCGGCGGCACCTCGCCCACCATGACCCTCTCGGCCCACCTGGTCGAGAACTATCAGCAGGATCAGAAATATCCCGCTGGCTTCGTGGTGGCCTGATGAAGCAGCGTGCTCGTCTGGCAGGTGTGCTCGCCAACCCGTTCCGCTTCATCGAGGCGGGCCAGGAATTCGAGCACGCCGAGCTGATGAACTGGGCTGCCCCTGTGGAGGAACCGCCGGCAGATGAAGCCGCCGAACCCGAGCATGGCGCCCAGGCCCCTGAGCAGGAAGTGAAGGCCAAGCGGGGGCGCAAGCCGGCCGCCGAACCCGAGCCGTCAGACCCGATCTGATCGCCTGAACAGATGAAGACGCCCCCTCTGTGGGGCGTTTTTCATTGGAGCGCGCTGCCTTGCGTTTCTCCAGACTGGTGCGAAAATCACACCATCCTCAAGGAGCCCACATGGCCAGCCAAGTTTCCATCATGAATCGGGCGCTCACCCACCTGGGCGAGTCGACGATCCTTCTGCCCACCGACAACGTGAAGCAGGCCCGCGTGCTGTCGGCCATCTACGACGACACTCGCGATGCCGAGCTGCGCGCGAACCGCTGGAAGTTCGCCATCAAGCGCACCCGCATGTCGGCGCTGGCTGAGGCCCCGGCCTGGGGCTACTCGTTCCAGTACGAGCTGCCCGACAACTACCTGGCCATGGTGCAGGTGAACGACATCTACGTCACCACGGGCACCAAGCAGAAGGCGCCATGGTCGGTCGAGGGCCGGCGCGTGCTCACCGATCTCGGAGCCCCGCTGGCGCTGCGCTACGTCGCCCGCATCGTCGACACCACGCTGTTCGATGCGCTGTTCACCGACTCCTTCTCGCTGCGCCTGGCCATGAATGCGTGCGAGGCGCTGACGCAAAGCGACACCAAGTTCCAGAAGCTGGCCCAGCTCTACAAGGAAGCGATCAGCCGGGCCGTGCGCGTCGATGCCGTGGAGAACCCGCCCGACGAGCTGCCGTCTGGTTCCTGGATCACGTCGCGCGAAGGCGGCAGCGTGTCGGGCCTGGCCGCTGATGGCGGCATCTGGCCGTCCGGCGTGGAGGTGCTGTGATGGCCAAGGCATCCCCAATCATCTCGAACCTGAATGCCGGCGAATTCTCGCCGATGCTGTCCGGCCGGGTCGATTACGGAAAGTACCCCAACGCGGCCAGCCGGCTGGAGAACTTCATCCCCACGGTGCAGGGCCCGCATGTGCGCCGCGGCGGCACGCGGTTCGTCGGCGAGGTGAAGGCATCGACGGCCGGCCGCTGTCTGCTGTGGCCCTTCGAGTATTCGGTCGACCAGGCCTACATGGTCGAGTTCGGCGACCAGTACTGCCGCTTCTACACCTGGGACGCGGTGACGAAGAAGCGCGGCCGGCTTGAAGTGTCCGGCGTGCCGGTCGAGGTGGCCACGCCCTACACTTTGGCGGACCTGTACAACAGCGACGGAACCATCCGGCTGCGCTTCGCTCAGAATGGCGACTTGCTCTACATCGCGCACCCGAACTATCAGCCGCGGATTCTCAAGCGCACCAGCGCCACGTCGTTCACGCTCACCAAGTTCGCGCCCGGTGGAGGCCCGTTCAAGTCGCTGAACGACACGGCAACGACGGTCTACGCCTCAGCCGAGACGGGCACGGGCATCACGCTCACGGCGTCGACCGGGATCTTCCAGGCCGGCCACGTCGGCTCGGTCTTCTATCTCGAGTCCAAAGATCTGAACGCGATCGCGGCCTGGGAGGTCGGCAAGACGGTGACGGTGGGCACCCGGCGCCGATCCGACGGCAAGACCTTCGAGTGCGTGACCGGCGGCACCACGGGGTCGAACCGGCCCGTGCACACTGAAGGCGCTCTGTTCGACGGTGATCCTGGCGCTCAGTGGCAGTACCGCGACGCGGGCTATGGCACCGTGCGCATCACTGGCTTTACTTCGGCCACGCAGGTGACGGTCGACGTGCTCGACCGGTTGCCGTCTCAGGTGGTGGGCTCAGGCAATGCCACGACGCGCTGGGCCCATGGCGCCTGGTCTGATGTTGAGGGCTGGCCGTCGCAGGTTGCCTTCTACCGGGAGCGCATGTGGTGGGCCCGCGATCAGCAGGCCTGGGCATCCGTGTCGGCCGACTTCAGCGACTACTCGTCGAAGATCTTCAACACCGTGTCCGCTGACGCCGGGTTCACCGTTCAGATCAACAGCGGCAAGATCAACGCGGTTCAGTGGCTGTCGGCTGACCGGGATCTGCTGGTGGGCACGGCCGGCGCTGAGTTCGCGATCGGCGAGCTGACCAACGGCGAGGCCCTGGGCCCCACGAACCGGCGATGCCGCCTGGTGTCCGAGTTCGGGTCGCGGGCCATCCCGCCGATCAAGAACGGCCGCTCTACCCTGTTCATCCAGCGATCGGGCCTGGTGGCGCGCGAGACGTTCTATGACTTCGGCAGCGACGGCTACGAGTCGAGCGAAACCACGGTAGAGGCCGAGCACATCACGCTGACCGGCGTGCAGCATTCGGTCTATGCGCCTGAGCCCACGCCCATCGTCTGGTCGATCCGCGGCGATGGCCTGCTGATCGGCTTCACCTGGAACAACGAGCAGAAGGTGCGCGGCTGGCACCGGCACCCGATCGGCGGGGCCGGCGTGGTCGAGTCGATCGCCGTGATGCAGGCGGCCGAGGGCGATCGCTCCGAGTTGTGGATGATCGTCCGGCGCACGATCAACGGCAGCACGAAACGATACGTCGAGTTCATGGAGCGGCCGTGGCGCGATGGCGATGCGCAGTCGTCTCAGTTCTACCTGGACTGCGGCCTGACCTACTCCGGCGTGCCGGCCACGACGATCAGCGGCCTGGACCACCTGGAAGGCCAGACGGTCGACGTGCTGGCCGATGGCGCCCCGCATCCGCAGCGCGTGGTGACGGGCGGCGCGATCACGCTGCAGCGCGCGGCATCCGTCGTGCAGGTGGGCCTGCCGTGCCCGTGCTACTTCAAGTCGATGCGCCTCGAGGCCGCGGCCGCTGACGGCACGGCCCAGGGCAAGACCAAGCGCATCCACAAGGCTGTGATGCGCTTCCTGAACACGGGCGGTGGCAGCTACGGCGGCGCCGACACGGCGCTGGACGATCTGCAGCTGCGCACGGCGGCCGACCCCATGGGCCAGGCCGTGCCGCTGTTCTCCGGCGACAAGGTGGTGAGCTGGCCCGACGGCTACACCACGGATGCCTTCACGATCTACCGGAACACCCAGCCGACGGCCGCCACGCTTGTCTCGGTGATGCCGCAGGTCGTCACGCAGGACTCTCGATGATCATCCGGCGCTTCAAGGCGGGCGATCTTGCCCTGATCAAGCTGCAGGATGCGCAGGCCTACTTCTCTGGCGAGGTGGCGTCGCCCGACTATGCCGCCACGCTCGAGCACTCCGGCCAGGCCTTCACGGGAGTGCACGGCGGCGAGGTTGTGTGCGTGGCGGGCTGCGCCAACGTGTGGGAGGGCAGGGCGCTGGCCTGGGCCTTCGTGTCCCCGGCTGCTGGCGCGTGCATGGTGACGCTGCACCGGGCTGTCGCTGGGTTCCTGGCGCAGGCACAATACCGTCGGATCGAGGCCATCGTCGACGATGGATTTGAGGCCGGGCATCGGTGGATGCGGCTGCTGGGATTCAGGCTCGAGACGCCTGACGGCATGCCTGGATACCTGCCGGACGGCCGGAAAACATTTCTCTATGCGAGGGTGCGATGAGTGGAGCACTGATGTTTATGCAGGCGGCCCAAGGGCTGACTGGCGCCATCGGCGCGATTTCCAGTGGCAACTATGCTGATGCCATGGCCAAGCGCCAGGCGACGCAGATGGAGCAGGCCGCCGCCGTCGAGGTGACGAACGCCATGTCGCGTGATGAGGCCATGCGTCGGCAAGCCCGCATGCAGCAAGGTCAGGCGCTGGCTGCCAGCGCTGAGGCCGGCGCCGGGCTGAACGCCGACGCGCTGCGTCAGTCGATCTACGACACCGAGATGGACAGCGCAACCATCCGCTACGAGGGAATGATGCGCTCAAGCGCGCTGAAGGATCAGGCGGCGATGACGCGCATGGAGGGCAAGCGCGCCAAGCAGGCCGGCTATCTGAGCGCGGCAAGCAGCCTGCTGAACTCCGGCTCGAACTATTTCGCCGGCCAGCAGCGGACGGACATGGCCAAGAAGGCCGGCACGACTCTGGCGGCAGGAGGCTGACATGGCGACGATCAATTTCTACCAGCGTCGCCAGGTGAGCGATGCGCTGCCCGGCGTCACGCAGGGTTCTCGTTCCGATCCGGTTGCTGGTGCCGTGCAGGGCCTGAGCCAGGTGCTCGGCGGCGCGGTCCAGGATCAGCAGTCGATCGAGATCCAGCAGGCCCACCACGAGGCCATCCAGGCCCGCAAGAAGATCGAGGACCAGGCGGCCGTCGACGTGTCGAATACGCTGTCGCAGGGCGACGTCTACTGGCAGGATCAGCTCAAGACGCGCACCCAGGGCTGGAAGCCTGGCGATCCCGATCTGCGCGCTGGCGTCGCGAAGGACTTCGACAAATGGGTGAGCGAGTCGGCGGCCAAGTTGCCGACCGATGCCTCGCGCAAGTTCTTCCTGCAGCACACGGCCGCCATGAAGGCCCGCATGCAGATGGGCCTGAGCGACTTCCAGCAGAAGGCCACGACCGACCTGCTGAACGTGAACACGGCCGTTGGCGAGGCAGACGACGAGCGCAACGTCGCCTCCAACTGGAAAGACGAGAAGTTTGTCGACGGGGTGATCACGCGGCGCACCGAGGCCATCTTCGCCCGCACCGACCTGTCCGAGGCCGACAAGGTGAAAGAGGCCAACCGGGTCAAGCTGAAGATGACGCTGGCCCGCGAGCGTGCGTTCATCGAGGCGGATCCGGCCGGCTGGCTCAAGCAGAACGGCACGGCGGCCAAGCCCGGCAAGGATGGCCAGGCTGCACCTGGCGCGACCGGTGGCTTCGACGCGCAGGTGTCGGCCGTGCTGCAGCGCGAGGGCGGGTTCGTCGCCAACGATGGCGGCAGCGGCGCGCCGGCGAACTTCGGGATCAACCAGAAGGCGAACCCCGACATCAACGTCAAGGACCTCACGCCGGAGAAGGCGAAGGAGATCTACAAGGCCCGCTACTGGGATGCGATCGGCGCTGATGGCCTGTCGCCGCAGATGCAGGGCACGGCCTTCGATGCGGCCGTGAACCAGGGCGTGGGCTGGACGAAGAAGGCCCTGGCCGAGGCCGGCGGCAACGTGGACAAGTTCAACGAGCTGCGCCGGGCCCGCTACCGTGAGATCGCCAACTCCAACCCGGAGAAGGCGCAGTACCTCATGAACTGGCTGTCGCGGGTCGATTCCTCGTCGCAGCCTGCTGCTACCGGAGCTGCTACTGCCGGAGCTGCTACTGCCGGAGCTGCCGGCGGCGATCCGTTCAGCCTGTCCCGCTTCGCGTCCCGCCTGGATCCAGATCAGGTGTACCAGCTGCGCAACCTGGCCGAGACTCGTGTCTCGCAGGCCAACGCGCAGGCCGTGCAGGACGGGCAGCGGCTGCTCTCCGACCTGATGGCCGCGCACCGTGATGGCGTGGTCGAGCCGGTGGCGCTGGATCGCACGTTCTTCGACCGCTTCGGCGCCGATGGCACGCGGGTCTATGACCAGTATGCGGCATCGCGCCAGATGGGCGCCGACATTGCCAGCTACGCGGCCAAGCCCACGGCAGAGATCCAGGCCGACCTGATGGCGGCCAAGCCCATGGAGGCCGGCCCTGGCTACCAGGCGAAGGAGGCCAGCTACAACGTGAAGATGCAGGCCGCGGCCCACGCCATCAAGCGGCGCAACGACGACCCCGTGACCTACTCGATTGGCACGTCGCCCAAGGTGCGCGAGCTGGCCGACCGGCTCACGGCCGGGCAGATGACGCCAGAGCAGCGGCGCCAGGCCACCGAGCAGTTCCTGGACGCCACGCTGGCCGAGCAGGTGCGCCTGGGTGTCGAGCAGCCCAAGATGCTGACGCAGGCCAAGGCCGAACGCTGGGCGCAGATGGCGATGAAGGCCACGCGGCCGGAGGACTCGGCCAACCTGATCAGCACGCTGGAGAGCGAGTACGGCAAGCACTTCCCCCGCGTGTTCAACGAGCTGGCCCGCGAGGGCAAGCTGTCCGGCGAGCTGCTGATCATCCCGAACCTGCCGTCGCAGGCCTCCCGCGAGCTGGTGTCGCGCCTGGCCCGCGTGAAGGAAAGCGAGCTGGCCGGCACGGTGCCGCCGGATTCGGTAAAGGGCGTGCGCGACAAGGTGCAAGAGCACATGGTCGACCTGGCCAAGACGATCCCTTACGCGACCGAGCAGTCCGCCGGCATGCTGGCCAGCTACGAGTCGACCATGAAGAAGATCGCCTACGAGCGCATCGCGGCCGGCACGTCGCCTGGCGACGCGGTGGACCAGGCGCTGAAGACGATCCTGGGCCACTACGAGCTGCGCGACGGCGTGCGCTTCCCGGCGAAGTCGGATGTGTCTGGCTTCAAGAAGGAGATGGGCGAGGTGGTCGACGGCCTCAAGCCCGAGACGCTGCAGATCCCCTTCGACACCACGGGCGTGCGCAGCGTGGACGAGCAGCGCAAGATGTTCGCCGACCTGGTGAAGTCGCGGCCCGTCTGGCACACGACCGACGACGACAAGGGCGTGCAGCTCTACGTCGTCCAGGAAAACGGCGTGAAGCTGCCGGTGATTGCCGACGGCCGCCCGGTGCGCAAGACCTGGCAGGAGCTGCAGGCCCCGATGGTAGCCAAGCAGGCAGAGCGCGATGCGCGTCTGCAGCGCACCGAGGAACTGCGCAAGCAGGTGCAGCCGCAGCAGATCATCCCCGGCGTGCGCTTCTGACGCACAATGGCGGCGAACTCTGGAGACTGACCCATGCCGATGTACCTCGGATCCGATGACGCTGGGATCGCGCCCGAGCGTTCCACGCTGCAAGACCTGCCGCTGACCGGCTGGCAGAAGCTGAGCGCCGCAACCCGCGGCGCCTGGCTTGAGTCCTACGGGCCCACCATGGGCGACTGGGCCATGCAGAAGCTGGGCAACGACAAGTCGCGCAAGATCACGGCGGCAGAGGCCGAGCAGATGCGGCGCGACGGCGGCTCGCCGCGCATCAGCATCAAACCCAAGGACGGCGAATACACGGCCGGCCAGTGGTCGGAGATCGTCGGCCGCCAGCGCGAGCTGACCGCGATCAACGACGTGCGCGACCGCACGCCATGGGAGATGGGATCGGTGGTGCGCGGCGGCGCCATGTTCGCGGCTGGCATCCTCGACCCGATTAACCTGGCGACGGCTGTTGTGCCCTGGACCAAATCCCTGAGTGTGCTGCAGGGCGCCCGCGCGATGGCCCTGTCCGAGAGTGCGCTGACGCGGGCCGGTGGCCGGTCGATCATCGGCGCGGCCGATGCTGGCATTTCCACGGCCGTCCTCGAGCCCGCGAACTATGCCGTGCGCAATGCCCTGGGCGACGACTACAGCGCGGCCGACTCGATGGCCAACATCGCGTTCGGATCGGCCTTCGGCGGCGGCCTGCATGTGGTCGGCGGCGCGGTGGGCGATGCCTTCCGCATGCGCGCAGGCCGCGGCGATCCGGTGGTGACGCCGGATCCCATGCGCGACATGCAGGCCCCGCCCACGGGCGCCATCGTGGGCACCGAGACGAAAGTCCGGGTGGGCGACACCTACGAGCCGGCGCGCTGGACGGTGGTGGATGCCGAAGCCCTGCAGGCCACGGTCGACAAGGCCGACAACCAGTTCCGCGACCGCTCCCGTCCCGCCTACCAGGCCGAGATCCAGAAGCGGGCCAATGCGCTCGACCCGGCCCTGGTGCTGGCTGACTCGCCTGTGATGGACATCGGCGCCCCCACGCTGGCGGCCGACGGCCGGATCATCGGCGGCAACGGGCGCACGCTGTTCATCACGAAGGCCTACGAGATCGGCAAGGCCGGCGACTACCGGGCGGCGCTCGAGGCCCGGCTGCGCGAGGTCGGCATCGACCCCGACGCAGTGCGCGGCATGAACAAGCCCGTGCTGGTGCGACAGTTCACCCGCGAGGTGGACGTGAAGCGGGCGGCCATGCTCTCGAATGAGGGCGGCGCCACGGACATGAGCCCGCTCGAACAGGCCAAGGTCGATTCCGAGCGCCTGGGTGATGCCAAGATGCAGGCCGGCGCCGATGGCAACATCGACGTGCCAGAGAACCGCGCGGCCATCCGGCGCTGGGTCGAGGCCATGCCGGAGAACAAGCGCAACGCTGTGATGGACAGCGACGGCATGCTCTCGCCCGAGGGTGTCCGCCGATTGAATGCCGCGCTGCTGTTCCGCGCCTATGGCGACTCGCCGATCCTGGGCCGGCTGATTGAGGCCGTCGATCCTGGCAGTCGCAACATCGCCACGGCACTCGGCCGCACGGCGCCGGCCCTGGCCGCCATGCGCGACGCGATCGCTGCCGGCGATCTGCATCCGCTCGACCTGGCCGGCGACATTCAGCAGGCCGTGGAGAAGTTCAACGCGCTGCGCGACCGCGGCACGAAGGTGGCCGACTACCTGGCCCAGCTCGATGCGTTCGGCGACGGTATGAGCCCCGAGGCCCGGCTGATGCTCGACTTCATGGGCCGCAATGTGCAGGCGCCGCGCCGGATCATGGATGCCATCCAGGGCTTCATCGAGCGGGTGAACGAGGCCGGCAACCCCAAGCAAGGCGACATGTTCGGCTCGGCGCCTGCGCCCGACAAGCTGGCCCTGCTCGATGCGGCGATCCGCCAGGCCGAGACCGGCGCCGATACGGCGGCCGAGGTGGTGGCCAAGGTGTCGCCCGAAACCCGCGAGGCGGCTATGCGCGCGGCCGTGGCCCAGGCGATGGACGGCCGTCCGATCGACGTGGAGCCCATCATCGGCATGGATGAGGCCGTTGGCACCCACACCTTCGAGGATGCCGTGGCGGCGGCAGACCGCAACTTCCAGCCCGAGGCCGACGATTTGGCTGACTTCGGGTTCGCGCGCCAGGTCGAGCAGGAGAACGCCCAGGCGCCGCGCTGGCACGCCCTCGAGGCGGCCGACGCTGCCGCCCAGGAGGCCGAGGCCATGCTGGACGAGGTGATCGCGGCGGGCGATCAGGCGTTCAAGTATTCGCGTCAGCAGGCCTACCACGGCACGCAGCATCGTGGCGACCAGGCGGCCGAGCTGCTTGATAGCGCGCTGCGCAAGGCCTTCGGCGCCGACACTGATGCGCTGATCGCATCGGGCGCTGTGGAAATCGTGCCGACGGTCGACCGCATCCCCGGCGGCCCGCACCCGTCTGACGTGAAGGCGGCCACGGCGCCTGACGGCAAGGTCTATGTGGTGGCCGAGAACGTGAGCCCCAACGAGGCGCGCGGGATCCTGCTGCACGAGGTCGGCGTGCACGTGGGCATGGAGGGCATGCTGGGCCGCGAGGTGTTCGACGCGGTGCTGGGCCAGCTCGATGAGGCCATCCTGCGCGGCGAGGAATGGGCACAGGCGGCGCGCGCTGCCGTGCCTGATGACACGCCGGCCGGCCTGGTGCGCGAGGAACAGCTGGCCTACCTGGTGCAGAACGCGCCCGAGCTGCCCATCGTGCAGCGGATCATCGCGGCCGTGCGGGCCTGGGCCTACCGCAACTTCGAGTTCGCCCGCGAGCGCATGACGCTCGGCGAGGCCGACTTCCAGGCCATGGCCGTGTCGGCGTTGCGTGCGGCCGCGCGGGATGAGCGGGCCGGTGCTGGCGTGCTGGCCTACAGCCGCGGCGAGGCCGAAGACCCGGTGCAAGCCAAGGAGACGGTGAAGCAGGCGAAGGCATCGGTCGATCGCGCCCGGCAGTATGCCAAGGTGCTGCGTGCGGCGGCCGACAAGCTGGACAACGATGCCGAGGCGGCGGCGGCCATGAAGGCGGCCATGCCCGACATTTCGCCCCAGGAGATCAAGGATCTGCTGGACGGGCTGCGCAAGGAGGTGAAGGGCCTGCGCGGCATGGCCCGGTCGGCCAATGATGCGCTGACGGCCGTTGACCGCGCCGACACCATGCAGACCGACGCCATGCGTGCGGCCGATCGCCTGGCCAACAACATCGAGATGGCCGAGGTGATCAAGGCACGCAATGAGGCGCTGAACCAGGCCGTGCGCCTGAAGACCTCCGGGTTCCTCAAGCAGTTTGCCAAGCCGGGCTTGGACTTCGAGGGCTTCCGCGCGCTGCTGGTTGGATCCGAGCGCAAGCGGGCCGGCGCGCGCATGTCGGTCGATGCCGAGCAGAAGGCCTTCCGCGGGCAGTGGCTGGCCGGCCTCGAGGCCGATCTGCGCAAAGCCGACGTGTGGAAGCAGTTCACGTCCGGCGAGTTCGACCGCGACGCGTTCATCGCGCTGCACGCGCTGGGCAAGGGCGAGACGCCGAAGGTGAACCCAGAGGCCCTGAAGATCGCCGAGATCGTCCACAAGTACCAGGAGCACGCCCGCAACACGCGCAACCGGTTCGGCGCCTGGATCCGCGATCTGTCTGGCTACATCACGCGCCAGACCCACGACATGCTGAAGATCCGCGATGCCGGAGAGAAGGCCTGGACGGAGTTCGTCCTGCCGCGACTGGACGTCGAGAAGACGATGCGCGACTTCGGCGGGTCGGTCGATGAGTTCCTGCAGCGGGCCTATGAGGACTTCGCTGCCGGCAACCACATGAAGACGCCGGCCGGCGAGGATGATCTGGCGGCCTTCGGCCGGGGCGGGAACCTGGCGAAACGCGAGTCTGCCAGCCGGGCGATCTACTTCAAGGATGGCGCGGCGGCCTACGAGTACAACGCCAAGTTCGGCCAGGGCCGCCTGGCTGAGACGGTGCTGCACGGCCTGGACGGCGCGGCCAAGTCGGCCGGGCTGCTGAAGGTGCTGGGCACCAATCCTCAGGCCACGGTCGAGCGGCTGTTCCGCGAGTATGCCGACAACCTGCGCACCGACCCGAAACGGCGAGCCGAGTTCCTGGGCCACGAGAAGGAGCTGCGCAACCTGCTGGCTCAAATCGACGGCAGTGTGAACATCCCAGGCAACGTGACGGCGGCCAAGGTGTCGGCGTTCTACCGGTCGTGGATCTCGATGACCAAGCTGGGCGGCATGCTGGCCTCGTCGATCGCCGACCTGCCGGTCTACGGTTCCGAGCTGCGGTTCCAGCGCGACAAGAACATGCTCTCAGGCGTGGCCGAGGGTGTGGCCAGCCTGACGCGCGGCCGTGCCAAGGGCGAGCGCAAGGACATTCTGGCGCAGCTGGGCGTCTTCACCGAGTCGACGCTGGGCGCGGTGTTCCATCGGTTCGACTCGCCAGACCTGATGGGCGGCAAGACGTCGGCGGCCATGCAGCTGTTCTTCAAGCTCACCGGCATGAACTGGTGGACGGAAAGCCTGCGCGACGGATACGCGCTGTCTCACTCGGCCTACATGGCCGGGCACACCGACAAGGCCTGGGACAAGGTTCCGGCCGCGCTGCGTGACATGATGGGCCTCTACAACATCGACGCCGGCAAGTGGGACGTGCTGCGCCTGGCCGCGCTGCAGGAGGCCGACGGCCGCAAGTACCTGACGCCGGAGGGCCTGAAGACGGTGCCGCGCGCCGCGTTCGAGAACTACATCCAGCAGGTCGGCCGCACGGTGTCGGATGCCTCGGTGCAGAACCTGATGGATGACCTGGGCACGGCGCTGCGCACGATGGTGATCGACCGCATGAACCACGCGATTGTGGAGCCTGGCGCGCGCACGCGGGCCTTCATGATCCGCGGCACGCAGTCTGGCACGGTGCCTGGCGAGATGCTTCGCTTCGTGACGCAGTTCAAGTCGTTTCCGATCGCGCTGATCCAGATGATCCTGGGCCGCGAGGTCTACGGCCGCGGCTACGACACGCTGGGCGAGTTCGGCCGGGCTGCGTTCACCACGAAGGAGGGCGCTGGCCACATGCTGCAGCTCGCCTCGTTCATGGCGCTGACCACGGCCTTTGGTTACATGGCCATGAGCGTGAAGGATCTGGTCAAGGGCAAGGAGCCGCGGCCTGTCAATGACCCGCGCACCTGGCTGGCGGCCATGCAGCAGGGCGGTGGCCTGGGCATCTACGGCGATTTCCTGTTCGGCCAGTACAGCCGCACCGGGTCGAGTCTGTCGACGGCGCTGGCGGGCCCTGCCTTCGGGCCGATCGACACGCTGATGGATCTGAAGACCCGCGTGCAGAAGGGCGACCATGTGGCCGCGGCGGCATTCAAGGCGGCGATCGACAACACGCCGTTCCTGAATCTGTTCTACACGCGCATGGCCATGGACTACCTGTTCATTTACCGCATCCAGGAGTCGCTGAACCCTGGCTTTCTGCGCCGGATGGAGCGGCGAGCCCAGACCGAGAACGGCCAGACCTACTGGCTGCCGCCTTCCGAGTACGCTGTGCGTTGAGGATGTCGCATCACATGCTTAGAATGGCGCATCACTTGGGGGTTCTATGACCGTTCAATCCACGACCAACAAATCCGGGCCCTACGCCGGGGCGGGCATCACGGGCCCGTTCACGGTGGGGTTCCGCTTCCTCGACGCAGCGCACCTGAAGGTGATCAAGACGTCGACGAAAGGCATCGACACGGTGCTCACGCTGACGACCGACTACACCGTGTCAGGCGTTGGCAACACCACCGGGTCGCTCACGCTGACGTCGGCCCTGGCCATAGGCGAAAAGCTCACGATCATCCGCGACGTGCCGTTCACGCAGTCGGCGGACTACGTGAACAACGACTCGTTCCCGGCCGAGTCGCACGAGGAGGCGATCGACAAGCTGACCATGATGGTGCAGCAGCTCAAGGAGCGCGTCGACGCTTCGCTCTCGCTGCCCGCATCGTTGTCTGGTGTGAGCACTCAGCTGCCAGCGCCATCATCGAACAAGTTCATCGGATGGAACGAGGCCGCCACGGCCCTCCAGAACATCGACCCTGTGGCGCTGGCCACGATCGTCGCGTTCGGCACGGCCAGGGCCGACACGTTTGATGGCAATGGCGTGTCCACGGCATTCACGCTGACGGCGAATCCTGGCGCACAGGCGAACCTCGATGTGTCGATGGGCGGCGTCACGCAGTACCCTGGCATCGACTACACCTGGTCGAGTGGTACCACGCTGACGTTCACGAGTGCGCCGCCCAATGGTGTGAAGATCCTGGCCCGCTATTTCCAGGCACTGCCGCAGGGCTACACCACCAGCGATCTGGTGCAGCACACTCCCAGCGGCGCTGGTGCTGTGATCCGTTCCGCAATGGACAAACTGCGCGCCTACGTGTCGCGGGCGGAATACTCCTCAGACGCGAACTATGACACCGCACGGTCGGCGCTATCTGGTCGGAACGACCTGGTGGTGAGGCCTGACAACGAGGCCGACATGCTACTGAGCGCGGCGCTCAATCAGGGCCGCCTGGCGATCCTGTCAGGCCGCACCGCGCCGCATACGAACTTCTCGTGGTTCACCTCCGACTTCACCGTCACCGGGTGCGCTGGCGTCGGTCGCGCTTCTGTTGCGCAGGACATTGCCGACGTGTTCCAGACCAAATTCGGCGGGTCGATTGGCGGCACTGTGAGCTACGTGCACCCGAATGGATCGGACGGCAACGCTGGCACCTCCTGGCGCAGCGCTTTCCTGACGCTCGCGCAGGCGCTACGGAGCACGACGAACGGGACGATCTATATCTGGCCGGGCACCTACTCCCCTAGCGACTTCCGGTATACCGACAGTTATGGTGACCTTCCGAAAAAGATCATCGCCCCGTTTGGAGGTGTGACACTGCGATTCCCTGGCGACTTGGCAAGTTCTGCCACCTGGATCTTGGACGGCGATTATGGGGGCATGTACACCATGTGCATCGCCAGTACGAACAAGCCTGTTCGCCTCCTGCGGTCCGACCTGGTGGACAAGTACGGCAACAAAATCCCCATGCCGCTGTTTGCCGATCGCATCGCATTGGCATCGCAAAACTTCGGCTGGTGCTATGAGGCTGGCAAGTCCCTCACCCTGGACGTCAGCACGAGCAACGGCAGCAACGTCTTGACAGTCGTGTCTGGCGGCACGAAGCAGGCCGCCGTCGGTATGTCGATCACTGGCACCGGGATCCCTGGCGGGGCGACGATCACGGCGGTTTCGACGAATGCCACCGTGACCATTTCGGCAAACGCCACGGCCACGAACGCTAGCATCACAGCGACCGCGACCGGCAATCTGCTGACGGCACGCGAGGCTATGAGCGCCAACATCAACACGACGACCAAAAACAATCTGGACATCGTGTATGCGGACAGTTCGGGCGACATGAGAACGCTTCTCTACAGTACCACCAGCTACTGGGAGGGGATCAACTTCTTCGGTTACATCAGCGTGCTGAATGCGAGCGGCCAGGCCGTGCCGCAGTTCTGGGCCAAGAACTGCACGTTCTCCTATGGCAACACGCACTCGCTTTTGGTCGAGGGCGGCTATGCATTCACGCAAGATTGCGTGTCTCGGTACAGCGCAGCCGATGGGGCGAATTACAACGCACTGAACGGGATCACTGCGCGCGGCGTCGAGATCAATTTCAAGACCTACTATCCGGGCGACGTGCTCACCTACGGCACCGGCATGACGCTCAATCCGCAAGGCACGGGGGCGAACAAGAACGGATCGAGCAATCACGACAGCTATGTGGTGCGCGTCAACGGCGAGCACTTCGACCCCTATGGGCCGAACATTGCCGACACTGCGACCAGCTATTCGTGGTGCCTCGGCGTTCGCGCCGGCTACAACGCCATCGCGCCGAACAGTATCCCGACCAATCCGCGCTATGGCATCCTCATGCAGGGCAACAATGCCTGGCTTGATGGATGCTCGGCCACTGGCGTCGACGCTGGGTTCAATTCGGACTCCAGCGCATCGGTGCGGGTGTTCAACTGCGCAGGCACCCAGTCCGCAACCGCTGGCGGGACGTTCTCGACCTACACCCCCGGTTGAGACGCTACACTACCGCTCATCATCAACCGGAGAAACCTATGAACCGCATCCTGACTGCCGGCGGCCCCGGCCCTTTCGATCCCAAGAAGGACAAGCCCACGCTGCCCGTGAAGACGTCCGACACCAAGAAGCGCAAGAAGTGAAGCCTGCCGCGCTGCTCCTGCTGGCCGTGGTGGTGCTCACGCATTACCTGGCGCCGGCTGCCGAGCTGATCGGCGTCAACCCTCGGTTCGCGTTCTACGTGGCGCGGTCGATCGAGGGCATGGCGCTGTTCTGGCTGCTGGCCCAGGGACGGCGCGGCGTCTTTCTCGTCGCCTGCATGCTCGGCTTTGCGCTCGAGCTGATGGTGGCAGTCTGTGGCGCGTTCTTCTGGATCTCCGATCTTGCGCCGCAGCCATGGGAACAGCTATGCGATACCAGCACCGGCGTTCCGATTTCCTCAATCACCCTTGTGGCGGTCGTCTTGGTCGCAGGCATCATCACCGGGAAAACGTCATGGCAGAAGTCGGGACGACTGTAGCAGCGGCTGGGACGGCCGCAGTCATCGGAGGGCGGCCGCCGGAAGAGGTCGTGATCTGGGCCGTGTGTGGCGGCGTCGTCGCAGTGTGGCTAAATCACAAATCCACCCAAAATGGGGATTCATTCGCCAAGTGGTCGATGCATGCAAGCGCCATGGTGCTAGTCTCCGCGATGTGCGGCATCGTCATCAGCGCCATCATCCTGCAGCTGGCCCCCCACTATTCCTGGCTCTCGCCCCTTGCTCACATCGAGCGGTGGGCCATGGCCGCGACGATCGCCGCGCTGATCCACAAGATCGCGCCCAAGCTGGAACGGATCGCTGATCTCTGGGCCAGCCGCAAGGCGAAGGAGCTGGCCGAATGAACACCAACACCCTACTGCTGATCGTCCAGGCGCTTGCGAGCGCCGTTGTCCTTTTGGCCGCGTTCCGTGCGCTGGCCTGCTCAGATCGTGGCGAGCTGTCGCTGCGCACGGCGGCTGGGTTCCTGCTCGGGTTCGCGGCCGCCACCGGCATTGCTCGGTCGATCCATGAGAAACTGCTGGACGTGCCCACACTGGCTCTGCTGATCGGCGCCGCGTGCTGGGTCGGCTGGATGGTGCTGCATCATCAGCGCGAACAGAAGGAGCTTGGCCATGGACTTTGACACTGCGTTCGAACGGCTCATCGGGCACGAGGGCGGCTATGTGAACGACCCCCGCGACCCCGGCGGCGAAACGAAGTTCGGCATCTCGAAGCGCGCCTACCCTGGTGAGAATATCGCATCACTGACGCTGGAGCGCGCGAAGGAACTCTACCGGCGCGACTACTGGTGCCCGGCCGGATGCGATGCCGTTCCCGTGGCCATCCGCTTCGACCTGTTCGACATGGCCGTGAACGCTGGCGTGAAGGCCGCGGTGCGCACGCTGCAGCTGGCGGCCGGCGCTGATGCCGACTGCGTGCTGGGCACCAAAACCCTGCAGGCCGTGAACTACACCGACGGCGGCAAGCTGCTGGCCCGATTCAACGGGCAGCGCCTGAAGCTGCTGGCAGACCTGCCGACCTGGGACCGTTTCGGCCGCGGCTGGGCCCGGCGCATCGCTTCGAACCTTCTGGAGGCTTGACCATGGGCATCGACGTTTCCGGCCTGGGCGCCGTGGCGGATCTCGCCGGCAAGGTGATCGATCGCTTCTTCCCCGACAAGACCGAGCAGGAGCGGGCCCAGCTCGCCGCGGCGCTGACCGTGATCCAGGGCCAGCTCGACACCAACAAGACCGAGGCGGCCAACCCTTCGATGTTCGTGGCCGGCTGGCGGCCTGGCATCGGATGGGTGTGCGCGATCGCGCTGCTGTTCCAGTACGTGCTGCGCCCTCTGCTGATGTGGGTCGGACTGGTGTCTGGCCATTCGTGGCCTCCTCTGCCGGGCATCGACGACAATCTCTGGCAGCTGATGCTCGGCATGCTGGGGCTGGGCGGCCTGCGCACCTACGAGAAGGTGCGGGGCGCCGAGGGCAACCGATGAACCAGGGAGGTGTATGACCACGCAAGTTCCAGCATCCATGGTGGGCGCAGACGTCGCCACCGCCGCGCAACTGGCCGCCGCTGTCGCTCTGAAGCTGACCGGCGATGTCGTGCAGACCGTCAACTCGCAGACCGGGGCCGTGGCCACCGGCACGACGACGATGGTCAACACCGACACCATCCCGACCAACACCCAGGGCGATCAGTATCTGTCGGCGGCCATCACCCCTGCCAGCGCGACCAACAAGCTGCGCATCGAGGTGGTGCTGTTCCTGGCCAACTCTGCGGCGGCCAATTCCATCGTGGCGGGCATCTTCCAAGACAGCACGGCCAATGCCCTGTGCACCGGTTACGCCTGGGCTCAGAACGCCGGCGGCATCGTGTGTCTGACGATGAGCTACTACATGACCGCAGGCACCACCAGCCTCACCACGTTCAAGGTGCGCGCCGGCGGATCGTCTGCTGGCACCACGACGCTGAACGGCACCGGCGGCGCCCGTGTGCATGGCGGCGTGCTGACGTCCAGCATCACGATCACCGAGTTCAAGGCCTGATCAGCGGTTCGCATCACACGATCACTACGTCGTGGCTCTGCCGCTTGCGGTGCAGGATTTCCTGGATGCGCTTCTCGGTCTTGCGGTGCGCACGGATGACGATCCTGGCCGGCAGCACCTCGAGCAGGTCGGCATAGTCCTCGAGGATGGCACGCACGGCCTTCATGCCTTCGCCGTCCAGTCGGATCTTCCCGTCATCTGGCATGCGGCGCCCGGCCCGCGTCATGCCTGCAGTGGCGTCTTGCAGCAGGCCGGCCGGATCCATGGCCACGCCCTCGGCGATCAGCGTTTCCCTCAGGTTCACGGCATCGCTCACGACGCGCCAGTCGTCCGGCGTGGGGTTCTCGGCCGATTCCATGGCGGCCAGGCCTTCCCACATGCGCGTGAGCTGGTGCAAGCGCCTGTGCCCGTCGATGGGCTGCGTGGGGCTGGCCATCAGCTCGTCCATCATCGTGTAGGTGGTGAAGGTCTTCATTGCGTCGTCCCAGTGGCAGCGAAGAAGTGGGCGTGCGCGGCCTTCAGGCTGTCGTTCAGGTTCGCCGTGATGCCGGCCGTGGCGTAGCGGTGCACATGCTTGGCATGGGCGTAGTGCCAGACCACCTTGTTCACCTTCTCCGCCTTGCCCTTGGCCCGAACGATCACGCCGGCATCCAGAGCGGGCTTCAGCAGCGCCGGGATGTGTCTGTCGTCCGGGAGTTTGCACAGCACCTTGATCTCGGCGGCTGTCAGCACTTGGCCGCTTTCCTCGAGGTACTTGATGACGGTCATCGGGGCCGACACCGTGCGCAGCTTGCGCATGTGGTACATCATCTCGATGATCACGTCGTAGGCTTCCTGCGCCACCTGCCGGCCGGCTGCAGTCATCGGCGTGTCGAGCAGCTTGTCAGCGACTTGGCTTGCCCGCGTGAGGACTTCAAGGTTCTTGAGGTTCATGTCTGTGCTCGGTGGGTGAGGGGGGCCGAAGCCCCCCATGGTTAGCCGTGCCTGGTGCCATTGATGGTCGTGATGCCGGTCTTTTCCTCGACCTGGCGGCGCAGCTCGTCGGCGGCGTCCTCGATGATCTTGTGCGGGCGCTCGAGGTCGTACCACAGCTGAAGCAGGCCATCGTTGATCCGGTAGCGCAGGCGAGCATTCACGGCGTAGGCCGGGCCACCTTCGAACACGGCGATGCCGATCTTGAACGTCTCGGGCACCTGGATCTTGCCCTTGCCGGCCGTGCCCTGGATGCTCTCTTCGTAGGTGAACTCGTTCTGGCCGTTGGACAGGCGGATGCCGCTAGCGAAGTTCACCTTCTTCTTGGCCTCGAGGGTGGTGGCGATCTCGAGCATGTGGGCCGCCACGGGCTCCACGATGTCGGGCAGGTTGTCCTCGATGAACACGGCGAACTGCTCTTGCGTCATTCGCTTGCTGTCGTTGCCCGTCCAGGTCTTCCACTCTGCCGACAGCGGGCATTCGTAATCGAACCAGTGGTCACCCCAGCCGGCGTCGTCCTCGCCTGCGCCGTGGTCGTTGATCACGGCCGAGAAGCGGGGCGGGTTCACCGTCCGGTAGATCTCGGTCAGGCCTTCCACCTTGTGCTTGTTGACCTGGCGCACAAAGCTTTCCAGGTCGCGGATCTTCACCAGGCCCTTCTTGCGGGTCGGCTTGGGCAGCTTCTTGGTCAGTTCCTCGCTCAGGGTGCCAAAGCGAAGGGCATTGATGGTGTCGGTAAAGGGCTTCATGGCAATGATGGGTAGAAGGGTGGGCCAGAAAAAACCCGCTGGCCCATCGGGTACGGCGCTCAGTTGGTGTTCTGCTTCAGGTACTCGTCCAGGGCCGCTTGCCGGTAGCGGATCGGGCCGCGGGGCGAGTCGCCCAGCTTGATCCAGGCCGGGCCCTTGCGGGTCGCACGCCAGGCCTCAAGGGTGGCGGTGGAGACGCGCAGCTGGATCGCGGCTTCCTTCGGGGTCAGCAGCTTGTCGTTCACGGCGCACCTCAGATCGGGCTGTCGTGGTCGATCGGCTCGGCCTGCTGGCCGGCGTGCACCACGGTGGCGGAGACATCGATCACGCCATCGGCGTCAGCTGCGGGCGCCTCCTGGGCCTGGAGAACCTGGGCGGCAACACGCGACAGGCGCAACGGCCGGCGGGTGTCGGCCTGTGGGGCCTGGGCATCCTGCTCGGGCTGCGGCGCCGGCTCGGGCTGGGCCTGCTGGGCCTCGGCCGGCGGCATGAACAGCTCGTCGTCTTCGCGCAGGGCGCCGTCGATGTCGGTGCTCAGGGGAAGGCGCTTGGCGTGCCGGCGCACCACGGTCTTCTTGGCCATCTCGGCAAAGTCGGTGACCCACGGGCCGCTGTCCTTCGAGCGGCTGCGGCCTCGGATGGCGTTCACGTCCTCCACGCTCATCACCTCGCGGGACTTCTCGCCGTCCTTCATCGTCACGATCGAGTAGACGGCGATCAGCTTGCCGCGGCCGGCCAGGCTGGGCTTGTGCGTGATGTGCTCGTTGTCGCCCAGCTCGAAGTCGAAGGTGTCGTTCTCGTAGACGGCCTGAACCGACCAGGTGCTGATCTCGCCGGAGTTGCGCACCAGCTTCATGATGCCTGCGACCATGGGCATCCACTGCGCTTCGACGGTGCCATCCTTGCGGCGGAACGTGACGATGGCGCCCTCTCGGCCGTCCGGCAGCAGGCCGGTCTGCGCGGCCTTGGTGGCAGCAGCGAACAGCGTGCGCCGGTCGGCATCGAGCAGGGCCTGGTTCGTTTGCACGGCCGTCAGGGTGGTGCGCACGAAGCGCTCGACCGGGACGTGTGCGGGCAGGGCCGCCTTGAATTGGGGGGCCATCTTCTCGACGGCGCTTCGGATCTCGACCAGTGCGGTGCTCATTGCTTGTTGCCTTTCTTGGTGGTGATGCGCAGGCCGCGGTAACCCTTGCGGCCTCCGTAGGTGGTGCCGATCATCTCGGCGGTGATGGTGGTGGGCGGCGTGTCGGCGATCATGCTGGCGCTGATGGTCCAGCACAGGCCCAGCACGCGCTCGGCGTCGCCAATGCGCTCGAGCAATTGGGCCTTGGCGGTCTGCTTGTCCTCGGTGGCTTCCTTCTCGGCCAGGCTGGCGCGCTGGTACTCGCGCACCAGCGATGCGATTTCGGCATCACTGCTGGCGTCAAGGATCTTGCCCGGCTCGGCGTAGCTGTGCAGCCGAATCAGCGCATCGGCGTCCTCGGGCATCATGGGCGGCGGCGGCTCGTTCTTGCTGACAGATCGCCAGAACTTGGCCACGGCCAGGCGGATCGCGGCGATCACCCGCTCGCTGCGGTGGCGCTCGATCACGCGGTAGCGGTTGCCGCCGACGAAGGCGCAGACGTAGGCCTTCTTGAACCCGCTCACGGCCATCTGGTGCTGCACCTGCATCTCGATGTGCTCGGGCGCTTCGATCTCGCCGTCGTCGTGGATCAGCCAGCCATTGCGGAAGGCAAGGTAGTCGACGTTCTTGATCTCGAGGTGCGCCGGGCCGTCCGGGTCATTCGTGATGAGGAAGTCGAACGAGCTGCCGATGCGGGCATCCGGGTCGCGCCAGTAGTCCTTCATGGGCTCGATCGTCCAGCCGCGTTCCTCGGCGATGCCGTGGGCGATGGCGGCCTCCAGGCGGTTGCCCCAGCGCATGCGCTCGTTCTGTTGGAACTCCGGCTGCTCGCCGGACTGCTTGCGGTGCCACAGCTCGAAGTGGGTCACGTAGGGCGACATGCCGAACAGGGCAGCCGACTCGGTGCTGGTCACGTCCTGCGTGCGCATCTGCAGCCAGTGGGCCTCGTCCTTCGGCGTGATGATCATCACGGGGGATGGGTTCTGGTTCATCTCTCTGTTCTCCCGCGCTGTCGATGTGCAGCGCGTGAGATGAATTCTGCACCAGCGTTGAGAAAATCGCAATAGCGTGCGGCAGGAAAAACCCGGCTTCGTGCCGGGTCAATCCGTCAGGGCTGGATGAGAAGAACGGGGCTCGCCCACTCTAGATCCACGGCCTGCGCCCTGGCCGCCGGGCCCGTCAGATCCCACTTGCCTCGGCTATATGACCGATGTGGCGCGGCCAGGTACACCACGCCCTTGCGCAGCTTGCAGAACGACAGCCTGCCCACGGCGTCGGCGGCAACACCCTTCGGCGCTTCGGCCTGGAAGAACAGCAGCCACCCGTCCATGTGGTCTAGGTCTGATCCTGCCGTCCTGCACTGCAGGGCGCTGACGTTGGCCGGCATGCCGGCGCCGGGGTGTGGCGTCTTCCCCATGGGTTTCCAGTGGCATTCGCCCGTGCCGTCGATCGTGCCCACGACCGACACCTGGGCCCCGCCACTGCTGATTCGCACGCCGGCTGCCGCGATCACCTCGTCCGCTGGCACGCCCAGCAGCTGCGCTATCTCTGCCGCTTCTGTCAGCTTCATCTCCCGTTTGCCTCGCAGCATGAGGGAGACGGCGGCAGCGTCGAGCCCCATGGCACGGGCCAGCCCACGCTGAGACATTTGGCGCTGCGCCAGGCGATCCCTGAACCAGTCGGTGTCGACGACCATGCTTCACCCGTTTGCATGAGGCTGCATCGGGTAAATAGCGGAACTGCGCTGGATTTGCAACAGCGTTGAGATTCCCGCATAATTGCGGTTATCTCAACACGAAAGCATTCCATGAAGCCTGCTGAACTTGTCATCCACCGCTTCGGCGGCGTGCGCCCCCTGGCCCGCCTGCTCAAGGTCAACCCATCCACCGTCCAGCGCTGGAAGATGCCGGCCGCACGCGGCGGCCTCGATGGTCGCGTTCCCTCGGCACGCATGGCCGAGCTGCTGCGCCTGGCCGTTGAGCAGAAAATCATCCTGACTGCCTCCGAATTGATCGAAGGCGCTCACTGCACCGGTCAAGCCGATGAGTCAACATCGCTGACCCAAAAGGAGGCCGCGCTGTGAAAACCGCGACCGACTTCCTGCAGGCCGCCGCCGTCCACATGCGCGACCGTGCCGCCACCTACGACAAGGCCAGCGGCGAGCGATCCATGGGCCGCACCGTGATCGCGTTCAACGCCATCACCGGCCGCGATCTCACCGAGTCCGAAGGCTGGCTGCTGTTGCAGATCCTGAAGGACGTGCGCGACCGCCAGCGCAAGGCGCCGCACCAGGACAGTCTCGAGGACGACATCGCCTACGCGGCGCTGAAGGCAGAGGCGCGGGCGGGGGAACGGCCGTGATCCGCTGCACAGCATGCGGCCGCATGATGCGGCAGGCCTGGCTCACCGTCGCGGGCCGCAGCTACGGGCCTACGTGCGGCCGTCCGCTGCTGCCAGGCGAGATCGTCCACCACAAGGACGGCGACAAGCACAACAACTCGCCCGAGAACCTGGAGGTGATGACGCAGGCCGAGCACATGCGCCTGCACCACGCCGAGATGACCGCGGCCCGCAAGGCCAAGGGCGGCTACAAGCGGGAGGCGTGATGGCGATCACTCTGCGACCCCGCCAGGTGAAGGCGGTGGAGGACATTCAGCGCGCGTACCGCTCCGGGTTCAAGGCGCCGATCTTGGTGATGCCTACCGGTGGGGGCAAGACCGCAACCGCTTCGGTGATCATGCAGATGGCCCTGGCCCGCGGCCGGCGCGTCTGGTTCCTCGCCCACCTGGATGAGATCCTGAAGGCCACGGCTGCCAAGCTCCGCGCCGAGGGCATCCCCTACGGCTGGATCGCGGCCGACATGCCAGGCGACCGCAAGCAGGCCGTGCAGGTCGTGTCGGTGTTCACGTTGGTCAACCGGCTCGACCGCTACGACCCGCCCGACTTCCTGATCGTCGACGAGGCGCACCTGGCCGTGGCCAACAGCTACCAGGTGATCTTCGAGTGGGCGAAGGCGGGCCCGAAGTTTTGGCGGCCAGGCGGCGCGCACCTGCTGCACCTGACCGCCACGCCCCAGCGCCTGGATGGCCGCGGCATGGGCGAGGTGGCTGACATTCTGATCCCAACCTGCTCGACCCAGGATCTGATCGACGAGCAGCTGCTGGCGCCGATCAGGTATTTCGAGCCGACCGTGCTGGGGCCAGACGGTAAGCCGGCGATCGTCGGCGATCCGCTGTCGCACTACCGCAAGCACGCAGACGGCCGCCCGGCGATCGCGTTCTGCGTCTCCAACAAGGAGGCCGACGAGCAGGCTGAGGCTTTCCGGGCGGCCGGCTACCGCACCATGGCCATCAGCGGCGACTCGGATCCTGGCCTGCGTGACGCGGCCGTCGAGGGGATCATGAGCGGCGCGATCGACGTGGTGTTCAACTGCAAGCTGTGGGTCGCTGGCGTGGACGTCCCGGCCGTGTCCTGCATCATCGACCTGTCGCCGACCGAAAGCGTCACGCGCTATCTGCAGGGCCTGGGCCGTGGCCTGCGCACGCATCCTGGCAAAGAGGATCTGATCTACCTGGATTGCGTTGGCAACAAGTCCCGCCACGGCGATCCGACGGCCGCCCGGCTGTGGTCGCTGCAGGGCGCCGCGCAGGGCTCTGGCCGGGTCGCATCCGAGGTGCCGGCGAAGAACTGCCCGAAGTGCTTCTCGACCGTGCACGCGGCGGCCACGCACTGCCATTGCGGCCACGAGTTCGAGGCCAAGCCGCGCGTCGTCCAGAAGATCGACGGCGAGCTGCGTGAGTCCCAGCTGCGCGCCCAAGAAGCCGCGCGCCTCGAGGCACGCCAGGCCCAGGGCCGGGCAAAGTCCGAGCAGGAGCTGATCGAGTTCGCCCGCAAGACGGGCAAGAAGCGGCCGGAGTTGTGGGCCCGGCATGTCATCCGCGCACACATGGAGAAGGAGCGACGCAATGCAACACGATGAACAACGCGGAGATGCCGTGGCGATCGGGCTGCTGGCTGTGGTGCACGGCATCTTCTGGCTGGGTGTCGGCCTGGCGTTCGGCCGGCTGCTGTGGGGTGCACCATGAGCGGGTGCCTCGGCTGCCAGAAGTGCGAGGCCGGCCCGGTGGTGACGCTGGCCGACGGCCGGATCGTCTGCAACGCCTGCGAGGACTGGCGGCAGGAAACGGAGGCCCGCTGGGTGCTGAACCTGCCGGGCAAAGAGGCCCGCCAGCAATTCCTCGAGGGCGTGGCCAAGCGCCGTGGCCAGGCGCACGCCGACGAGCTGAAGCGGGTGATCCGCCTGCTGTGGGACAAATCCCGAGCAGCGTGAAGGGTTATGCGTTGCGCGTTGAGGTTTTCGCGTATGATGCGATTACCGCAACACGACACAGGAGAACGACATGGCAAAGAAGACGACCCCGACCCGCACCGAAGGCTGGAAGTTCGCCGGCGCGTGCGGCGACTTCCACGTCTGGCACGCTGGAAAGAACGACTATCGCATCACCGATGGCGCGAACGGCGAAGTGGTCGCCACCCGTGACCAGTTCGGACTGGCACACAGCAAAGCCCGCCACCTGTCGGACTGCCGAAAGGCTGGCCTGTGAGCCGCGCAATCGAACGGCTCCGCCACGCCATCGAGTTTCTCGACATGGTGCGGGACACGCCAGCCCACGAGATGCCGGAAGGCGTCATGCGGGACGCACTGCACGGCCTAGAGGAAGCGGCCCGCGAGGCCGTCAAAGATCACGCCGTCACGGCCTACTACACCGACCGCGCCAACGGCTGCCACGCCAACCGCGCCACCTGATCCCAACCACAGGAGAACACCATGAACATCAACATGGACAAGCCCACCACCTATCTCGTCGGCGTCACCCTGCATGGCCATGGCGTGCAGATCTTCACCGACAAGT
The DNA here is from genome assembly GCA_041190985.1 of Pseudomonadota bacterium. Taxonomy (GTDB): domain Bacteria; phylum Pseudomonadota; class Gammaproteobacteria; order Burkholderiales; family Burkholderiaceae_C; genus Malikia. The sequence continues at coordinate 37,809 of JBEEPT010000070.1, forward strand.
TCGGCGGCATTTGGATCACCATCACGAACGAGACGGAACCGAACCTGTTCGAGAAGACCCACGGCATCCAGTCTGCGAATGCCAAGGCCGCATCCATGGCCAAGGACTTCGAAGCCTGGATGAACCGCCACGCCGGCGAAGGCCACGACCGCACCCTGCGCAACATGCTCGGCTTCAAGGGCGTGGTCTGGCTCAAGGGCAACGAGGTCGGCCAGGGCGACGTCGAGGGCTGGGAGATCGTGGAATGACACCGCTACTGCTGCAAGTGCCAGCGCCACCGCGGCGCCGATCGCAAGGGCTGGCGCGTCATCAAGCTGGGTAGCCACCAACACTGGATCTGCCCCGAGCATCCCAAACCGACTGCATGAGATCAGAGTCCCAAGCAAACAGGGACATGGCGGCCCAGGCACCTACCGAGGGCCGCACCTTTCGAAACCCACCACCAAAACGCACCATGAACAAGACCACCGAAACCACGCGGCCGACCTGCTGCACCGGCAACTGCTGCCAGGGCCGCTTCTGCGACTGCGCGCCCAACGTCGACCAGATCGACGACGACGCGCACCTCTACCTGCTCGAGCGGCCGTTCGCTCGCTGGCCCGTGGCCGCGCCCCTCGTCGTGCTGGCTGCCCTGTTCGGCCTGATCATGTTCCTCGAATGGCTCGAGATGGCCGGCAAGGGGGCAGCATGAGCACCGCCGACAAGCTGGCCCAGGCGCTGCACGAATTCGACGCTTCCCGCAAAGACTTGATCGCTGATTTGCGCGAGGTGTTTGAAGCCACTGGCCCATACGCCCCTCAAGTGGTGCGCGACGTGATCGAGTACGCGGATTCGGCGCTGCAGGTCATCATCGGGCGAATGAACGACAAAGCCCTGGCCGCCCACGAAGCGGAGAAGGCCGCGCCCGCGCCCGTGGCCGTGCCGCTGAGGGAAGCCGAGTGGACCGCCATCTGGGGCGCCGTGGACGGCGCAAGGTATGGCTACGTGCCAATGTTCCAAAAGGTTGAGCGCATCCTCGCAAAACGCTGGGGCGTGAAGCTGGAAGGGGGGGAGTGATGAGCACCGCCGACACTCTGAAAAAGGCACTGCGCGACGCGGCGACCTCGCTCGAAACAATCTCCCGTCTCGCCGGCAAGGTCTACGACGGCAAAGACGCGAACGGCGAACCGATCCCAACCTACATGGGGCATCACGATGAGGTGCGGGCATATGCTGCGTCTCGCGCTGGCGTCGCCCGTGCCGAGCTGGCCGCCAACGAGGCGGAGAAGGCGATGAGTGAAGCACTGGAACGTGTCATCGCCGAGCAGCAGAAGGAAATCGACCGCCTACGCCTGATGGAAAAGAACAACAACGAGCGTTGGCAACACGAAAACAAGTTGGTGGAGCGGATGGCGCTCGCAGTATTCAGTGTATTGAATCACCCGGAAAGCCCGGAATGCCATTTTGAACTCAAGCAGGCCGTCATGGCG
>JBEEPT010000071.1:0-39760 GCA_041190985.1 Pseudomonadota bacterium
CGACCACCTGGTGCGCGCCTGGCACCACACCTACGGCCTGCCGGTGCTGACCACCAACTGCAGCAACAACTACGGCCCTTACCATTTCCCCGAGAAGCTGATCCCGCTGATGATCGTCAACGCGCTGGCGGGCAAGAACCTGCCGGTCTATGGCGACGGCATGCAGATCCGCGACTGGCTCTACGTCAAGGACCATTGCAGCGCGATTCGCCGCGTGCTGGAAGGCGGCCGCCTGGGCGAGACCTACAACGTCGGCGGCTGGAACGAGAAGCCCAACATCGAGATCGTGCGCACCGTCTGCGCGCTGCTCGACGAGCTGCGCCCGAAGGCCGACGGAACCTCCTACGCGACCCAGATCAGCTACGTGACCGACCGCCCGGGCCATGACCGGCGCTACGCGATCGACGCGCGCAAGATCGAGCGCGAGCTGGGCTGGAAGCCGGCCGAGACCTTCGAGACCGGCATCCGCAAGACGGTCGAGTGGTACCTGGCCAACCCGGAATGGGTCGCGCATGTGCAAAGCGGCAGCTACCGCGACTGGATCGGCAAGCAGTACGCCGGATCCGTCAGCCCCGAGGCGCAGCCCGCATGAGCGCGCCGACCATACTGCTGCTGGGCAGCAAGGGCCAGGTCGGCTGGGAGCTGCAGCGCAGCCTGGCTCCGCTCGGCCGCGTCGTCGCGCTCGACCGCCACAGCACCGATCACTGCGGCGACCTGGCCGACCCCGAGGGCCTGCAGGCCACGGTGCGCGCGCTGCGTCCCGTCGCGATCGTCAACGCCGCCGCCCACACCGCGGTCGACCGCGCCGAGAACGAGCCCGAGCTTGCGCGCCTGGTCAATGCGCTGGCACCCGGGGCACTGGCGCAGGCTGCCGCCGAGGTCGGCGCCTGGCTGCTGCACTACAGCACCGACTACGTCTTCGATGGCAGCGGCGAGCGGCCCTGGGTCGAGGACGACGCGACCGGCCCGCTCAACGCCTACGGCCGCAGCAAGCTCGAGGGCGAGCAGCTGATTGCCCAGGCCTGCGAGCGCCACCTGATCCTGCGCACCAGCTGGGTCTACGCCGCGCGCGGCGGCAACTTCGCCAGGACCATGCTGCGCCTGGGCGCAGAGCGCGGGCGCCTGACCGTGATCGACGACCAGCGGGGCGCGCCGACCGGCGCCGAGCTGATCGCCGACGTCAGCGCGCATGCGCTGGCCCAGGTGCTGCGCACGGGGGCGGGCGCGGGCATCTACCACCTGGCCGCCGCCGGCGAGACCAGCTGGCACGGCTATGCGAGCCATGTGATCGCGACCGCGCGTCGGCTCAAGCCCGAGCTGCAGCTCAAGGTCCAGGCCATAGCTCCGGTGCCGACCAGCGCCTTCCCGACGCCGGCCAGGCGGCCGCACAACTCGCGCCTGGACACGGCGAAGCTGCAGGCCGCCTTCGGCCTGACGCTGCCGCCCTGGCAGCAGGGCGTCGAGCGCATGCTGGCCGAGATACTCTGAGCATCGATCTGACAGGTCAACAAGAAAGAGGGAGGAAGGACATGACGCAACGCAAGGGCATCATCCTCGCCGGCGGTTCCGGCACCCGGCTGCATCCGGCCACGCTGGCGATCAGCAAGCAGCTGCTGCCGGTCTACGACAAGCCCATGATCTACTACCCGCTCAGCACGCTGATGCTGGCCGGCATCCGCGAGGTGCTGGTCATCAGCACGCCGCAGGACACGCCGCGCTTCCAGCAGCTGCTGGGCGACGGCAGCCAGTGGGGCATGAGCATCCAGTACGCGGTCCAGCCCAGCCCGGACGGCCTGGCGCAGGCCTTCATCATCGGCGAGGCTTTCCTGGCCGGCGCGCCCAGCGCGCTGGTGCTGGGCGACAACATCTACTACGGCCACGACTTCCAGCCGCTGCTCAAGGGCGCCGATGCGCAGCAGCAGGGCGCGACCGTGTTCGCCTACCACGTCAACGACCCCGAGCGCTACGGCGTGGTCGAGTTCGATGCGCAGGGCCGCGCCATCAGCATCGAGGAAAAGCCCGTCGCGCCCAAGAGCAACTACGCCGTCACCGGCCTGTACTTCTACGACAGCCAGGTGGTCGAGATCGCCAAGGCGGTCAGGCCCAGCGCGCGCGGCGAACTCGAGATCACCTCGGTCAACCAGGCCTACCTCGAGCAGGGCCAGCTGACGGTGCAGACCATGGGCCGCGGCTACGCCTGGCTCGACACCGGCACGCACGACAGCCTGCTGGAGGCGGGCCAGTTCATCGCCACGCTCGAGAAGCGCCAGGGCCTCAAGGTCGCCTGTCCCGAGGAGATCGCCTGGCGCAGCGGCTGGATCGACGACGTCCAGCTGCAGCGCCTGGCCAATCCGCTGAAGAAGAACGGCTACGGCCAGTACCTGCTCAGCCTGTTCTCTTCCCGGGTGTTCTGAGCATGAAGGTCATACCCACCGCCATTGCCGACGTCCTGATCGTCGAGCCCCGGGTGTTCGGCGACGCGCGCGGCTTCTTCTACGAGAGCTTCAACCAGCAGGCCTTCGACGCCGCCACCGGCACGCAGCAGCGATTCGTGCAGGACAACCACAGCCGCAGCGCCCAGGGCGTGCTGCGCGGCCTGCACTACCAGTTGCCGCCCAGGACGCAGGGCAAGCTGGTGCGCGTGGTGCGCGGCGCGGTGTTCGACGTCGCGGTCGACATCCGCCGCTCCTCGCCGACCTTCGGACAGTGGGTCGGCGTCGAGCTCAGCGAGGACAACCAGCGCCAGCTCTGGATCCCGCCGGGCTTCGCGCACGGCTTCCTGACGCTCAGCGAGTCGGCCGACTTCCTCTACAAGACCACCGACTACTACAGCCCGGAGCACGAGCGCTGCATCGCCTGGGACGATCCCGCCATCGGCGTGGCATGGCCCGGCCTCGCGGGGCCGCCGCTGCTCTCGGCCAAGGACCTGCAGGGCCGGCGGCTGGCCGAGGCCGAAGCCTTTGCCTGAAGGCGAGGACGGCGGTCGCGCGATGGACATCCTGTTCGTTCACCAGAACTTTCCCGGCCAGTTCAAGCACCTGGCGCCAGCACTGGCGCGGCAGGGGCACCGGGTCGTGGCCCTGACCATGCGCCAGGTCGAGCCCGGCGCCTGGCAGGGTGTGCAGCTGTTGCCTTATGCCGCCGCGCGCGGCAGCACGCCCGGCATCCACCCCTGGGTGCAGGACTTCGAGACCAAGGCCATCCGCGGCGAGGCCTGCCTGCGCGCCGCGCTCGGGCTCAGGCAGGAAGGCTTCGAGCCCGACGTGATCGTCGCGCATCCAGGCTGGGGCGAGAGCCTGTTCCTCAAGGAGGTCTGGCCTCGGGCCAGGCTGGGCCTCTACTGCGAATTCTTCTACCGCCAGCACGGCGCCGACACCGGCTTCGACCCCGAGTTCCCGGTCGTTGACGCGCTGGCCGACGCCTGCCGTCTGCGGCTCAAGAACCTCAACAGCCTGCTGCACTTCGAGCAGGCCGACGCCGGCCTGTCGCCGACCGAATGGCAGGCCAGCACCTTCCCCCAGCCCTTCCGCAGTTGCATCAGCGTGGTGCACGACGGCATCGACACCGAGGCGGTGGCGCCGCGCCCGGACGTGAGGCTGAGCCTGGGATCCGGCCTGGGCTTGAGCCGCGCGGACGAGGTGATCACCTTCGTCAACCGCCAGCTCGAGCCCTACCGCGGCTACCATGTCTTCATGCGCGCGCTGCCCGAGATCCTGCGGCGCCGGCCGCGCGCGCGCGTGCTGATCGTCGGCGGCGATGGCGTGAGCTACGGTGCCCGACCCGACCCGACGCACTACGGCCAGCGCAGCTGGAAGGACATCTTCGCGGCCGAGGTGCGCGACCGGATCAGCGATGCCGACTGGGCGCGCGTCCATTTCCTGGGCAACCTGCCTTACCGGCTGTTCGTGCCGCTGCTGCAGCTCAGCACGGTCCACGTCTACCTGACCTATCCCTTCGTGCTGAGCTGGAGCCTGCTCGAGGCCATGAGCGCGGGCTGCGCGATCGTGGCCAGCGATACCCAGCCGCTGCGCGAGGCCATCGTCCAGGGCGAGACCGGCCGGCTGGTGGACTTCTTCGATGTCGCCGGCCTGGCCGAGCAGGTCTGCGCCCTGCTCGACGACCCGGCGCAGCGCCAGCGCCTGGGCGAGCAGGCGAGGGCGTTCGCGCGCGCCCGCTACGACCTGCAGGCCGTGTGCCTGCCGCGGCAGCTGGAGTGGGTGCGGGACCTGGCGGGCTGAGGGGTGCGGACGGCCAGGCTCGCGATCGTTTCCGCGCTTGTTGATCGATGCGGGAAAAACGCCTCCAAAATGCGTGTACAATGCACAGCTTCTGACAAAGGTGCAACGCCTTTTGTTCCCCGATAGCTCAGTCGGTAGAGCGCCGGACTGTTAATCCGTAGGTCCCTGGTTCGAGCCCAGGTCGGGGAGCCAGAAACTCTTTTGCGGGAATAGCTCAGTTGGTAGAGCGCAACCTTGCCAAGGTTGAGGTCGCGAGTTCGAGCCTCGTTTCCCGCTCCATTTTCTGCTTGCAGCAGAAACGCCCATGTGGCTCAGTGGTAGAGCACTCCCTTGGTAAGGGAGAGGTCGGCAGTTCGATCCTGCCCATGGGCACCACCATTCTTTCCCCCTTGCGGCTGCAAGCCCTCTTTATTCGGCCCTGCCTGATGGCCAGGCAGGCGCGTGCGGTTGCGGCCGAAGCGCTGGCCCCCCCACTTGGGGTCCATATTCGGGCACAATGTCCTTGACATCTTGAGCAGGACTTGCAAGCGTGCAGTCTGCCATCAGGTCAGGATGCCCCCCAGGTGACTGGGGGCTCTCCAGCCAGGCAAGATGAGAATAACGCAAGAGCGAACAAGGGGGAGGGGAGGACATGAATCCCAACAAGAATGCATCCGAGCTGGAGGAGGCCGTGCGCTCGCTTGCGCCGTTCTACCGGCGCGCCTTCGGCTTCGCGCTCGCGGGCGGGCTGCTGGTCCTGGCGCCCACCCTCTACATGCTCGAAGTCTATGACCGGGTCGTCAACAGCCGCAGCCACACGACGCTGCTGATGCTGACGCTGCTGGTCTTGCTGGCCTATGCGGTGATGGAGGTGCTCGACTGGGCCCGTTCCGAGACCCTGCGCGAGGCCGGTGAGCAGCTGGACCGGCGCATGGCATCCCGGGTGTTCCAGGCGATCTTCGAGGCCAATCTGCGCCGTTCGGGAGGCTTCAGCATCCAGCCCATGAACGACTTCCGCACCGTGCGCGACTTCCTGCACAACCCCGTGGTCGGCGCACTGATGGAGTCGCCCGTTTCGCTGGTGTTCCTGCTGATCCTGTACATGATGAACCCCGTGCTGGGCTGGTCCGCCCTGGCCGGTGCCGTGGTGCAGGTGACCCTGGCCTGGTTCAACGAGCGCAGCACGCAGCCCCCCCTGATGGCGGCCAACCGGGCCGCGATAGCGGCGCAGCAGTACGCCGACGGCACCCTGCGCAACGCCGAGGTGATCGAGTCCATGGGCATGCTCAAGGACATCCACCGCCGCTGGATGGACAGGCAGCGCGCCTTCCTGGGCTTGCAGGCGCAGGCCTCCGATCGCGCCGGCGCCTTCCAGGCCGCCAGCAAGTTCGTGCAGACCACGATGGGGTCGCTGCTGCTGGGGCTGGGCGCCTGGCTGGTGCTGGAGAACGCCTTTCCGGGCGGCGGCGGCTCGATGATCGTCGGCTCGGTGCTGGGCGGCCGCGTGCTGGCTCCGCTGGTCGCGGCGGTCAGCCAGTGGCGCTCGGTGGTGAACGTGCGCGACGCCTGGGGGCGGCTCATGCAGCTGCTGGCGCAGGTGCCGCCCAGGCCTGCAGCGATGGCGCTGCCGCCGCCCAAGGGCCTGCTGGCAGTCGAGAACGTGGGTGCCATGGCTCCCGGCAGCCAGCAGCCCATCCTCAAGGGACTGTCCTTCGCCCTGCAGCCCGGCGAGGTCCTGGCGGTGGTCGGTCCTTCGGCGGCCGGCAAGACCACGCTGGCCCGCCTGCTCGTCGGCCTGTGGCCGGCGGTCGGGGGCAAGGTCAGGCTGGACGGCGCCGACGTGCACGGCTGGGACAAGCAGGAGCTGGGCCCGCACCTGGGCTACCTGCCGCAGGGGGTCGAGCTGCTGGAAGGGACGCTGGCCGAGAACATCGCCCGCTTCGGCGCAATCCGCCTGACCCAGGTCGAAGCCGCTGCCAGGGCCGTAGGTCTGCACGACCACATCATGTCGCTGCCGCAGGGCTATGACAGCCCGGTCGGCCGTGACGGCGCCCTGCTCTCGGGCGGACAGCGCCAGCGGGTGGCGCTGGCGCGGGCCATCTACGGCGAGCCCGCCTTCGTGGTGCTGGACGAGCCCAACTCCAGCCTGGACGAGGCGGGTGACGCCGCGCTTGCGCAGGCCATCCTCGACCTGAAGGCGCGCGGCACCACCTTCGTCGTCATGACGCACCGCACCAGCGTGCTGCCGGTGGTGGACAAGATGCTGCTGCTGCGCGACGGGGTACAGCAGGTCTTCGGGCCGCGCGACGAGGTGATTGCCGCCCTCAACAAGGCGGCCCAGCAGGCACAGGCCGCGCAGCCGCGCAGCGGCCCGCTGGCGCTGGTCCGTTGAGCCCTTCCCACAGACAGGCAGACAAGCATGACAAGACAGGGTTTTTTCGGGCGCAGCGAACTCACCGCCACGCTCTGGGCGTTCCGGCGCGAGTTCGTGGTGGTGGGCATCTTCAGCATGGTGGCCAATGTGCTGCTGCTGTCGCCGACGATCTACATGCTGCAGATCTATGACCGCGTGCTGGTCAGCCGCAGCGAGCTGACGCTGCTGGTCGTCTCCCTGTTCGCGCTCTTCCTGTTCGCGGTGATGGCGGTCGCGGAATGGGCGCGCTCGCGCCTGCTGGTGCGTGCCGGCGTACGGCTCGACGCGGCACTGGGCACGCGGGTGTTCAATGCCACCTTCGAGGCCAACCTGAGCCAGTCGGGTGCGCCGGCGCAGCGCGCCTTCGCCGACCTGACCGAGGTCCGGCAGTTCCTGACCGGCAACGGCATCTTCGCCTTCTTCGACGCGCCGTGGACGCCGATCTACATGGCGGTGCTGTTCCTGCTGCACCCCTTCCTGGGCTGGGTCTCGATCGTCTTCGCGCTGCTGCAGCTGGCGCTGGCCTGGTTCGGTCACCGCCGCACGGTCGAGCCGACCGCGGCCGCGTCCAGGGCCCAGGGCGAGGTGAACCAGTTCCTGCAGGGCAAGCTGCGCAACGCCGAAGTCGTGGAATCCATGGGCATGCTGGCCGGCCTGCGCGAACGCTGGCAGCAGCGGCACCAGGCCTACATGGCCCAGCATGGCGGAGCGCAGGGTCTGGCGCACCGGATCACGGCCATCAGCAAGTGGCTGCGCTACAGCCAGCAGTCGCTGGCCCTGGGCGCGGGCGCCTTGCTGGTGATCGAGGGCAAGCTCTCGCCCGGCGCCATGATTGCCTCCAACGTGCTGATGAGCCGGGCCCTGGCCCCCATCGACCTGCTGGTCGGCACCTGGCGCAGCTTCCTCGGCGCGCGCGGCGCCTTCGAGCGGCTCGAGCAGCTGCTGCAGGCGCATCCCGAGCGCGATGCCGGGCTGGCCCGGATGGCGCCGACCGGTGCGCTGAGCTTGCGTGACGTGGCCGCCAGCGCCCCGGGCCGCGCCAGCCCCATCCTCAAGGGCGTCAGCCTGCAGGCCGATCCCGGCAGCCTGACCGTCGTGCTCGGTCCATCGGGCTCCGGCAAGTCGACGCTGGCGCGCGCCATGGTCGGCATCTGGCCCGACGTGCGGGGCGAGGTGCTGCTCGACGGACAGCCACTGGCGAGCTGGAGCCGCGGCGAGCTGGGCTCCCACCTGGGCTACCTGCCGCAGGACATCGAACTCTTCGACGGCACCATCGCCGAGAACATCGCGCGCTTCGCCGAGGTCGACTCGGGCCGGGTGATCGCGGCGGCCCAGGGCGCCGGGCTGCACGAGATGATCCTGCGCCTGCCCAAGGGCTACGACACGACGATAGGCGAGGCCGGCGGCCTGCTGTCGGGCGGCCAGCGCCAGCGCATCGGGCTGGCGCGCGCGATCTATGGCGAGCCGGCGCTGATCGTGCTCGATGAGCCGAACGCCAACCTCGACGACCAGGGCGAGCTCGCACTGCTGCAGTCCGTGCGTGAGCTCAAGGCCAAGGGCAGGACGATCGTCCTGATCAGTCACCGTCCCGGCGTCGTCTCGCTGGCGGACCAGTTGCTGGTCCTGCGCGACGGCCAGGTGCAGTTCCAGGGGGCGCGCGATGCGGTACTGGCCCAGATGCAGGCCGCCAGGCCGGCGGCGGTGCAGCCCGTGCCTCCGGCCGGGCCGGCCTCCGGCGCGTTCGCCGCGCCGGCCTGACGCTTCACCTCCCACAGCCTATTCAGCCCACAGCGCGGAGCCCGATCGAGCATGAAACCCACCGTAGTCCATTCCAATCCCGGCCATTCCCATCCCGTGCCGCCGCTGGCGGCCGAATCCCAGGAGCCGCCTGCCGACACCGCCCGGGCCGCACGCATCGGCCTGTGGGCGCTGGGACTGGGCTTCGGCGGCTTCCTGCTCTGGGCCGCGCTGGCGCCGCTGGACGAAGGCGTGCCCAGCCACGGCATGGTGGCGATAGACACCAAACGCAAGGCGGTGCAGCATCTCAGCGGCGGCATCATCAAGCAGGTGCTGGTCAAGGAAGGCGACTGGGTCAAGGAAGGCCAGCCCCTGGTCCTGCTCGACGAGGCGGTGGCGCGCGCGAACTACGAGGCGGTGCGCCAGCGCTACCTGGGCCTGCGCGCGATGCAGGGCCGGCTGCTGGCCGAACAGTCGGGCGCGGCCTCGATCACCTTCCACCCCGACCTCCAGGCCGCCGCGGGCGATCCCCTGATCCAGAACCAGATCGCGACGCAGCAGCAGCTGTTCCAGTCCCGGCGCGCCGCCCTGCGCGCCGATCTCGCGGGCATAGAGGAGAGCATCCGGGGCCAGGAAGGCCAGTTGCAGGCCTACGACGGCATGCTCGGCCATCGCCGCAACCAGCTCGCGCTGCTGCAGGATGAGCTCAAGAACACCCGCGAACTGGTGCAGGAGGGCTACGCGCCGCGCAACCGCCAGCTCGAGCTCGAGCGCATGGCGGCCGACACCCAGGCGGCGATCGCCGACCTGCTCGGCAACACGGTCCGGGCCCAGCGCACGATAGGCGAGCTGCGCCAGCGCGCGCAGGCGCGCCAGCAGGAGTACCACAAGGAAGTGGAGAAGGACCTGTCCGACGTGACGCGCGACGTGCAGTCCGACGCCGAGAAGTTCGTCGCCGTCAAGGCCGACCTCGAGCGCAGCGAGATCAAGGCGCCGGTGGCCGGCCAGGTGGTCGGGCTGGCGGCGCAGACGGTGGGCGGCGTGGTGCAGCCGGGGCAGAAGATCATGGACGTGGTGCCCGGCAACGAGGCCTTGCTGCTCGAGGCGCGCATCGAGCCTCACCTGATCGACCGCGTCCACGCCGGCCTGCCGACCGACGTGCGCTTCAGCGCCTTCGCCCATTCGCCCCAGCTGGTTGTCGCGGGCGAGGTCCAGTCGGTCTCCAGCGACCTGCTGACCGAGCAGCAGGGCAATACGCTCGTGTCCTACTACCTGGCGCGCGTCAAGGTCACGGCCGAGGGCATGAAGGCGCTCGGCAAGCGCCAGCTGCAGCCCGGCATGCCGGCCGAGGTGGTCATCAGGACCGGCGAGCGCTCGCTGCTGACCTATCTGCTCAACCCGCTGACCAAGCGCCTGGCCGCTTCGATGAAGGAGGAGTGAGATGAGGCGCAGCACGCAACAGACGGGTAAGCAGCGCCGTGGCATGGCGTCGTGGCTGCGGCGCGCGGCGCTGGCCGCGGCGCTCGCGAACGCCTGGCCGGCCTGGAGTCTGGACCTCCTGGAAGCCTACCAGGCGGCGCTGGAACAGGACGCGACCGTGCGCGCCGCGCGCGCCACGGCCGACTCGGCGCGCGAGCGCCTGCCCCAGGCCAAGGCCCAGCTGCGGCCCAACATCGCCTTCAGCGCGGGCCGCAACCACAACAACCTCGATTATTGGCAGAGGGCGCAGGTTCCGTTCGAGGACCGCTATTACAGCTTCAACCAGACCCTGCAGCTGCGCCAGCCGCTGTTCCGCAAGCCGCTCTGGGACGGCGTGACGCAGGCGGGCTATATGGTGGAGGACGCCGACGCCACGCTGGAACGCGAGCTGCAGAACCTCGGCGTGCGCGTGGCCGGCGCCTACCTGGAGGCGCTGCTGGCGCAGGACCAGCTCGAGCTCGTGCTCAAGCAGCAGGCCTTCATCTCGACCCAGCTCGATGCCGCGCGCAAGGCGCTGGCGGCTGGCTCCGGCACCCGCACCGACATCGACGAGGCCCAGGCCAAGCTCGACATGAACCGCGCCGACGAGCTCGAGGCGCGCCAGAATCTCGACTTCACGCGGCGCCAGATCCAGGTCATGGTCGGCCGGCCGGTCGACGAGCTCGCGCGGCTCGATCCGGCCCGGCTGGCCTTGAACCCGCCGGAGCCGGTCGGCCTGGACGCCTGGCTGGCGCAGGCCGAGGCCAGCAGCCCCGAGATCCAGGCGCTCAAGGCACGCCGCGAGGCGGCCCGGCTGGAGGTCGACAAGGCAGTCGGCGGCCACTATCCGACGCTGGACGCGGTCGCCCAGCTCACCCGCAGCGCAAGCGAGAACGTGACCATGACGAGCTCGCACTACATCAACCGGGCCGTGGGCGTGCAGTTCAACCTGCCGCTGTACGCGGGCGGCTATGTCGAGTCCAGCGTGCGCCAGGCGGCGGCCGAGCTGACCAAGGCGGAGGAGCTGCTCGAGGCCACGCGGCTCGACCTCGGCGTGCGGCTGCACAAGGAGTTCCGTGGCGTGACCGAGGGCCTGCTCAAGGTCAAGGCCTACGAGCAGGCGGTGGCCTCGGCGGAGCAGCTGGTCCAGTCCAGCCGCCGCTCCTTCCAGGCCGGCAGCCGCACCACGCTCGATGTGCTCAACGCCGAGCAGCTGCGCCAGACCGCGCTGCGCGACCTGGCGCAGGCGCGCTACCTCTACATGATCTCGCGCGTGCGGCTGCAGGCGCTTGCCGGCGGCGACAAGCAGGCGCCGCTGGCCGAGCTCAATGGCTGGCTGAACGGCGGCTGAGACCGGCAGCCCCTGCTGGCGAGGCTGCGTGTCTCGCCCGGCAGCTTGCCAAGCAAAAGGGGGCCACGCGGCCCCCTGGTTGCACCTGAAGCCCGGACGGCTCAGTTCAGGCCGGCGAGCTCGCGCAGGATCTGGACCTTGTCGGTCTTTTCCCAGCTGAATTCGGGCTCGTCGCGGCCGAAGTGGCCGTAGGCTGCGGTCTTGGAGTAGATCGGGCGCAGCAGGTCCAGCATCTGGATGATGCCGCGCGGGCGCAGGTCGAACACCTCCTGCACGATGTGCGCGAGCTTCTCGTCCGACACCACGCCGGTGCCTTCGGTGTAGACCGTCACGTTCATCGGGCGCGCGACGCCGATCGCGTACGCGACCTGGATCTGGCACTGCTTGGCCAGGCCGGCGGCGACGATGTTCTTGGCCACGTAGCGCGCGGCGTAGGCGGCCGAGCGGTCGACCTTGGTCGGATCCTTGCCCGAGAAGGCGCCGCCGCCGTGCGGGCAGGCGCCGCCGTAGGTGTCGACGATGATCTTGCGCCCGGTCAGGCCGCAGTCGCCCTGCGGGCCACCGATGACGAAGCGCCCGGTCGGGTTGATCAGGTACCTGGTGTCCTTGAGCCACTCCTTGGGCAGCACCGGCTTGATGACTTCCTCGATGATGGCCTCGGTGAAGCTGGCCTTCATCCGGGTCGGGCTCTCGGACTGGTCGGGGCTGTGCTGGGTCGACAGCACCACGGTGTCGATCGAGTGCGGGCGGCCGTCGACGTAGCGCATCGTGACCTGGCCCTTGGCGTCGGGGCGCAGGAAGGGCAGGCGGCCGTCCTTGCGCAGCTGGGCCTGGCGCTCGACCAGGCGGTGCGCGTAGTAGATCGGCGCCGGCATCAGCTCGGGCGTCTCGTCGCAGGCGTAGCCGAACATCAGGCCCTGGTCGCCGGCGCCGATGTTGAGGTAGTCGTCGGAGGCGTGGTCCACGCCCTGCGCGATGTCGTTGCTCTGCTTGTCGTAGGCGACCAGCACCGCGCAGCCCTTGTAGTCGATGCCGTACTCGGTGTTGTCGTAGCCGATGCGCTTGATCGTGTCGCGCGCGACCTGGATGTAGTCGACGTGCGCGTTGGTCGTGATTTCGCCCGCCAGCACCACCAGGCCGGTGTTGCACAGGGTCTCGGCGGCGACGCGGCTGCGCGGGTCCTGCTCATAGATCGCGTCGAGGATGGCGTCCGAGATCTGGTCCGCCACCTTGTCGGGATGGCCTTCGGAAACCGATTCGGAGGTGAAGAGGAAGTCGCTGGACATTGAAAAAGGCTCCGGTGAGAGTTGGCGCGTTGCCAACTCCGCGGGAGCCTGGCGAACGCTTTAGCAGGATTTGTGGATCGCCCTGCAAGTAGTTCAATAACTCGGCGATGGCGCCATTTTAGGCGATGGGGCTCGGGCGCTCAAGGTGCGAACGATAATCCCGCCTTGATGAAGACCGTTTTTCTATGGCTGGCGGCCTGGCCGCTGCCGCTGCTGCACGCGCTCGGCTGGGCCGCGGGCTGGCTGACCTGGCTGGCCTCGCCGGCCTATCGCCGGCGCTGGCGCGACAACACCCGCCAGGCTGGGCTGCGCGGCTACGCGCGCTGGGCCTCGGTCGGGGAGGCCGGCAAGCAGGTCGCCGAGCTGCCGCGGCTGTGGTTCGGCGCGCCGGTTGCGGTGCGCTGGGACGGCGCGCAGCATGTCGAGGCCGCGCTCGCCCAGGGCAGCGGCATGCTGTTCCTGACGCCGCACATGGGCTGCTTCGAGGTCACGGCCCAGGCCTACGCGCAGCGCTACGGCGTGGCCGCGTCCGGGGCTGGCAAGCCGATGACGGTGCTGTTCCGGCCGCCGCGCCAGGCCTGGCTGCACGAGGTGCTGGAGCGCGCGCGCTCGCGCCCGGGGCTGGCGGCGGCGCCGACCACGCTGGCCGGCGTGCGCCAGCTGATCCAGGCGCTCAAGAACGGCGAGGCCGTGGGCCTGCTGCCCGACCAGGTGCCGCCCAAGGGACTGGGGGTTTGGGCGCCGTTCTTCGGCCGGCCGGCCTACACCAAGACGCTGTCGGCGCGCTTCGCGCGCACCCCCCGCCCCCCGGGGCTGCTGGCCGGGGGCGAGCGGCTGGGCTGGGGGCGCGGCTTCGTGGTCCATGTCCAGCCTTTCGCGGACCTGGTGCCCGAGCCGCTGGCCGACGATGCGGTCGCGGCCGCGACCCAGGTCAACCGCGCCATGGAGGCGCTGGTCGCGCGCTGCCCGCAGCAATACCTGTGGGGCTATGCGCGCTACAAGGCGCCCAAGGGCGCCTGAGCCGCTCAGGCGTCCGGGGCCAGATCCGGCGCAGGGCTGGCCGGCGCTGCCTCGTGGGTCCAGTTCCAGAGCAGGGTGGCGACGTCGTCCAGTCCCTGCTTCTTGAGCGCCGAGAACAGCCTGACTTCGCCGCCGCCGGCCTGCAGCCGCGTGATCTGGAGCACCTTGTTGGCCTCGGCGCGGGTGAGCTTGTCGGCCTTGGTCAGCAGCACCAGGAACTTCAGGCCCTGCTCGACGCGCGGGCGGATGATCTCGAGCAACGCCTCGTCGAGCTCGGTCAGGCCCAGGCGCGGGTCGCACAGCAGCACCACGCCGCGCAGATTGGGGCGGCTGACCAGGTAGTTGGCCATCACCTGCTGCCAGCGCCGCTTGGCCTCCTGCGGCACGGCGGCGTAGCCGTAGCCCGGCAGGTCGGCCAGCACCGCGTCGGTCGCCCCCTGCTTGCCGAGGGCGAACAGGTTGATGCTCTGGGTGCGGCCCGGCGTCTTGGACGCGAAGGCCAGGCGCTTCTGCTGCGTCAGGGTGTTGATGCTGGTCGACTTGCCTGCGTTGGAGCGGCCGACGAAGGCGATCTCGGGCACATCGAGCGCGGGCAGGTGGTGCAGCTTGGGCGCCTCGGTCAGGAAGCGCGCCGTGTGCAGCCAGGCGTGTGCGGTCTTGGCGTCCACTGCGGACGGTACAGTGGGCTGGGTGGCGCTGGGGGAGGCGGGTGCGGTGCTCATGTAAGGGATTTGGCTGATTGGGCATTGTAGAATCTTTGAGGTTTGCGTCCTGCGTATAGCCAGTCCCGCAGGGCGTGCCGACTAGCAACTTGTCGCCATCTGCCCACGATATGAAACTGATCGCCTCCTTCATCGGCGCCGCCGCGCTTGCAGCCCTGTCCTGTTCCGCTCAGGCGCAGGCCATCAAGCCGGATCTGGCCAAGGGTGCCGCTTCCTTTGGCCAGGTGTGTGCGGCTTGCCACGGGGCAGACGGCAACTCCACCATCGCGGCCAACCCCAAGCTGGCGGGGCAGCATCCCGAGTACCTGGTCAAGCAGCTGCAGGAATTCAAGTCCGGCAAGCGCGCCAACGCCGTGATGTCGGGCATGGCCGCACCGCTGTCCGATGAGGACATGCGCAACATCGCCGCCTGGGCCGCGGGCCAGAAGCCCGTCGCCGGGGCGGCCAAGAACAAGGACCTGATCACCCTGGGCGAGCGCATCTACCGCGGTGGCATCGCCGACCGCCAGATCCCCGCCTGCGCCGGCTGCCACTCGCCCAACGGTGCCGGTATTCCGGCCCAGTACCCGCGCCTGTCGGGCCAGCATGCCGAGTACACCGCCAACCAGCTCAAGGCCTTCCGCGCCGGCGAACGCAAGAACAGTGCCCAGATGAGCGGCGTCGCGGTCTATCTGACCGACAAGGAAATCGCGGCGGTCTCCGACTACATTGCCGGCCTGCGCTGAGCTGTGCCTCTTCCCCGGCGCTCGGGTTGACCCCGCGGCGTCAGCGGGATTCATCTGGTGCTAAGCTGACAGGGTTCGGACCCTGGGCTGGTGCCGGGTCCATCATCCACTCCAACAAGGCAGGTCTGGTCTTCCGGTCTGCCTTTTTCGTTGCCCGGTCTGACAGATGAGCGCTTCCACCTCCGGCTTAGAACTCGAACGGGGCTCGCGCCGCCTGCGCAACGCGGTGGAGCTGCTGTCGTCGATGCGCTTCGCGATCGCCTTGCTGACGGTGATCTGCATCGCCTCGGTCATCGGCACCGTGCTCAAGCAGCACGAGCCCATGAACAACTACGTCAACCAGTTCGGCCCGTTCTGGGCCGAGCTGTTCGGCGCCGTCGACCTCTACTCGGTCTACAGCGCCTGGTGGTTCCTGCTGATCCTGGCCTTCCTGGTCGTCAGCACCAGCCTGTGCATCGTGCGCAACACGCCCAAGATCCTGCATGACCTCAAGTCCTTCAAGGAGAACGTGCGCGAGCAGAGCCTCCGGGCCTTCGGCCACCGCGCCGAGGCCCGCCTGGACCAGGAGGCCGAGCCGGCGGCCCGCGCCATTGGGGCCGCGCTGGTGCAGGCCGGCTGGAAGGTCAGGCTGCAGCAGCGCGACACCGCGGCAGGCCCCGGCTGGATGGTCGCGGCCAAGGCCGGCGTCGCCAACAAGCTGGGCTATCTCGCGGCGCACAGCGCGATCGTGCTGATCTGCCTGGGTGGCCTGTTCGATGGCGACCTGATCGTGCGGGCCCAGGCCTGGTTCCAGGGCAAGACTCCCTTCGCTGGCGGCAGCCTGTCGGACCAGGAGGCCGAACGGCATCGCCTGTCCGACCGCAACCCGACCTTCCGCGGCAACCTCTTCGTGCCCGAGGGGCAGCGTGCCGGCACCGCCGTGCTGACCCAGCCCGAGGGCATGCTGCTGCAGGACCTGCCGTTCGAGATCGAGCTGAAGAAATTCTCGGTCGACTACTACTCGACCGGCATGCCCAAGCTGTTCGCCAGCGACATCGTGATCCACGACCGCTACACCGGCGAGAAGAAGGACGCCCGCGTCGAGGTCAACCACCCGGTGAGCTGGCGCGGCGTCGAGATCTACCAGTCCAGCTTCGAGGACGGCGGCTCGCTGCTGCGCCTCAAGGGCCTGCCCGTCGACGGCCAGTCCCGCCCGATGCCGGTCGAGGGCCGGGTCGGTGCTTCCACGCGCATCACCCTCGGGGGGCAGCCCGTGACGCTGGAATTCACCGGCCTGCGCGTGATCAACGTGGAGAACCTGGCCGAGCCCCAGGCCGGCGGCGCCGACGTGCGCAAGGTCGACCTGCGCCAGGAGATCGAGAGCCACCTCGGCGCCGGCAGCAAGACCGCCTCCCGCCAGGACAAGCGCAACGTCGGCCCCAGCGTGTCGTACAAGCTGCGCGACGCGGCCGGCCAGGCGCGCGAATTCAACAACTACATGCTGCCGCTGGAGATCGACGGCCGCCGTGTCTTCCTGCTCGGCGTGCGCGACACCCCGTCCGAGCCGTTTCGCTACCTGCGCCTGCCGGTCGACGAACGGGACGGCATGGACGGCTTCCTGCGCCTGCGCGCCGCGCTGGCCGACCCCGCGCTGCGGCGCGAGGCGGTGCGCCGCTACGCCGCCGGGGCGGCCGACCGCCAGCGCGCCGACCTGGTCCAGGCGCTGGAGGGCTCGGCAGCCCGGGCGCTGGGCCTGTTCGCCGGGGCCGAGCGCTCCGCCGCCGACGTGCCGGGCGGCGTGCCAGCGCTGTCGCGCTTCATCGAGACCAACGTGCCGCAGCCCGAGCGCGAGCGCGCCGGCGAGATGCTGCTGCGCATCCTCAACGGTTCCCTGTTCGAGCTGGTCCAGCTCAGCCGAGAAAAGGCCGGCCTGGCGCCGCTGCCGCGCGACGACGCCACGGCCGCCTTCATGACCCAGGCCCTGCTGGCCCTGAGCGACAGCTTCTTCTATCCCGTGCCGCTGGTCTTCCAGCTCGAGAGCTTCGAGCAGGTCCAGGCCAGCGTGTTCCAGGTCGCGCGCGCGCCCGGCAAGACCGTGGTCTACAGCGGCTGCCTGTTCCTGATCCTGGGGGTGTTCGCGATGCTCTACGTGCGCGAGCGCCGGCTCTGGGTCTGGCTCGCGCCGCAGCCGCAGGGTGGCCTGCGCGCCACCCTGGCGCTGTCGAGCAACCGCAAGACGCTGGACGCCGACCGCGAATTCGAAATGCTCAAGGCCCGCTTGTTGCCGCAATCCACCGAGGTGAAATCATGACCGCCACCACCCAGACCCTGGATCTCCAGCTGTCGCCCGGCTATTTCGCGCGCCGCGACCGCTGGGACTGGCTCTACGCCCTGCTGGTGCTCGCCGGCGGCGTGCTCGCCTGGGGGCTCTACGGCGCCTACATGGACGGCTACGAGAAGGCCATCCTGGTCGGCGCGGTGCCCGCCCTGGTCGCGCTGGCCTGGTTCTGGCGCCCGGTGCGCCTGCTCACCGTGGCGGCGGCGGCACTGGCGCTGCTCGCGCTCTGGCTCTACCAGGCCGGCGGCCAGCCCGACCTGGCGCGCGCCGAGCAGGCCTTCCTGCTCAAGTATTTCCTGTCCAGCCAGTCGGCCATCCTGTGGATGAGCATGCTGTTCTTCATGGCCACGGCCTTCTACTGGGGCGGCGTCTTCTCGCGCGGGCAGGGCGACGGCTTCGAGCGGCTGGGCTCGCGCCTGACCTGGGCCGCGGTCACGCTGGCGCTGGTCGGCAGCCTGGTGCGCTGGTACGAGAGCTATCTGCTCGGGCGCGACATCGGCCACATCCCGGTCAGCAACCTCTACGAGGTCTTCGTGCTGTTCTCCTGGCTGACCGCCGCCTTCTACCTCTACTACGAGGACCGCTACCAGACCCGGCGCATGGGCGCCTTCGTCATGCTGGTCGTCAGCGCCGCGGTCGGCTTCCTGCTCTGGTACACCGTGGTGCGCGAGGCGCACCAGATCCAGCCGCTCGTGCCCGCGCTGCAGAGCTGGTGGATGAAGCTGCACGTGCCCGCCAACTTCATCGGCTACGGCACCTTCGCGCTGTCGGCCATGCTGGCCTTCGCCTACCTGATCAAGCAGTCCGCCGGCGAGACCCGCTGGTACAAGCTCGCGCCGCTGTGGCTGCTGGGCATCGTGCTGTGCTTCGAGCCCCTGGTGTTCCGCCGCGGCGCGGCGCAGGCCGGCGGCAGCTACTGGTTCGTCTATTTCGGCGTCTCGGCGCTGATCGTCGGCGGCATCCTGGCAGCGCGTCGCCGCATCGCCGAGCGCCTGCCCGCGCTCGAGCTGCTCGACGACGTGATGTACAAGGCGATCGCGGTCGGCTTCGCCTTCTTCACCATCGCGACCGTGCTCGGCGCGCTGTGGGCGGCCGAGGCCTGGGGCGGCTACTGGAGCTGGGACCCGAAGGAGACCTGGGCGCTGATCGTCTGGCTCAACTACGCGGCCTGGCTGCACATGCGGCTCATGAAGGGCCTGCGCGGCACCGTGGCGGCCTGGTGGGCGCTCAGCGGCCTGGCGGTCACGTCGTTCGCCTTCCTGGGCGTCAACATGTTCCTCAGCGGCCTGCACAGCTACGGCGAGCTCTGATCGCAGCTGGCCCGGAAACCACGCGGCCCGCAGGGTTCCCTCAGCGGAAGCACGGCGTGCCTCGTTTTTTGCTAACTTGTCGCCTGCGGGCCCGGTGGCCGGTACAGGAGCCGACAACATGCCGACAAGACGATCCGAGCTGGGCCGTGCGCCCGCGCCGAGCGAACTCACCCCGCGCGCCGTCTGGCGGCAGCGCCGGGAACTGCTGCGCCAGCTTGCGGCCGTGGGCGGCATGGCGACGCTGGGCCTGCCATCCGCATTCGGCCAGCCGGCTGCGGCAGGTGTCGGCGCCGGCGCACTGTCGCGGCCGGGCCGGTTCGCGCCGCTGGCGGCGACGCGTTCCGGCGTCGCTGGCGCGCTGAGCCTGGAGCCGGCCACGCCCTACGATCACGTCACGGGCTACAACAACTTCTACGAGTTCGGCACCGACAAGTCCGATCCCGCGCGGCTGGCGCCGGCCATGAAGACCCGGCCCTGGAGCGTGGAGGTCGGCGGACTGGTCGGCAAGCCGCGCCGCTTCGACATCGACGAGCTGCTGCGGCTGGCCCCGTTGGAGGAGCGCGTCTACCGCCTGCGCTGCGTCGAGGGCTGGTCCATGGTGATACCCTGGATCGGTTATTCGCTGTCCGAGCTGCTGCGGCGCGTCGAGCCGCTGGGCAGCGCGAAATATGTCGAGTTCGTCTCGCACACCGATGCCGCCACCATGCCCGGCCTGCGCGCCGGCGTGCTGGACTGGCCCTATGTCGAGGGGCTGCGGCTGGACGAAGCCATGCACCCGCTCACGCTGCTGGCTTTCGGCCTCTACGGCGAGGTGCTGCCGAACCAGAACGGCGCGCCGTTGCGGCTGGTCGTGCCCTGGAAATACGGCTTCAAGAGCGCCAAGTCCATCGTCCGGATCCGCCTGGTCGAGCAGCCGCCGCGCACGGCATGGAATGCCGCGGCGCCGGGCGAATACGGCTTCTATTCCAACGTCAACCCCGACGTGCCGCATCCGCGCTGGAGCCAGGCCAGCGAGCGCCGCCTTGGCGAGCCGGGCGGCCTGTTCGCCAAGCGCCGCCCGACCCTGCCCTTCAACGGCTATGCCGAGCAGGTCGCGCATCTCTACTCCGGCATGGACCTGCGCAAGTTCTTCTGAACGATGAGCGCAGACGCCTCCTTTGCAGCAGCTCCGCATGCCGGCTGACGACCTGGCTGCGCGCTGCAACGCGCTGTTGCTGCGGCCTGGCGTCAAGCTCGCCATGCTGACTGCCTGCGGCCTGCCGCTGGCCTGGCTGTTGTGGGCGGCGCTGGCCGATCGCCTGGGCGCCAATCCGGCCGAGGCGCTGATCCGCGGCCTGGGCGACTGGACGCTGCGCCTGCTCTGCCTGACGTTGGCCGTGACGCCCTTGCGTCAAGCGCTCGGACTGAACGCGCTGGCGCGCTGGCGGCGCGGCCTGGGGCTGTGGTCCTTTGGCTACGGCTGCGTCCACCTGCTGGCCTGGGCCTGGCTGGACATGGGGCTGGATCCGCAGGTGATCGCGGCCGACATCGTCAAGCGTCCTTTCATCGCCGCCGGCATGACGGCGCTGGCCCTGATGACGCCGCTGGCAGCGACTTCCTTCGATCGTGCGGTGCGCTGGCTGGGCGGGCAGCGCTGGCGCGCACTGCATCGGGCGGTCTATGGCATAGCCTTGCTGGCGCTGCTGCATTTCTTCTGGATGCGCGCGGGCAAGCACGACTATGCCGAAGTCTGGTGGTATGCCGGCCTGATCGCCGTCTTGCTGGGCTGGCGCGTGCTGCACAGACTGCGCACGCCGCCGCGCTGACGTCGCGAGCCTACTTGTTCCAGCACTCGGCCACCAGGGCCGCGTCGCTGACCTGCGTGCTGCCGTCCCACAGAGACTGCTTGCCCATATGGTCCAGGCCATAGCTCTTGCACCTGTCGCTTGCCATCGTGCCGGTCGGTGTGGCCTTCAAGGTGTAGCTGGTGTTGCTGACCGTGGCCGTGATGTTGTAGGTCGCGCTGCCGCCGTTGCGCGGCACGCGGCTCACGGGCAGCGCCGACGCCGTGTTGCTGTCCTTGGCGGTGGAGTAATAGCCGTTGCTCATGAACTGGGCTTCGAGGAACTGGGCATCTTCCAGCAGGGCGGCGCGCGCGTCCGAGCGCTTGCCGCGCGCCACATGGGTGCTGTAGGACGGGTAGGCGATCGTGGCCAGGATGCCGACGATCGCGACCGTCACCATGACCTCGATCAGCGTGAATCCGCGCGCCGCTTGCGGTGCGATTTTCCTTCGGTTCGCATTCACCGCACGCTCCTATTCACAGCAGCTGCTGCCAGGATACCCGCCGGGTCAGGCCCGCCTTGCCGCGGCCCTTGTTGCGGATGACCGCGATCTCGCCCTTCTCGGTTCCGGGCGTGAGCTTGTAGGCAAACTCGGTGTCCTTGTCGATCCAGGTCGGCATGGCCATGATGCCGAAGCCGTCCTTGGCCTGCACCCCCGAGATCGGGGGCAGCTTGCCGCCCAGGGTGTCGAACTGGCCGTTGGCGTCGAGGTCGAACACCGGGGTCCAGGGGCGCCGGCCGTTGAAGTGCAATTCCATCAGCCAGCTGGTGCCGCCGCCCGTGCAGGGGTCGCTGGCAGGCATATTGGTCACGAAAATGACCCGGTTGCGGGAGGCGTCCACGTTGTCGAACACGGTGATGGCCGGCGAAACCACCCGCTCGCCGCTGCTCGGCAGGTCCATGTACCAGCCGCGCGTGTTGGTGCCGAGGTCGACGGCATTGTCGGTGCTCAGGCGCACGTTGTAGCCGTTGAGCGTGCTGGTGCCGGTGACGGATTGCACCACCAGGCTGGAGCGGCCGCTGATCGAGCCGCCGTTGTCCCACAGGCCGTAGAAGCTCTGCGTCCGTGACATGCTCGTGCTGCCGAGGTCGTCGCTGGACAGGTAGCGGCCGGTGCCGAACAGCACCCACCAGCTGAAGCCCCGCACCGACGCCTCCTTCACGACGGCGGGCGGGACCGTGATCGGCTGGCGGTTGCCCGAGGCATCCTGCGCCACGAACAGCGGCGCGCCGCCGTTGGCTACGCCCCAGCCCGAGCTGCTGCTGGCGCTGAGGTCGAACTTCCACATATTGCCTTGCAGGTCGCCCGCGTAGGCATAGTCCTTGATGCCGTCGCCGTTGCTGTCGATCAGGGTCGGAGTCGACAGGCCGTTGTCGCTGCCGGGCACGCCGGCACTGGCGCGAATCTTCTTGAGCAGCGTGCCGGTATTGAGGTCGACCAGGTAGAGGAAGGCGCCGCCGTTGCTGGCTTGGTCCGGATAGCCGTTGCCGAACACCGCCGCCCAGCTGCCGTCGTTCAGGCGGGCAATTTGCGGCTGGCTGAAGGTAAAGCCCATGTCGGCCTCGGTGTATTCCCACATGAACTGTTCAGCCTTGACCTGGCTCGTGCCGCCGGCGAAGGTCGCGTCCACCGCGATGATCGATTTGCCGCCGGCGCGCAGCCCCGACAGCACCACCGTGTTCCAGCCCGAGCTGTGCGAGTTGCCGTTGTTCAGGTAGGCGTCTCCGCTGCTGGGCGAGCCGTCGACGTAGTAGCGGTGGACATAGCCCGGGTTGGCGAGCTGGGCGAGATTGCCGAACACGCCGTTCGGGATCACCGCGAACAGCTCCTTGCCTGCGCCCGACTGCGTCGGGTCGCTCGGGGCGGCGAAGGCGTGCAGCATGCCGTCGTTGGCGCCGACGTAGATCACCGGCATGCGCGCGGCCTTGAACTTGGCGAAGTCCTTGTAGCCGCTCAGGCTGTCGTAGCCCTCGGGGTCGGTGCCCACGTAGCGCGGATCGGAGGAGATGATGTCGCCCAGCTCCCATGAGCCTGGATCGCTGGGTTTGAGCTTCTCGAAGGCCTTGACTTCGCGGTTGCGCAGGCTGCCGCCGAAGCGCAGTTCCTGGCTGTGGTCGCCGCGCAGCCAGTTCAGCCGGGCCGAGCCCAGGTTGTCGCTCTGGTTCAGCGCGCTCTTCTGGCTGGTGCTCAGGTTGTTCCAGGCGAAGTCCGCGCTGCCGGAGGCGGTGCGCATGAAGATCTTGCGGTCGTAGTGGGCGGGCATCGCGGCGGCGGCGCTCCATTGCACCGCCGACAGGGCGCCCTGGCTCTTGTCGAAGCGGTAGGCGAAGAGCTGGCCGTTCCACTTGGAGGTGTCGAACTGGGCCTTGAAGATCTGGGTGTCGGCGTCGGCCTGGGTCGAGTTTGCCGCCAGAGCCGCCGCCGTCGAGGTCTGGGACCTGATGTAGCGCAGTGAGGAGGCGAAGGCATCCTTGAGCGCCGCCGGCGACTCGGCGCTGAAGAACTGGCCGCGGCTGTTGACCGCGGCATGCCAGAGGTCGTGCGTGCTCAGGCCATAGACGGCGCTCCCCGGCGCCGACTCGCCCATGCCCAGCTGTACCCTGGGCCAGGTCTGGCGGCCGTTGGCGATGTCGAGGAAGCTGCCGCTGTAGGTGTCGCCGGCCCAGTTCAGCCCGACCGCGCCCAGGTAGTCGCTCAGGCCCAGGCCGATCGTGAAATTGCTCATGTGCTGCCAGGTCGCAGGGTTGTTCCTGGCGTTCCAGTAGACCTGCTCGTCCCTGTCCCGGTTGCCGTCGCCCTGGCCGTAGGCGCCGCTCAGGTCGTAGGAGTCCTGCGCGTCCTTGATCGCTGTCAGCTTGTCGTCCAGCGTGGGGGCCAGGTCGGTGGACCAGTACCTGAAGGCCAGATCGGCCAGGGTATCGCTGGAGTCGTCGCGGTAGACGCGCGAGTAGGCGCTGTCGGGGTTGTAGCTGCCGGCCGACGCGGGCAGGCTGGTGCTCGTGCTGTCGCGGTTGCCCCCGCCGTTGACGTTGTCGTTCCAGACCCCGTCCGTCATCATGACGTGGAAGTTGCGCCGGCAGTCATACTGGCCGGAGCTGGCATTTCCCGGGATGTTGTTGTAGGGGCTGTCAGCGCCACTGGTCATGCTGAAATAGTCGCCGGCGCGCATCATGGCCTGGCGCAGCGGCGTGTCGCCATTGGACGGCAGCGCGAACAGCCAGTCGTAGAAGTCCTGCCGATGCTGGGTGTCGCGGAATTCCTTGATCGCGTTGCTGCCGTTGCCGCCGCTCCAGCCGTCGCAGCTGGTCGTGAGCAAGGAGGTCTCCGAGCCGCGGCAGCTGTTGAGCGCCTGCCAGCCCACGCGCACGCTGGGGTCCAGTTCGGCGAAGGCCAGCGAGGCGGCCGAGATCACGGTCAGGTTGCGCGTGCGGTAGAAGGAGTACCAGTTGGCGAAGTTCTGCCGCTCGTCCGTGTTGCCCGGGCCGGAAGCACTGCCGACCCTGATCAGCCGGTAGCAGGCGTTGTCGGACTTGCTGCCGCTGCAGCCCTGCAGGTTGGCGTCGTAGTTGTAGTAGTAGGCGTAGGTGGGGCGGTCCGCTTGCTTGTCCGTCAAGCCCAGCGCCGCCAGGTCTTGCGAGAAATGCCCCATGTAGCACTCGTTGATGTTGGACGACCCGCTGTTGCTGTTCTTGCAGTTGAGTGTGTTGCTTCCCATCTGCATCACGGCCGTCGGCCGGTATCCCGTGGCCAGGTTGATGTAGTTGTTGGGGTTGCTTACGGTGTAGAAGCCGTTGCGCCAGGCCTTGGTGAAGGAGGTGTCCAGCCGGCTGAGGTCCGCGTTGAGCGGTGCCGGGTAGATCAGCTGCGGGTTGTAGTACAGCGAATTGGCATAGGAGGACTTGCTCCAGCGGTTGTCCAGGTCCGCGCAGACGTCGTCGTTCTTGCAGATCTCCGGCAGGTAGGCGCGCCGCATGCTGGCGGAGTCGTCCAGCGTCAGCACCACGTTGGGCGCCACGCTGCCGGTCACGAACAGCGGCAGGTCCGACAGCGTCAGGGCAATCGAGGATCCCGCCAGCAGCAGGGTGCCCAGCAGGATCCAGCCGGAATGGGGTTTCTTCATCGTGGCCAGGCTCCCTCTGGTGCTTGTTCAGATCGGGCAGAACATGACTTCGCTCTGCAGCATCACCCGGGTGTCGGCGATCTTGCGCGCCCCCGTGGCGGCGCCGACGGCGAGTGCCGTGAGCCGGTAGCGGTAGGTGGGAAGTGAGCACGGCGGGTTGAGGACGGGAGGCGGTATCGTTCCCAGGTACTCCACCACGTAGCGTGCCTGCTGATCGACGCCGGCGACGGTCTGGCTGGAAACGATGGACTTGCCCGTGTCCACCGCGCCACTGGCGTCGAACCAGCCGTAGCCGTTCGGCGCGGCGTCGGTCCAGTACCTGGCCGTCGTGGGCTTGATCTTGTCCTCGGTGCTCGCGGTCGAGCGGTCGATCAGGCCGGCGCGCGAGAAATCGTTGGCCTTGACGTTGTCGTGGTAGACGGTCTGGAGCTTGCTCTCGGCGTCCGCCAGCGCGGCTTCGGCCGCCTGGAAGGCGAGGTCGCGCTCGCGCGTGTTGTTGGCCATCTGCGTCTCGTGGCGTATGCCGCGCGCGGCGGCCAGGCCGAGCAGGCTGACCATGAGCAGCATGATCAGGCCGGTCAGCAGCGCGAAGCCGTGCTGGGCATGCCTGCCGGCGCGACGGAGGGAGGCGGGGCGTGGCTTCATGACCCGTAAATTGGCGGCGATGAGGGCGTCTGCACCGGTGGCGGAACCGTGAGCCGGTTGCGGATGCCGAAGGTGGTGGTGTAGCTGCGGCGCAGGCGCCGGTCGCTCAGGGTGGCGCCGTTGCCGAGCCGGAAGCTCTGGGAATCGGCGCGCACGCTGTCGTCCGGACTTTCGAGCGTGAGGGTCACGCGCACCGCCAGCACCTTGCTCCAGTCGGTGACTTCCGACGCGTTCGAATAGGACGTGATCTCGCTCTTGCCGTCGGTGATACTGCCTAGGCCGTACTGGATCTGCAGGTCGGTGACGCCGCTGACCAGTTCCTCCGCCGTGGTGCTCACCTGGCCGGAAGTCGTGCCCAGCGTCTGGCGGTAGAGCGCGGGGATGCTCTGGCTGCTGTTGGGGTATTTGTAGGGGCTGGCGCGCAGGTAGTAGGCGTGCGCCGAGAGCGCGGCCAGTCGGGCGCCGTTCACGTTCATCGGGGCGGGGGGCGTCGGCGTGGAGCCAGACAGGGTGGGGCCCGACGAAACGGGGCAAGTGCTCGTGACGTAGAGGTCAGTGACGCAATTTCCCGGCGACAGGGGACTGCCCATGCCGACTGCATGTTCGATCGGGGCGGTGGGGGCGGGATCCGCCGGCCCGGTCTTCTGGAACAGCACGGTCTGGCTCCTGCAGTCGGTCAGCAGCAGCAGGCTGCCCTTCTTGAATCCCGTGCCGTTCGGATCCGTGAAGGAGATGGTGCCGGTATCGAGGTAGTAGTCGCCAACGGTGCCGAGGTTGTCCTCCATGTTGGCGCGCAGCACGACCAGCGTGTCGCCGCGCAGCGCCTTGGGGCCGTAGGCGCCCGGGGCCACCTTGGGAAAGCCGCTGTCGCCAGCGGCGTTGTTGTCTGCGGCCTCGTCCTGCCCGTACAGCGGCTGGTTGATATTGCTCCACCAGTAGTTCGCGCCATTCTTGACGAAGTTGGCCGCAGTGGGCTGGTTCGGCACGTAGCAGCCGGTGTAGCCCGCCAGGCGGATGTCGTAGCCCAGGACCTCGAAGGCGTAGCGCGCGCTTTCCTGCAGCCTGGCCAGGGCCTCGAGCTGGCGGTTGCTCTGCGCGGTCCGGACGTAGAGCGCCGCCATCGCGCCCACGACGACCAGCCCGATGCTCATCGCCACCAGCAGTTCGACCAGGGTCAGGCCCCGGCTGCGCGCCAGCGGTCTCACACGCCCCCCATGGTCTGGAAGCAGGCCGGCCGGGTGTCGGTCTCGCTGCAAGGGTCGGCCGGGTTGACGGCGATGTTGCGGCGATCGTTCCATTCGATGCGCACCGTCACCACCTGGCCGTTGACCGAGATCGAACCCGCGCCGTCGGGCAGGCCGTACAGGCCCGGCGTGCAACTGCCGCCGCTGCAGTCGGCCGTGCCGTCGTAGTTCTGGTCCAGCCCCGGGGCGCCGGCCAGCCTGGCCTTCCAGGCGGCCAGGTCGCAGGCGGCCACCGCGTCGGGCGTACCCGGATTGGCGCTGCAACTGGGCGTGTCGTTGATGCCGGTCACGTAGGCATTGAGGGCCGACTTGTTGGCGCGTATGCTGTCCAGGATGTCGTGCGCCAGGAAGGTGGCTTCGGTGCGGTAGAAGCTGTTCTTGCTGCTGCGCGCGTTGGCCAGCGTCAGCCCGGCGAGCCCGAGCAGGCCGACCGCCATGATCACCATGGTGACCAGCACCTCGATCAGGCTGGCGCCTCGTTGTCCTGAAGATTGTGGCTTCATGGGTTCTCGCAGCTCCCGATGTCGACGAGGTTGCCGTTCGTGTCGGCCTTCTCGGGTATGCCGTTGCCGTTGCTGTCGCTCGTCAGCAGGGCGCGTGTCAAGTCGACGACAATCGCCTGTGCCCTGGTTTCGTCGCTGTCGGAGCAGACGGCAAAGGTCCCCATCTGGTTGGCCAGCCCCGTGCGCGAATAGGTGAGGTAGTTCGCCAGGTTGTTGTTGGGGCGTACCGTGACGCCGCCAGGCAGGTTCTGCCGGGCCAGCAGGATGAGTTCACCGCTGTCGCGTACGGCCGGCGAACCTTCGGTCTGGGCGTTCTCGTTGACGAAGACGATCCAGCCGCTGTCCCATTGGATGCTGCTGCCGGCGCAACTGCTGCCGTCGCTGCTCTTGCAGACGGTGACCGGCTGGCCGCGCCGCGCCGCCTCGGAGCGCGCCAGGTTGAGCGCCGCCAGCAGTTCGGATGCCACCGACCTGCTGCGGTTGCGCTTGATCATGGCGGAGTAGGAGGGCGCGGCGATGGCCGCGCCGATGGCCAGGATGGTCACGGTGACCATCAGTTCGAGCAGCGTGAAGCCTGAAGCGCGGCGCCGCCTTGGCGCATGACGCCTGGCTGCCTGCAGGAATCCGACCGATTTCACGATGATCCATCCCGATGCTGTTGTCCGCAACCCCTTCAAGGAAGGGCTGGGCGAATTGACCGGGCGTATTGTTTGCTACGCCACTCCCTGGGGGTCTAGTCTAGCGGAGGTTGGTGCAAATGTGTGATGTTTTGCACTATGCGCGTCGGGTGCTTCTGTCGCCGGTGTCCTGGGTTGATGGAGTTTTTGTTCCATATTTGGACTTTCCTGTCGGGCCGGCAGGGCAGGCCGTCGTCACGTTCCGACGGCCATGGCGTGGGCGGTATGCCGCCCACGCGGGTGTCGTCAGAACTGCTCGAGGCGCAGCTGGTCGTCGATCGATTCGCGGGCGCGCACGAGTCGCGCCTGTTGGCCGGCGACCAGCACCTCGGCCGCGCGTCCGCGCGTGTTGTAGTTGCTCGACATGCTCATGCAGTAGGCGCCGGCCGAGCAGACCGCCAGCAGGTCGCCAGTCTGCACGTTCAGGCTGCGGTCGCGGCCGAGCCAGTCGCCGCTTTCGCACACCGGGCCGACCACGTCCCAGGTCTGTGCCTCGCCCTCGCGCGGCGCGACCGGCACGATGGCGTGGTAGGCCTCGTACATGGCGGGACGCGGCAGGTCGTTCATCGCCGCGTCGACGATCAGGAAGTTCTTCTGCTCGCCGGGCTTCAGGAAGACCGCCTCGGTCAGGCAGATGCCGGCGTTGCCGACCAGCGAGCGGCCCGGCTCGATGACGATCTTGCGCCGGCCGTAGCCGCGCGCGTCGAGCTTGGCCAGCAGCTGCTGCCACAGCGCGTCGGCTGCCGGTGGGGTCTCGCCGCGGTAGTTGATGCCCAGGCCACCGCCGAAGTCGATGTGCTCCAGCGTGATGCCGGCGGCCTCGATCTGGTCGACCAGGTCGAGCACGCGGTCCATCGCGTCGAGGTAGGGCGAGGTCTCGGTGATCTGCGAGCCGATGTGGCAGTCGATGCCGGTCACGCGCAGGCCGGGCAGGGCGGCGGCGTGGCGGTAGGCCGCCAGCGCCTCGGTGTGCGCGATGCCGAACTTGTTGCCCTTGAGTCCGGTCGAGATGTAGGGATGGGTCTTGGCGTCGACGTCGGGGTTGACGCGCAGGCTGACCGGCGCGCGCAGGCCCATCTCGGCGGCGACTTCGCTCAGCACGTCGAGCTCGGGCAGGCTCTCGACGTTGAAGCAGCCGATGCCGGCCTCGAGCGCGCGGCGCATCTCGGCGCGGGTCTTGCCCACGCCCGAGAAGATCACCTTGGCCGGATCGACGCCGGCGCGCAGCGCGCGCTCGAGCTCGCCGCCCGAGACGATGTCCAGGCCGCAGCCGGCCTGCACGAAGGTGCGCAGCACGGCCAGCGTCGAGTTGGCCTTCATGGCGTAGCAGATCAGGGCGTCGCGGCCGGCGAAGCCGCGCTGGTAGGCGGCCAGGGCGTCCAGCATGGCGGCCTGGGAGTAGACGAACAGCGGCGTGCCGTGCTCGCGCGCCAGATCGGCGGCGGCCACGCCTTCGACCATCAGCTGGCCGTCGCGGTAGTCGATGTGGGGGCGGGCGGGCAGGTCGGCCTGGGCCTGGGCGAGTTGGGACATGGTGGTCTAGCGTCGGATGGTGGTGTTGACGGTATCCGGCGGCGGCGCGGTCGAGGTCCGGCCGTCGGGCAGGTAGAGCGGGCCCTTCTGGCCGCAGCCGGCCTGCGCCAGCAGGGCCAGCGCGCCCAGGGTCAGCCATGCGCGGCGCTTGACCCTGGCGCCAGCAGGGATGCGGGCTCCGGAGCGGGGCGCCCCTAAAATTCGCCGGATTTCAAACATCACGGGATTGTAATGACCGACCTCGAATACATGGACCGCGCGGAAGCGGTGCTCAGGGCGATAGAGCTCGCCTGCGACCGCATCAACGACGAGACCGACGCCGACGTGGACAACCAGCGCGTCGGCGGCATGATCACCCTGACCTTCGCCAACCGCAGCCAGATCGTGATCAACCTGCAAAAGCCGCTGCACGAGATCTGGATGGCGGCGCGTTCGGGCGGCTACCACTACAAGTTCGACGGCAGCCAGTGGCAGGACACCAAGGGCGCGGGCGAGTTCTTCGCCCACCTCGCGCGCGAGGCCAGCGCCCAGGCCGGCCAGGCGCTCGTCTTCAGTTCCTGAACAGGTCGAGGATGCCGCGCTTCTCGTCCGACTCGGGCGGCGCGGTTTCTCCCTCGCCACCGCCGAGCCTGGCCACGCCGTTGCCCGGGGCGTAGTTGTCGTAGTACCACTCGCCCTGGACCTGCACGACGCCCGGCGGCACCGGGAGCGCGGCGACCGGCACGTCGCGCAGCGTCTCCTGCATGAAGGAGATCCAGATCGGCAGGCTCAGGCCGCCGCCGGTCTCGCGGCTGCCGAGGTTGCGCGGGTTGTCGTAGCCGACCCAGACCGCCCCGACCAGGGTCGGCTGGTAGCCGACGAACCAGGCATCCATCGCGTCGTTGGTGGTGCCGGTCTTGCCGTACAGGTCGGGCCGCTTGAGCGTGGCCTGGGCGCGCGCCGCGGTGCCCGAGCGCGCCACCTCGTTGAGCAGCTGGCTCATCATGAAGGCATTGCGCTCGTCGATCACCTGCGGCGTGTCGGCCAGCGCCGGCGGCGGCGATTCCTGCAGCACCTTGCCCCGGTGGTCGGTGATGCGGCTGATGAAGCGCGGGGCGACATAGTGGCCGCCGTTGGCGAACACGCCGTAGCCGGCTGCCATCTGCAGCGGCGTGACCGAGCCCGCGCCCAGCGCCATGGTCAGGTAGGGCGGGTGCTTGTCGGCATCGAAGCCGAAGCGCGTGATCCACTGCTGCGCGTTGTCGGCGCCCACGGTCTGGAGGATGCGGATCGACACCATGTTCTTGGACTTGGCCAGCGCGGTGCGCACGGTCATCGGGCCCTCGAACTTGCCGTCGTAGTTCTTGGGCTCCCAGGGCTTGCCGCCGGTCGTGCCGGCACTGAAGAACATGGGCGCGTCGTTGACCACGGTCGCCGGCGTCACGCCCTTTTCCAGCGCGGCCGAGTAGATGAAGGGCTTGAAGCTGGAGCCGGGCTGGCGCCAGGCCTGGGTCACGTGGTTGAACTTGTTCTTCTCGAAGTCGAAGCCGCCGACCAGGGCGCGGATCTCGCCGCTGCGCGGATCGAGCGCGACGAAGGCTGATTCGACCTCGGGCAGCTGCGTCAGCTCCCAGCCGACTTGACCCTTGACCACGCGCACCACGGCGCCGGATCGCAGCTTGAGCTGGGGCGGCGCCTTGTCGGCCAGGCCGGACTGGACCGGCTTGAGGCCATCGCCCGTGATCGTGATCGGTTCTTCGTCGCCGCGCACCACGACCACCTTGCGCAGGCTGGCCTCGAGCACCACGGCGGTCTTGAGCTCGCCGCTGTCCGGGTGCTCGGCGATGACCTCGTCGATGGCCTCGGCGCGCGCCCTGGCGTCGTGCGGCAGCTCGATGAACTTTTCGGGGCCGCGGTAGTGCTGGCGGCGCTCGAAATCGAGCACGCCGCGTCGCAGCGCGCTGTAGGCGGCGCGCTGCGCGCGCGCATCCAGCGTCGTGTAGACGTTCAGGCCGCGGGTGTAGGTCTCGTCGCCGTACTGCTCGTGCACCACCTGGCGCACCATCTCGGCCAGGTATTCGGCGTGGACCGGCTGGCGCTCGCTGTCGCGACGCAGCACCAACTGCTCTCCCTTGGCCGCGCGTGCCTGTTCGGCGCTGATGAAGCCGTTTTCCAGCATGCGCTCGATGATGTACTGCTGGCGGATGCGGGCACGCTTGGGGTTGGTGATCGGGTTGTAGGCCGACGGCGCCTTGGGCAGGCCGGCGAGCATCGCGGCCTCGGCGATCGAGAGCTCCTTGAGCGGCTTGCCGAAGTAGACCTGGGCCGCGGAGGCGAAGCCGTAGGCGCGGTGACCCAGGAAGATCTGGTTCATGTAGATCTCGAGGATCTGGTCCTTGCTCAGCAGGGCCTCGAGCTTGAGCGTCAGCAGGACCTCGTAGATCTTGCGCATATAGCTCTTCTCGCTCGAGAGGTAGACGTTGCGCGCCACCTGCATCGTGATGGTCGAGGCGCCCTGGCTCTTGGCCTGACCGAGGTTGGCCAGTGCCGCGCGCAGCATGCCGATGTAGTCGACGCCGCTGTGTTCGTAGAACCTGGCATCCTCGATCGCCAGCACCGCGTTGATCATCACGGGCGGGATGTCCTCGATCGGCGTCAGGTTGCGGCGCTCATCGCCGAACTCGCCGATCACCTCGCCGTCGGCGGTCAGCACGCGCAGCGGCAGCTTGGGGCGGTAATTCGCCAGCTCCGCCACGTCGGGCAGCTTGGGAAAGGCCAGCGCCAGCGCCAGGCCCACGACCAGCGCCAGCGCCAGCACGCCGGCGGCGGCGGCGGCGAGCAGCCAACGCAGCCAGCGCCAGCCAGTCCGGGATTGATGGGGGGAAGCGGCGTGCTTGCCGCCCTGGGGCGGCTGGTGGGGTGGGCGTGCGGGCATGCGGTGGCGGTATGTAGTGCTGCGCGATTATAAAAATCCGGGCGCTGCGCCGTTTTCATTTCCCTTTATCCCCCAGGAGGTTTGTCTGTTGCTTTGATAACAATGGACGTGTGGATAGTCATCTTCCGATCTTGTGACATCCCGGCTCTTGCTGCTAGTATGGGTCCAAAAAGCAGGAGGGGCGCGGTTGTCGCGTCTCCGTGAGGGGGGAGAGAATTGATTTCACTCGGGTCATTATTCGGTCGAGGGCCTGCATCCCTGCTCGGCATCGACGTCAGTTCCTCCTCCGTCAAGCTGGTGGAGCTGGGCCGGACCCGTGAGGGCGACCTGGTTCTCGAGCATTGCGGCATGGAGCCGCTCGAGCGCGGCTGGATCAGCGAAGGCAATGTCGAGAAGTTCGACGAGGTGGCCGAGGTCCTGCGCCGGCTGCTGCGCAAGTGCGGCACCAAGACCCGCAACGCCGCACTGGCCTTGCCGGGCTCGGCGGTCATCACCAAGAAGATCGTGCTGGCGGCAGGCCTGGACGACGCCGAGATGGAACAGCAGGTCGAGTCCGAGGCGTCGCAGTACATTCCCTTCCCGCTCGCCGAGGTCAGCCTGGATTTCTGCGTCATCGGGCCTGCGGCCAGCTCGCCGGAATACGTCGACGTGCTGCTGGCCGCCTCGCGCAAGGAGAAGGTGTCCGATCGCCAGGCGCTGGCGGAGGCCGCGGGCCTGACGCCCGTGGTCATGGATGTCGAGTCGTATGCCTCGCGCCTGGCCGCGGGCCGGGTCATCGAGGCACTGCCCAACCGGGGGCAGGATGCGCTGATCGCGCTGTTCGAGATCGGCTCCAACAGCACCAGCCTGCAGGTCATACGCAACGACGACGTGATCTACGAGCGCGACCAGATGTTCGGTGGCGCCGTGCTGACCCAGCAGATCTCGCGCCAGTACGGCCTGACCTTCGAGGAGGCCGATGCCAGGAAGAAGCTCGGCGACCTGCCGCCCGACTACGCCGGCAAGGTGCTGCGCCCCTTCATGGACAGCCTGGGGCAGGAGGTCGGCCGCGCGCTGCAGTTCTTCTTCACCAGCACGCCGCACAACAAGGTCGACCATGTGCTGCTGTCGGGCGGCTGCGCGGCGCTGCCCGGCCTGGTCGAGGCGGTCGCGGCCCAGACCGCCTTTGCCTGCAAGGTCATCAACCCCTTCGACGGCATGATCCTGGCGCCCTCGGTGCGGGCCAGCACGCTCGCGGCCGAGTCCACCTCCTACCTGGTCGCCACGGGACTGGCATTGCGGAGGTTCCACCCATGATCCTGATCAACCTGCTGCCGCACCGCGAGGCGGCGCGCAAGAGGCGGCGCGAGCTGTTTTTCGTCCAGCTCGGCCTGGCCCTGCTGGCCGGCCTGCTGATCTCGGGGGGCGTCCTGCTTGGCTACGAGAGCCGCATCGAGGCGCAACGCAACCGCAACGACATCTACAAGGCCGAGATTGCCAAGCTCGACGCCCAGATCAAGGACGTGGCGGAGCTGAAGTCCCAGCTCGACGCCTTGAAGGCGCGCCAGCAGGCGGTCGAGAGCCTGCAGGCCGATCGCAACCTGCCGGTGCACCTGCTCGAGGAGCTGGTCAGGCAGCTGCCCGACGGCATCTACCTCAACTCGATGAAGCAGGAAGGCAGCGCCATCACGCTGACCGGCATGGCGCAGTCGCAGGAGCGGGTCTCCGAGCTGCTGCGCAACCTGGGCAGCCGCAGTCCGTGGCTGACCAAGCCGCAGCTGGTGGAAATCGTCGCCGGGGATGTCAACGTGCCGCAGCGCGGTGCGCGGCGCGTGTCGAATTTCTCGATCCGGGTGACGCTCACGCGCGGACCCGATGCCCCGGGCGAGGGGAGTGTGCCGGAGCCGGTTGCCAAGCCGGCCGGCAAGGTCTGAGGCGAGGGGACGCAGCATGGCAAGAGCAAAACCGGCCGCGGCGATTGACTTCGCTGTCCTGTGGCAGAGGATACGCAGCGACTTCACGGGGCTGGACCCCAACGACCCCTCGCGCTGGCCGGTGCTGCCGCGCGCGCTCCTGCTGCTGGCGCTCGCGGTGGCCGTCGTGGCGGCGCTCTGGTACCTCTGGCTCAGCGGGCTGGATGACCAGCTGGCAGCCGAGCGCCAGCAGGAAACCGAGCTGCGCGAGCGTTACCGGGTCAAGCTCGGCCAGGCGGTCAACCTCGAGGCGCTCAAGCAGCAGCTCGAGCAGGTGCAGGTCTACGTCAACCAGCTCGAGAAGCAGCTGCCGAGCAAGGCCGAGATGGACGCGCTGCTGTCCGACATCAACCAGGCCGGCCTGGGCCGCAGCCTGCAGTTCGAGCTGTTCCGGCCGGCCAGCGTCAACCTGCAGGAGTATTACGCCGAGCAGCCCATCGCCGTGCGCGTGACGGGGGGCTACCACGACATTGCCCTGTTCGCCGCCGACGTCG
The DNA here is from genome assembly GCA_041190985.1 of Pseudomonadota bacterium. Lineage (GTDB taxonomy): Bacteria > Pseudomonadota > Gammaproteobacteria > Burkholderiales > Burkholderiaceae_C > Malikia. The sequence continues at coordinate 34,463 of JBEEPT010000071.1, forward strand.
CCGCGCTGTCGCGCATCGTGACGCTCAACAACATGGCGCTGACGCCGGTGGCGAACAAGCCCAACCTGCTGACGCTGGACACGACGGCCAAGACCTTCCGCTACCTCGATCCGGAGGAGATCCGCGCCCAGCAGGCCGCGAAGAAGGCCGAGCAGAAGAAGGGGGGCAGCAAATGAGGTTCAGCCATCCGATCCTGGGCGCCGCGGCAGGGGGGCTGGCGCTCCTGCTGGCGGCCTGCGGCCAGTCGGCCGAGGATGAGATCCGCCTCTGGATGGTCGAGCAGAAAAACACGATCGCGCCCAGGGTGGAGCCGATTGCCGAACCCAAGCGCTTCGTGGCCCAGTCCTATGGCGGCGAGTCCGCGCTCTCGCCGTTCAGCTCGGAGAAGCTGTTCAGCGCCCTGCGCAGCGAAGGCGCATCGGCCAGCGACAACTCCCTGCTGCGGCCCGAGCTCAACCGGCGCAAGGAGCCGCTCGAGTTCGTGCCGCTCGACAGCATGACCATGGTCGGCCTGCTGGACCAGGGCAGGCGCAAGGTGGCGCTGGTGCGTGTGGACAAGCTGCTCTACCAGGTCGGCGTCGGCCAGTACCTGGGCCAGAACTACGGCCGCATCACCCGGATTGCCGACAACGAGCTCACGCTGCGCGAGATTGTCCAGGACGCCGCCGGCGACTGGGTGGAACGGCAGGCCACGCTGCAGCTTCAGGAGGAAACCCGTAAATGAAGAACAAGACGATATCGAGCCTGGCACCGGGCGGTCTGCGTCGCCTGCCGCTGCTGCTGGCGGCCCTGCTGGCGGCGGGTCTGGCGCACGCCGAACTGGTCATCCAGTCCATCACCGCGGGCACCCAGGGCGGCGCCGAGGTGATACGGATCGAGACCAGCGAGCCGCTGCAGGCGGCTCCGACCGGCTTTGCCATCCAGTCGCCGGCGCGCATCGCGCTGGATTTCGCGGGCGCCAGCAACGGCATGGGCAGCAACCTGGTCGAACTCCGGCAGGGCAATCTGCGTTCGGCCAACGTGGTGCAGGCCGGCGACCGCACCCGGGTGGTGCTCAACCTCAGCCGCTCGACCGGCTACCAGACGCGCATCGACGGCAATACCCTGCTGGTGCTGCTGGACCCCGAGCCGGTCGCCAGCAGCGCGCCGGTGACCGGGGGGACGGTGTTCGCCGACAGCCGGGGCGGCGAGGTGCAGCCGCTCAACGACATCGATTTCCGCCGCAGCGCCGACGGCGCCGGCCGCGTGGTCGTCAACCTGGCCAACAACCAGGTCGGGGTGGACATCCGCCAGCAGGGCCGCAACCTGGTGGTGGAATTCCTCAAGACCGCGCTGCCCGAAGGCCTGCGCCGCCGCCTGGACGTGACCGACTTCGGCACCCCGGTGCAGACCATCACCACCACCCAGGTCGGCGACCGGGTGCGCATGGTCGTGGAGCCCAGGGGGCACTGGGAGCACAGCGCCTTCCAGAGCGACAACCAGTTCGTGCTCGAGCTGCGCGAGCAGAAGCTCGACGCCAACAAGCTGACCCAGGGCTCGGCCTATTCGGGCGAGAAGCTGACGCTGAACTTCCAGAACATCGAGGTGCGCTCCCTGCTGCAGGTGATCGCGGACTTCACCAACTTCAACATCGTCACCTCCGACACGGTGACCGGCAACGTGACGCTGCGGCTCAAGGACGTGCCCTGGGACCAGGCGCTCGACATCATCCTGCAGGCCCGCGGGCTGGACAAGCGCCGCGCCGGCAACGTGATCTGGATCGCGCCCAAGGACGAGATCGCGGCGCGCGAGAAGCAGGAGTTCGAGGCCAAGGCTTCGGTGCAGACGCTGGAGCCGGTGCGCACCCAGTCCTTCCAGATGAACTACGCCAAGGCGGTGGACATCGCGGCGCAGCTGCGCGGCGAGGTGGCGGGCCAGCCGGGCCAGCCGGTCAGCGCCGGCAGCGGGGCGGCCATGCCCAGCGCCCGCATCCTGTCGCCGCGCGGCAGCGTGGTGCCGGAGCCGCGCACCAACCAGCTCTTCGTCACCGACATCCCGTCGCGGCTGGAGGCGGTGCAGGAGCTGATCAAGAAGCTCGACATCCCGGTGCGCCAGGTGATGATCGAGGCGCGCATCGTCGAGGCGAGCGACACCTTCAGCCGCTCGCTGGGCGTACGCCTGGGCGGCAGCGACCTGCGCGGCATCCGCGGTGGCGACGCCGGCTATTCGGTCGGCGGCGGCAACCGGGTGGCCGTCGGCGGCAGCTACGACGCCGTGACCGCGACCACGCTGGAGACCGGCACGGCGCTGACCACGGCCAACACCCGCTTCCTGAACCTGCCGGCCGCCACCCTGGGCACGACCAATCCGGCCAGCGTCGCGCTGTCGCTGTTCAGCCCGACGGCCAACCGCTTCCTGGACCTGGAGATCTCGGCGCTGCAGGCCGACGGCAAGGGCAAGGTGGTGGCCAGCCCGCGCGTGATCACGGCCGACCAGACCCTGGCCGAGATCGAGCAGGGCGTGGACATTCCCTACCAGGCCGCCGCCGGCGTGACCGGCGCGACCACGGTGCAGTTCCGCAAGGCCAGCCTGCGCCTGGCGGTGACGCCGCAGATCACGCCCGACGGCGGCATCATCCTCAACGTCGAGGTCACCAAGGACACGCCCGGCACCATCTACACCGGCGGCGTGGCCATCAACACCAAGCGCGTCAAGACCAATGTGCTGGTCGAGAACGGCGGCACCGTGGTCATCGGCGGCATCTTCAATTCGACCGAGCAGGAGGACGTCAACAAGGTGCCGCTGCTGGGCGACATCCCGGTGGCGGGCAACCTGTTCAAGAACCGCGTGGTCAAGACCGAGAAGACCGAGCTGCTGGTGTTCCTGACGCCGCGCACGCTGGCCGACGTGATCACGTCGGCGCGCTGAGACAAGAAGCAAGGGAGAGAAAAAATGAAAGTGTTTCGATGGCTTGTGGCGCCGGTGGCGGCGCTGGTTCTGGCCGGTTGTGGCGGGGGGGGAGGGGATCCTGGCACGCTGGCGGTTGGCGCGAGTACAGGAACCGGGAGCGGCACCGGAACAGGGACCACCGCATCGGCAACCATGACACTGCAACTGGTCGATGCTGCCGGCTCGGTATTGAGTACACCCAGCTTGTCGCAGACCGAGGCGCGCAGCCTCAAGGTGACGCTAATGAATGCCAAGGGCGTGTTGCAGTCGTTCAAGCGTGTGGCGGTGACGCTCGACAGTCAGCTGGCGGTCGTGACACCGCAATCGGGTTCTCAGCTGACCGACGCGTTCGGCGTGGCCTTGTTTGCGATCGCTCCGGCGTCTGTGACATCGAGCGGAGCGGTGACTGCCACCGTCAAGGCGACGGTGGACGGTGCCGAGGTGAGCAAATCTATCGATCTACAAATCGTTGCAGGTAATGTGGCTCTGTCGGGTCTGACGGTCACGCCGGCAACTGTACAACTGGGCCAGTCTGTGAACGTGAGCGTGAATGCGAGCGTCAACGGTGCCCCAGCGGCGTCCAATTCGGTCACGGTCGCGTTCTCCAGTGCCTGCGGTACGGTTTCGCCCGCTACGGCTGCAGTGGATGCGAACGGCAGAGCCACAGCAGTGATCCAGAGCACCGGGGCTGGCAGTTGCTCCGTGTCTGCGCTTGCCGCTGGCGTGGCGCAGTCCGTCACGGCCAATTTCACGGTGGCTGCGGCCCCGGTGACGGGAATCCAGTTCGTGCAGGCCAGTCCTTCGGTGATCTACCAGTCGGATTCCGTGGGGGCGAACAGTACGCTGGTCAAGTTCAAGGTGATCGACTCCAACGGCAATCCGGTCGGTGGCCAGACGGTCAGCGCCGCGCTGGTCAATGGTACGGGGGGGCTGCATTTCTGCGACGCGGCGGTATCGGGTAATACGGCAGTGTCAGCTGCGACGACCGGCGAGGTGAGTTTCGCGGTCTGTGCGGGCACGCAGCCCGAAACAGCACAGGTGCGGGCGACGTTGGCGGCGCCTGCCGGTATCTACACCGATTCCAACATCCTGACGGTGCAGACGGGTCTGCCGACGCAGCGTTTTTTCGATATCGCGGCGGATCGTCTGAATTTCTATGTGGGGGGAGGGTTTACGAAAAGCCAGTACAACAACGACAAGGTCAACATCATTGTCAACCTGGCCGATCGACAGGGCAACCCGGTGCCAAACGGGACGCCGGTGGTCTTCGTCACCGAAGGTGGGCAGATCAATTCGTCAAACGTCAGCAGCTGCATTATCAGCAACGGCGGTTGCACGGTGTCGCTTATCGGCCAAGCGTATCGCCCGCTGGGCTCCATGGATGTCAACGGTAACATACTGGGCGATCCGCGCCCGGGGCGGGTCACGGTGCTGGCGATGGCCGATGGCGAGGAATCCTTTGTCGACAAGAACAACAATAACCGTTACGACCCCGGCGAGTTGTTTGAGGATCTGGGTGTGCCCTTCATGGACAAGAACGAGGACGGTATCTTGACGTTGGCGTACAAAAACCGGGGCAACAATACCGATGAGGGAGAGGTGTCATTCCCGATCGCTACAGCCGCGATCGGCAGTTCGGCATGTCCTGGCAATTCGAACGTTTGGCTGTCGCAACCCGGCACCTGCAACCAGGCATGGAACGGCAGCGGCACCAAGCCGGACGGCAGCCGTTATGTCCCGACCAAGGTTCGCAGATCGATCGTGATCGTGTTCTCGGGCGGCGAAATTGGACAGCCCGGCGGCTATGACGCGAGCATACCGACAGATAACCAGACGTCGGCCCTGGAGAGTCGTCGGACGTTTATCAAAGTCAGGCTTGCCGATTGGAATGGCAATCCCCTGCCGGCCGACGCGGCGATCTCCGTGGTGATGCACAAGCCTTCCGCGAGCCAGTGCACTGCTACGCTGCTTGGCTCCACGATAGGCAACAGCATCGAACCGACGGAGCATGTGGCACAGTTGGAAAACTGTTCGGGCGGCGAGTCCGTGGACTTCACGGTCGACGTGAATGTCGGTTCGGCGACCAAAACCAGCGTTTTCAATGTGACCGTTCCCTGACGAGGGTGACCGGGCGGGCGGAGGTTAAACTTCCGCGCTGAATGCTAGGCGCCAGACGGTCAGCTATGCCCGTGCGGCGCCGGCCTCGCTGATCTCATCTGGATGTTTTTCCCTTGACCATTGTCCTTGTCGGCCTGCCCGGTTCAGGCAAATCCACCGTCGGGCGCCAGCTCGCCCGGCGGCTGGGCGTCCCCTTCATCGACTCGGATCACGTGATCGAGCAGCGTCTGGGCTGCTCGATCCGCGACTTCT